>DAIDKZ010000043.1 GCA_027449745.1 Acetobacteraceae bacterium | reverse complement strand
CACGAGATCGCGGCCATCACCGGCCACCGGACGCTTTCGATGGTGGCGCTCTACACCCGCAGCGCCGACCAGGAACGCCTCGCCACCGCCGCCATCCACCGTTTGTCCGCACCCCGGACAAACACGACAAAAACCAGAGCTAGGGCATTGAAATAAATGAGAGCGATCTACGTCATGATCCTACGCGCAGAAGCAAGATCAATCACCTAGGGGCGCAACAATCGATGGTTGTCGGCGCGCGGTTTGTCAATCGACGCCGTGCGCGCAGGCCGCAGCAATAGACGAGATCGTGCTGCCGCGCAGCACCACGCGCGCTGGCTTGTCGAGCCGCGCCGCGACGACGCCCAGCGCCGCCGCGTGCGCGCCGACGCACGGCCAACCAAGGGCCTGAGCCTCGGCATCGTCCGCCGCGAGCCCCAACTCCACCACGTCCACGCCAGCGCCGCGCTTGCTCACCACAGCGACAGCCTCGGTCGCCGTGCGCTCGATCCTGGCGTAGAGCGCGCGCAGCTCATCCACGGCGCCGGGCGGCATCGGATTGCGACCCGAGGACCACGATTTGACCGTGTCCAAGCGCACGCCGAGCACGTCAGCGGCCTCCCGGTGTGAGAGGCCGCAGCGTCCGATCAGCAGGGCGGCGAGTGTGGTCACTCGGCCGCCTCGGCGGCGAGCCGCGCCACCATCTCCCGGAACTGCTGCTCGGTCAGGACTTCCGGCTCGCCGAGCCCGCGCCGCGAGATCACCCTGGCGGCGATCTCATCCGTCGCTGCAGCCTCATCGGTCTCCAGCGACCAGATGTCGGTCTCGGTGTAACGGTTCCCCTGGTGCGGCCGGTGCGTCCAAAGCCGGAACCCAAGCCCGTCCACCTCGGGCCTAATCTCGTAGCCGGCGCCGTCGTAGTTGAGCAGGGCGTGCATCGCCTCGCGCGCGCTGACGAGGTCGCGCTCGTCGTGGAGCGCGGGGTCGTAGCCTGTGGCGGGGATCACGATGTAGCGGGGGCTGGTGTCCATCACGCGGCCACCTTCTCGGCGCCGAGCAGCGTGTCGATCAGCTCACTCGCCAGTTTCTTCGAGAGCGGCAGCGAGCCGAGCAGGAAGTCGTTGCCATCGTCGCCGCTGCGGGCCATCAGGCCGGCCAGGAACCAGCACTGCTTGGGCGTGGCGCCATTCTCGCCGGCGCGGTATGCGGCCCGGTCAAGGATGCGGGCGACTTCCTTCTGAGCGATCTGGGTCATCTGAGGCTCTCCTCCGTCCAGCGGGCCTATCCCACCGGGTATGAAACGCACCCTACACTAAAAGTGTAGGATGTCAAGCCGAATCGACACTCACTCCACCGTAATCTCTCCCCCCCCCCTCACCGCCCGCTGTGGGAGCCAGATCGGATACGTCAGCTTGTGCACGCCGGTATCCACGCCGCGGTGATGTTCCTCGCATAGCACCAACAGGTTGCGGATATCGTCGGGGCTCTCCACCGGCTGCTCACCCATGTGCCGGCTGAACCCGTACGGGTCGAAGCACCTCAGGAACTCAAGCACCCTCTCGGCGTCGAGCTTCGGCCACAGCGCCCATTCATGCAGGTGGTGGACCTCGAGGTTCTCGCGCGTCCCGCACACCCAACACCCGAGCTGTAGCTTCTTCGTGAGGATGTGCTTATTGTCGCGGAAGGCGGCACTCTCGGTCCGCTGCACGTGCTCGGGATAAAGCACGCGCTCATGCACGGTGTCATCCTGCTCGTGCGCCTTTACGTCAGCCATACCGCCCTCCTATCGCGCCAGCGGCGCTGCCGGCGCGAGGATGTTCCCCACCGCGCGCAGCTTCGCCCGGCAATCCGCCCCCGCCGCCGAGAGGTCGAGCACCCAGTTCGCCAGAACCTCGTCCCACCGCGGCACATTGAGGTCGGGCGCCATGGGCGCCGGCGCGCAGGCGAGTAACTGCGGCGGTACGTCCGGCCGAACGACCGTCGGCTCAGGGGCGGGGGCGCAGCGCGTCAACAGCCCGCAGCACAGCAGCAGGGACAGCGCACGAGGCAGCCGGTGCCGTCGCATGGGCAATCTCCATTCGGGCATTCGTGAGGGCCGCAGCGCGCGCCACGGCATCATGCGCGACCTGGGCAACAGCCGCCGTTGCCGCCTTGGCATCGGCGAGCTGCGCGGCCATCGCCACCGCCTGCGCCTTGGCCGCCTGTCCCGCCAGCACCCTCGCATCATGCTCGTGCAGCCACAGGGCCGCGCCGAGGGCGACTGCCGCCAGCGCCGCGACGACGATCGCCAGCTTGCCCAGCGGACCGGCAACGAACCCGAGGAATGGCATCAGGAATCCTCCTCAATGCCGCCATAGGTATTCGGCGCATAGGGGAACTCTGGCAAAGGCACCGTCTGTCTGCGCATCGCGTGTGTGCAGTCAGGACAGAACTCGATGCGGCCCGCGCGGACGAAGTGATGGCAAACCTCCTCGCCGTCGGACCCTGACCATGAGCATAGGTTGCTCGGCGAGAACGTCGGCGCCTCGATGTTGCCGTCGAACGTCCACGCAGGACTGCCCGGCGCAAGTGCGATCTGGTGCGCACTGTCACACGCGGGGCAGAAATAGATAATGCGCTGACGGTCAGCGCACGCCGCGCGCCGAAGGAACCGTCCGAGCGACGCCATCACGAGCCTCCAGCGGGTGGGTTCGCCAGCGCGTCCGCCTTGCTGGCGAGATAATCGTGGCCGCCGATGGCCGCAGCACTCGCGGCGATCACACCGCCCCACCCGAGCGCGTAGGTGCCCGGCTCGAACGCCGCGCCACGGGCGAAGCTGGCGACGGCGAGGCCGAGGAACGTCAGCACGCCCCCCGCCGAGCACACCGCCAGCAGCGCCGTCTTGCCGTCCGAGCCCGCGAACGTCGCCAGCAGCGATTTCATCCGTGCAGCACCGCGAACGCCGCCACCGCCAGCAGCACCACGGCGATACTGACCACGGCAAACACGTTGCGACGCAGGAACCCTTGCGTCTGCACCTCGGCCTGCTGCGCGCCGATGGTCGCCTGGTTGGCATACCTTCCGGCCGCGCCGAGGCCGGCTGCCACTTCGGCCCGTGCGCCGATCTCCGCCGCCTTCACGGCCGCGCCGGCGTCCGCCTCGGCCTTCTTGATGATGTCGCTCATTTCAGACTCCTACCGCCATTGCCAGCGCGGCCCCGATGACCGCGCCCATCGCCACTTCCGCCCACGCTTCTTCCGTGTCGATGACCGGCCAGGACGGCAGCCAGCCCCGCGCGCCGATTGTGTCGAACACGAAATAGACCGGCGCGAACGCCAGCACCGCCCCGATCAGCCACCACCACGCATAGCCAAGCCACCACAGCGTCAGCATGCTCGGCGCGAGGCATACCGGCCCGATCTGCAGCCACCCGACCGCGTCCGTCCACTGGCTCGACTCAGGTATCCCAATCGCCCGCGGCAGCCAGTCGAACGGCGAGTCTGTTACGTGTGCGTTACCGTCCCGGCCGAACGCCATGAACGCTGCCCACCCCACCTCCATCAGCCCCACCAACACGTCCGGCGCGATCAGCAGCAGCCACCAGTCGCGCGCCATCAGCGCGAGCGGCACCGCGATCAGCACCCCGCACGCCGCGCGCGTCGCCAGCGTCCCGAAATTCTCGCCCGTCACCTTCGCCAGCGCGCCGCCCCGCGCGCGCCAGACCGCACCGCACCAGAGCGCGTACGCCAGGCCGATCACAACACCACCCCGAAATCGGGCCAGTCCGAAAACCCGTTGATGTCCGACCACGCGCGCCCGATCGCCGCGCGCGGCTCGACGCCGACGAACACGGCCGCCTCGGCCCATCGCCGCCGCAACAGCCCGAGCTCCGGCGCGTCGCCGGCGTAATCCCACTGGCGCAGCTGATTCGGCACGTCCGCCACGTTCGCCGCGTCGAGCTCGCGCAGCAGCGTGGACATGCTGAACTGCCCGCGGCCCTCGTTGTAGTCGAAGCTGATCAGCGCCGCCGCCTGCCGCACCATCAGCGGCACGGTCACCAGAGCCTCCACATCAGCCGCGGCCGTCGCCATGTCGCGCGCCAGCAACTCGTCGGCCTGCGCATCCGTCAGCGCCGGCGTCGCGGCCGTCACCGGCTCGCCCGCCAGGTCGCGCGTCGCCCCGGTGCCGATCGTCCAGATGCCCCGGCCGTCCTGGTAGGGCACTAGCCGCGTCCCCTCCGCCGCGCGCACGATCACCCGCGCCGCCGCCGGAACGCTCACGCCATCCCAGGCGCCGTTCAACACGTCGCTCACGGCACGCCCACCTTCTGCCCGATATCCGTGAGCTTCTGCTCGATGCGACCCAGCCGCACGGCAACGGAGGTCATCGTGGCGCCCCCGTCCCGCTGCTGCCGCTCGAGCACCGTCACCCGCGTCGTCACGTCGGTCATCTCCTGGCGGATGATCCCCGCCCAATACAGCGCGGCGGAGATCTGCATCACGATCGCCGCCACGATGGCGCCATCGAAGAAGATCCGGCCCCGCGGATCTCGGCTCTGGCTGTCGATCATCGTTACAACCCCGTTACGGTGAGGGAAGAGCCGGAAACCTCGGCCCGAAAACAGCATCATCAGAACGCCCTCGCGGCGATCCAGACCGGCAGCAGAAAGATACCCACGAACACCACCGCGAGCTGCACCGCGGCGCTCACTGCGGCGAGCCCCGTTGTCTCTTCCCCGGCGAGCGTCCGCGCGCAATGCCGCTGCCGCAGGGTCTGGTGCAGCCACCAACACACCCAGCAGCCCCACTCTGCGCCGGTTTCTTCAGCGCGCGCGGCCGCGAGTGAAATTGGCGTGTTCGGAGGTCCCCCGCATACGGCGCAGAGAAAGCAGTCGAGCTGGTCGAACACGGTCCGCCACCACCCCGAGGTCATCCGAGTGCCCAGATCCCGCTGATCAGCACCGTTCGGTAATAGAAACGTCCCGAGACGTTCCCGAGGGCACCGCACCGCGCCCAATAATCCACCGGCGTCACGGTTCCCCCCTGTAGGACAGCACTCACAATCGTTGCGGTCGGGTCGAGCCCCACCGCCCCGACAATCGTCATGTCAGCCGCCGTCATCAGCTGCAGGTCGCGCCGGCTCAGCACCATCGTCGGGCTGACCAGCCCCGTGTCCGGCGCCTGCAACAGGTCGCCGAGATACGCCGATTTCACCCGTTGCTCACCAGGCTGCAGCCCAGTCCACGCTTTCGGCGGCGCGTTCACGCTCTTCGTTCCGCTCATTGTTCCTCCACCTCATCGACTGGTGCGGCGAACGTCACCAGATCGACGGGAACACTGAAGTGCGCCGGGTTCGCTTCCGGCGCCGGCCCCACCGGCGGTGGCTTCCGCCCGAAAAACGCCGCCAGCATCCGCCCCAGCAGCGTCGTGGACGCGGAGCCGGTCGCCGGGGCTGCCGTCGCCACGTTGGTCCGCGCCGCCACGCTCGCGGTCGCCTGGGAACCTCCGCGCCCGGTAAAGGCCCCGAACATCCGTCCCGCCGCCGTCGCGATGCTGCCCGCGAACGAGAACGCCCACCCGGTCGAAGCTGTTTCGATGCGCCCCGCAAGAGACGCCCCGGCGCTGTCCGCAGCGCGACCGCTCGCGGCGATATCCGTGCGCGCACCCAACGCCGCGGATGCCGCCGGCCCCCCGCGCCCCATGAACGCCCCGAAGGCGCGCGCAGCCGCCGTCGCGATACTGCCGGAAAAGGCGAAGCCCTTCCCCGTCGTGGCCGCCGCTGTGCGGCCCGCAATCGTCGATGCCGCCGCATCAGCCGCCCGAGCGGCTGTCGCTCCCTCCGTATGCCCGGCAAGCGCCGCGCCTGCGGCGTCGGCCGCGCGAACTGTCGTTGCGGTCTGCGAACGAGCCCCCAGCGGCGCCGAGGCAGCGGCGACCGCACGCCCGAAGGTCGCGCCCGATGCGCGCCCCGCCGCCGAGGACGAGGCCGCGCCGGCAGCCCGGAGCGCCGCCAACGTCGTCGCGCGCGCCGAAGTCGAAGCGATGTTTGTGTTCGCGGCGGCAGCGGATGCCTTGAAGACGGCGCGACCGGCAAGATAGGCCGCCGTGCCGCCCCCGCTCGACGGCAACCCGCCAATAGGTAGACCACCAACGGGACGCGCACCGATAGGCATTTAGACCACCCACAGGCTGATCGTTTCGCCTGCTGGCGCACCCAGCGCTGCCGCCTCCGCGTCATCGAGCGCGATGCCGCCGTGTAGGACGGCCCAGAGATCAGAGAGCGCGGTCATCAGATGGGTTCCAACATCCCGACCGGCTCGGCCGCTAGCCAGGCGGCATCATCCGCCCCCAGCGACCGATTCCAGAGCAGAACATCGGAAAGCATCCCGATATAGCCATAGGCCCCATTGCGCGAACCGAAATAGAGCGGCGATGATGCGTAAGTCGGCGCACCGGGCGTCCCTGATGTGGTAGAATTGTCAACACCATCAACATAGACTGATCTTCCACCACTGGCGGAAAAGGAAAACAAAAAATCGTGTATATCCCCATCGTTCCAAGTACTTGTCGTATACACACCCTGACTCGGGCCGCCAACCCACAGAGATAACGTGCCCTGTTGATAGGCGCTTGTCTGCACCGAAACCCCGCTGTTCCCGTTACATTCGAACACTACGGTATTACTAATGGTTGTCCACGCCATGCGAAAATGCATCGAGAGCGGCAAAGGATTTTGAAATGAGGAAGCCGATGGGACTGTGATTAGACCGCTACCGCCATAATTCTGCATCGGCCCCGACGCGGTTGGCGTGATGGTGATGCCGGTTAGAGCGCCTCCATTATTGCCGAAAGCCGAGTAATCGCGACAGGTTCCGTCGTTGAGCAGCCACGCGCCGACGAGGCCTGCTGCTAATGGATGTTTCCAATTGATCCGCACCGGCCGTGTCGGGGCCGTTTGGAAATCTCGCAGCCTAGGGCGCGTCAGGAGCAACATCAGGCCAGCTTCGGGTTCCAGCGATACAGCGTCAGTGTCGCCGTTCCGCTAAACGCCACGCCGGAGTTGTTGTAGATCTGGAACCCGTATTGTTGCGGGTCGAGATCGAACGGCGGGAAATCCACCACCGAAAACGCCCCGCTCGCCACTGCCTGCCAGATAACCTGATATGCATTCGGCGATGGCGCTGCGGCAGTAGCGCCGGGAGGGTTCGGCAGCGTGCTCCCATCCATCGCCTTGAGCGCGTAGGCCGCGATATACGGCGCGCCGGTTCCCGCCGTCAGAGCTGCCGAGAACGAGAGCCGCAGCAGCCCCTTGGTGTAGCTCAACCCGCGCGCATTGGTCGGCGTGTTGTCCACCAGCGTTGACGGCGCCGAATAGGCCGCGCTCGCCAGCGTCGAGAGGCTGGCAATCGTCACCGTGTCCGAGACCTGGGTGTCGTTCTGCTCGCGGTAGGTAAACGCCAGCACGCTCATGGCTGCGCCCTCGCCGTCTGTATGTCACCGGGCGTGATAGGCGGTTGCCAGACTGGAATGGTCACGGTCGCCATCTCGAGCAGTGCGGATGCCTGCGCGCTCGTCATCAGCCCTGCCGCCGCCAACGCACCCACCATCTTCGTCACCGCCGCATTCGTGGCGGGGTTGCTCATCGCAACAGTCTCCAGAGTCGGCGCGGAGACGAGCGCCTGCATGCTCTCGATGACCGCAAGCACGCCCGTCGTGTCGGTCGGGTGCGCCGCTGCCCAGGCCTGCATCGCCGGCAGGATCCCGTTGACGAGGAGATAGCCCTCTACCTCGCCGACTGGCACATCCACAATCGTGGTGGTCGTCTGCGCGTTGAGCGTCGCCGCCGCAGTCGTGATGTTGGGGTTCGCCCCCGCCGCCGCGTCCGCCGCCTTAACCTGCGCGAATGTCCAGCTCATCGTTCCATCCTCAGATCAGCAGCCACGTCGCGTGTGACGCGTTCCAGGCGAGGTCCACGGCCTCCTGCACGGAGGGGTTCGCTAGTTCGATCGTCGCCGCCGCCCCGTCGATCGTCCCCGTGAGCGTCACAGCCCCCGCGCCGTACCGCTTGACGATCAGTTCGTGCCCGTCCGTCGAGCCTGCCGCGAGTGTCATCGTGACCGCGCTCGCCGCGTTGATCAGCGCGACCACGTCCGTGACCGCGATCGCTCCGCTCGCCGTGTAGACGTTGGAGACATTCAGCAGCCCCGGGTTGGTCAGATCGAGTGTGGACGGCGGATAATCCACCTGCACGTCGCAGGCGTTCCCGGCAAAACTCACCAGCGCGTTGGCGTTCGTGCTCTCCAGCACCGTCGTTCTGGCAAGTGTGGCAACGCCCGTCGCGATCGTTACGGTACCCGTCCCGGCCTCCCAGGCTCCCGTCACCGTGTCGTGGATCAGATAGGGGCACGTGTCGCCGGTCGTGAAGGCGGCGTCGAATGTCCGGTAGCCGCCGGTCGCGGCAGTGCCGGGCAACGTGATGCTGCCTGTCCCCGTGACCGTGACCGGCGTCTCCCAGACGCGCGCATGTGCCTGGTAGGCCATGTGCTGCTACCGTCGTTCTCGCGCCGCCATCGCTCACGCCCCCGTCAGGACCAGGTCCCCGGCAGGGAACGAGAGCGTCAGGTTCGTGACCATGGCCTGCGGCACCACCTTGCGCAGCAGCCCGGCGCCGGTGCTGGTGGTGTTGACGCCGGCCGTGAACGTGTCCGTCGTCACACCCGCGACCGTGAGCAGCCCCGTCCACGACCCCGCGGTTGCCGGCAGCGTACCACCATATTCCGCAGTGACAACGATGCTATCGCCGCTGGAGAAGCCGTGCGCAGGCGATGTGAGCACACCAGGCGACGCGGCGGTGCACGAGAACGGCAGCCATGCGCCGGACGAGCCGGAGCCGCCAGCATAAAGGTAGTCCCAGGCAAGCAGGTTTCCGCCGGTGCTCGCATCGTAGAGCCCCCATGCGATGATGTTGGCGCCCGCCGTCGCGCCGCAGGTCGGGAACGTCACCGTCGATGCGTTCGAGATGGAGGAAGGTGAAGTCCCGCTCGCGGCGTTCCAGGTCGCGCCGGAGGTCGCGGCGCGCGCGTAGTTGGTGAACGCCGCCTCGGTGAACCCAGTTCCAGCGTCCGTTCCAACCGCGGTGAACAGCGCCACATACACGGTGGGCAGCGCCGGAACCGCCGTTTTTCCGACAATGTAGTTCAACACGTTATCGGCCGTGTAGTTCGTGAGTCCGACCATCGGCACGCTCCTTTACGACCGCCGACGTGCGCCGCGCGGTTTGAGGCTTGGGTTTTCGAAACGATCAGTAAACGATCTCGATCAGCCCCGGCGCGCCCGCCATTCCGGCGCCCACCGAACCAGGCCCATAGCCCGCGCCACCCCCACCGGGCGTCGCGCCGGCACTTCCGCCACCGTTGGACGCGCCACCGCCGTCGCCGCCCTGCGGAGAGCTTCCGCCGGTCGGCACGGAATACGGGCCACCGCCGGAGGCGCGGCTGCCATCCATGTTGACCTGGCCCCCGCTCGCCACGCCGCCCGCGCCGCCGTTATAGGGCGACGATGCGGACCCCGCGCCACCACCCCCTGCGGTGAGCGTGCTGAAGGTTGTGCCGGCGCCCGGCGAGCCGTTCGCGCCGGCGGTCCCGCCCGCGCCGCCCGCCCCGATGCTGTAGGCGATCGTCTCGCCCGGCTGCACGAGGATCTGGCTCTCGCAATACGCGCCACCACCGCCGCCACCACCACCCTGACCGCTGGCAGACCCGGCACCGCCGCCGCCGTCGCCCCACACCTTGGCGATCACGCTCGTCACCCCCCACGGGACCGTCCAGTTGGACGCACCCGAGGTGATGACCGCGCGCCGCTGCCCCGAGAAGGAATCGTGCACGCAATACCAAGCGGAAACGCCGTCGCTCGCGATCTCGATGGTCTGTCCCACTCCGAGGGTAAAGCTCGTCGGCGCCGCGCCTCCAGGCCCAAACGTGTCGGCGCCGGCGCGCTGGATGGTAACGGCGTTGGCCGAATTATCCGTGCGCGTGAACCGGAGCCGCAGCGGATAGCCCCCGAGCGCCGCGGCGGCCGGCAGCGTCAGCGTCATCGCGCCGGCGCCCGCGTTCACGAGCGCGAGCCCGACCGAATCCGCGGTCAGGGTCGCCGTGGCCGTCTGCACCGAAACGTTCCCGGCCCCGAGCCGGCGCACCGCCTGGATCGCCTGCGTGAACGTGCCGCTGGCGAGCGCGATCCCCGTGCCTGTCACCAGGTTCACGAGCTCCGCGATGATCGCGTTGTTCGCGTCCGGATCGACCACCGTCGGCGTGACACCCGCGCCCGGCGTCTGGTTGTTGATATAGCCCGGCGTCCCCACGGGCGCCTGAGGCACCGGCGGCGAGGTGCCATATTGCGTGCCGTTCGCGATCAACTGCATCGTTACCTACCCGTATTTAAACCAGAGAATACCATACGCAGGCCCGATCGCCCGCAGCCGGCACTCAAGCGCCGTGTCGCTGATCGACCAGAAGGGATCGCCATAGGCGGCCGCGCCATATTTCGCATACGTAACCGTCACCGTCGGCGCGTTCACGCGCCACGCAAATCGCCAGTCCGCGCCTAGGTAATCCGCAACTCCGTACTGGCCGATGCCGTATGCCGCCGGCGTCCACGTCGTGATTGTGATCGTGTAGCCCAGCGCCGCGGCGACCGAGATCAGGTATTCGGTACTCTGTCCTCCGATCCCCGCGATCTTCGCCAGCAGCGCAGCGTGCCGCTGCGCGAGCGATGGGTTGGGCGCCACACACGGGTCCGGGAGCCCAAAATCCGCCTCCCAATCCGGCAGCAACTGCACCGTCTGCGCGGGGTCGCTCTCCACATCCAAGAGCTGCACCATCTCGGCGTGCAACCCGAAAAATGTGTCGCTTATCCCTCCCGCCACATTCGCGAGCGTCGTATCCAGCGCGCGCGGCCACGCCCGCCCGCGCGGCAGCAACGCCTGCACCGCCCGCTGGAACCCCGCGGCGGTGTAGCCGGAGAACGGCGTCGAGGTCATGTCAGGTAAACGTGATCGTCGGCGCGGCTGGGATGTGCCCGGTCGCGAACGTCACGTCCGCAGCGGGCGCCGTGAGATCAAAGGAGATCACACCATCCGCCGCGTCGATCGCCGCCTCGATCTGGCTCAGGAACAGCGTCCCAGGCGTCTGCACCGGGAACAGCGCCCCCGGCGGCAGTGGCGCGCTCACGCCGTCGCCGGAAATCGCCGTACTGCCAGTGCTTGGCCCTCCGATCGGCACCGTCGCCACCAGCGCCTGCAGCTGCGCCGTGACGGACGCCTGCAGCGCGCTCAGCGTGATCCCGGCGCCCCCCACCAGGCCGTGCACCGTGATCGCGAGCGCGTCTGATGTCGGCGCAAAAACGACACAGTCGGCAATCACCGGCTTCGCGGCGTTGACCGCGTTCTGCACCGCCGTCACATCGGCCGCGAGCGGAATGTTGTTCGCTCGGCTATCGACCGTGAACGCCACGTCGACCGTCCCGGGACCCCGGTTGAGCGGCAGCACCCACGCGCGCGTCGGCACGCCGGATGCCTTCGCCCAGGCGAGGAAGTCGCTCGCCGCCCCTCCCTGCGGCGGCTGCCCGAGCCGCGCCAGGCCGCGCACGCGATACGCGGCGTCGGTCTCCGCGTCCGCGCCGCCGGTGATGCCGTTCGTGTCCACCGTCGCCGTCGCCTGCACGGAGGCAATCGCCGTCACCACCGTCAGCACGGCCGCCGCCGCCTGGTTGCCAGCGGACCCCGCGACCTGCGCCAGCACCGGCACCGAAATCGTTCCGCCGCTCCCGACCACCGCGGCGGACGTCGTCGCATAGGTCTGCATGCCGTCCGCGGTCGCCACCAGCGTCGCGAGCGGAATCGGCGTCGAGGCCGC
Organism: Acetobacteraceae bacterium; assembly: GCA_027449745.1. Classification (GTDB taxonomy): domain Bacteria; phylum Pseudomonadota; class Alphaproteobacteria; order Acetobacterales; family Acetobacteraceae; genus JAJZVV01. The sequence goes on along the minus strand of DAIDKZ010000043.1, from coordinate 31,787 downwards.
GCCGGAAAACACAACGTTCCCGGCCGCCGTCGTCGCCTGGATCCGCGGTAGGTTGACCTCGCCAAGCCGCCGGTCGAGGTAGGGCGCCTCGGCGGACGCGACAAAAAATTGTTTCGAAACCCACGCCAGCGCGCGATACGCGGCCCACGCGACCGCGCCGACAACGTTGCCGAGCACCGGCAGCGTCGCCCGTGCCAGCGACGTGTCGGCCCCCGGCACCCGCGCCGCCAGATTCGCCACCGCCTGCGCGCGCAGGTCGGAGAAGGATGGAATACCGAGCGGCATCAGGTCGGCGTCCAGATCGTATCGGCCGCGCGCGTCGTCACACCCGGCGAACCCGCCGGCGGCAGGATCACGCTTGTTGCCGCCGCCCCGAGTTCAAGCTGCGGCGCGCCGATGCGGAGGGTGAAATCCACCACGTCGGCCGCCGTGCAAAAGACCCAAACCATGCCGTCCGCGCCCGTGTACGGCGGGTCCGCGACCGTTGCCGTGGTAGAATAACGCGTCCAGGTCGTTGGCGCGGCGATCACAAAGCCCGGGAACGCGGATCCGGTCCCGTATTCCCCGATGTGCAGTTCCGCTTGGCCGTTCGGCGTCGCACCCGCCACCACCTGCACATAGGCCGAGAGCGTCCACTGCTGCCCATCGGCGAGTGCAACGTTGTTCGTGTCGAGGTAGGCGTTGAGCGCGATGCCGGTCGCTGTCGCCGTGCCGAAGATGCGCACATCCACATACGGCACGCCGCTTTCGGTTCCGGTCCCGATGATCTCCTGCGACAGGCCCGCGCCGAGGCCGAATTGCCAATCCGTGGGCGCGGTCCCCGGCGTCCCGACAACAGCGCCCTCGGCGCGCGGATTCCGCACCCAGTTCGTCGCCGCCGCCTCGACCAGGTTCCCCACCTGCGCGCCGCTCGCGAACAGCGGCCGCAGCACGTTCGGTCCCACCTCGACGAGCGCGCCGGCCGCATCGAGGAAGGTCGCGTTGCTCGGCCGCGCGTCCAGCACCACCGTCGAGGCCATCACGCCGCCCGGCGTCACGCCGCTCAGCGACCACGCGTAGACGAACTGCCGCTCCGTGCTCCCCTGCAGGATCTCCACCGTGAGCTCCAGCACACCGAGCGCCGGCGAGATCGCCACGGCACCCACGCTCTGCGCCACGCCGTCCCGCACCATCCACGCCAGCGCCGCCTCGGCATAGCTCTCAGCGCGCGCCAGCGTCTCGCTCGTCAGCACCGCGCGGTCGAGCAGCCAGAGCTTCGATCCCGTAACGTCCGGCGGCGTGGGGCCCTGCTGCGCCGCGTCGATCGGCATGTCGCCCCACCACCCGCGCGGGTCGCCGCCGCCATCGGGAATCGCATCCCCCGCGTCCGCCGGTGCGTCCGTGAAGAGCGAGATGACGACGGCCGTCTCCAGCCCGTCGTCCATCGCAAAATCGCCGGCGGCGAGCGCCATGTCCGCGCGTCCGAGCGCCGCATCCCAGATCAGCGCGATGTCGGTCATATCCCGTCAGACCTCCTGCGGCGTCGGGATCGTCGTCGTCGGCGTGGAGGACCCCGCCTGCACGTTCGGCACCTGGTGCGTGTGCTCGTTGTATATCGTCCGCGCCCCCGCGATCGTTTCGCTCTGCGTCTGATAATTGTCCGTGATGTCGCCGCTCACGAGCAGGTTCCCCGTAACGACGATCTGCCCGTTGTTGTTCAGCACCACCTTCGCGCCACTCGCATCCTGCAGCGTGATTTTCCCGTCATTCGTCAGATGCACGAGCGCGCCAAGCGAATGTTTAGCCCCGAACTCGCCCGGCGCGCTCGCCACGTTCTGGCCCAGCGCGTCGCCGCCCAGCGCCACCAGATGGTCGCGTGTCCCCATGACCTGCAGGAGCACTACGTCGGCCCCCGGAGGCAGGTTGGCGAACCAGCCATAGGGATGCAGCACTTCCACGCTCGCCTTCGTCTCGCCGGCGAGCCCCGTGATCTGCGCCAGCGATCGCCCCGAGAGCGCGCACGCCGCGATTTTCCCGCGCGTGATCGCGGATCGCACCATGTGGTGCACGTGTTCCAGGCTCACGGGATAACGCCCGCGCCAGCCCAGTTCACGCCGCTCCCACGGCCGTGCCCCTTGCGCCCGCGCGTCTTGTACAGCCGCACCTGCCCGGGATCCGGCGCATATCCCTCCACCGGTCCCAGCGTCATCGTCGTCGTGCTGCCCGCCTGCGCCGTGAGGGAGAACTCCACCTGCGCCACCAGCAAATCCTGGTCTACTCCCAGCAACGTCGAGCTCACCGGCACGATCTGGTTGGCCGTCCACAGCGAACCATCCGGCTGCCGCCATCCCTGCACGGCCACCGTCGCCTTCGTCGCCTGCCCGGCGCTGTACCGACACATCCAGTTCACGCGCGCCTGCAACTGCGCCTGCGTCATCTGCGTCTCACCCAGCACCACCTTCGGCCGGAATCGCGGCACCAAGCTGTCCCTCGCCGTCGCCTCCTGCTGCGTCAGCACCGAGGTCACGCCGCCGCAGAGCCCGTGCTGCGCCTTCACGACGTACTCGCTGAATCGTTTCGCCCCGGAAATCGTCGCCTGCGCGTGAAGGATATTCTCGCCCTGCGCGATCCGCCCGGATGCCTGCGCGCTCCCCGCCGTCGTGAGCACCAGTTCGCCCGCCGCGTTGTCCGTGAGCAGGACGCCCGCCATCCGCCCCAGCCGCTCAAGGAACCGGAACGCCGTCTCCCCCCGCTCGATCGTTGCATCCGCGACCACGGACCCGGCGAGCGTCGTCTCCACCACCACACCGATCCCGAACATCGCCGCGATCGCCCTGCAGATCGCCTCGAAGGGATATCCTGCGTATTGGCCGCCGGCGATATCCGGCGTGCAATCCACCAGGTCCTCCGTCTTGCTACGCCCCGTCACCCGCACCGCGTGCTGGTCGGGCCCGAACGCCGGCGCCACGGTGTCCACATATCCCGTCACCAGCACGTCCGGTCCCACCATAAGCGTCGTCGGCATGAAGGGTAAAATCTGCCACGGGAGGTCCTGGGGGGCCCAGCGGCCCATCACCGCGATGTCGAAATCCCCCACGCAACGGTCGATTCCACGCGTCACCCTCAGCTCGGACCAGCCCCGATAACGCCGCCCACCAACCGTCAGCGTGATCTCCTCCGCCGCACTCATGCCGCGAGCGCCATCCCCGCGGGCGGCATGAACAGTGGCTGCGCCACGTCATTCAGGTCCTCGAGCTGCCCGGCCCGGCTCGGGTCACGATAAAGTTGCTGGGCCAGCACAAGGCTCGGTACCGGCACGCCGGTCGAATACTCGCCCATCTGCGGGAGCGCCTGCGCCCGCGCGATCATGTCCCGCATCGCGAGCAGGATCAGCCCGGACCATGCGTGCCACAGCGCATCCTGCCCCGCGTCCGCCGCCGCTGACGCCTGTGCATCCAGCAGCGCCAGCAGTTGCGTCCGCGCCGCCTCGGCATCGGCCGCGGAGATCCAGTCCGCGTTCGCGTAGACCTGCGCCAGCGCCGCCACGGCGTTGCCCTGCACCAGCGCCACCACCCCGGCCTGCTGCGCCGCCTGCGCCGCGCTCTCGCTGCCCACACCGCCCACCGCCGGCAGCGTGCTGCCCCACGTCGCGAGCTGCGCCAAGCCGCCGGACGGGTCCACCGGCACCGCGATCACGAACGGCGAGCCCGCGACCGGATCATCCACCGCCGCCGTCGCCGCCTGCGCCACGATGACGGCGCTCGCCATCCCCTGCGTCGCCGCCTGCACCGCCGCTGCGGTCGCCGTCGTGTCGGTGGGTGCGCCGCTCACTGCCGCGATCAAGCCGCCGAGGCTGCCCACCGTGTCGAACGGCAGCCCCGTCATCGCCGTCGCGGCGCTCTCCAGCAGCGCCAGCGGCGCCGTCGTCGCCAGGGTCATTACCTGGTAGGTCTCCGAAATCACCACCAACGCGGAGGCCACGCCCGCGAGCAGCGCGGAAGCGGTGTCGGACGTGCTGACCGGGCTCAGATCCGGGTTCGCCTCGACGAATTCGATGTCGAGGCTGCAATACCCTCCCGCGTCCCGGTGCTCGGTGAAGTCCACAACGGAGGCCGCGCACGTGATCTCGCCCATCGTGTAATGGACGAAGACGCCCGGCGATGCGTGCGCCTCGACCGCGTCGAGCAGCGCGTCGCGCTGCGCCTGATATCCCGGCCCCACCACATAGGCGGTGATGCGGAAGCTCCGTGGCATACGCCCGAGATCTTCCGTCACCGCCCCATCGCGCAGGGGCGCCTGGTGCACCACAAGCCTGCGGCCGCCACGGCCGCCGGACTGCTCGGTATAGAACGGCACGCCGCGGAAGCTCGCCTGCCGCAGCGTGAAGCCGAGCAATTGCTCGATTGAGGTGAGAACCGAGGCCGACATCAGTCGAACATCGCCACGCCGGGCATCGCGAACCCGACCTCAACCTTCGGTGGCGCCGCCGCCCCGTGCGCGGTGGCGTGCACACGCGTGCCCGCCGGCGCGCCCTTGAACATGATCGTCGTCTCGAGCTTCCCCTGCACGTGCGCGACCGTGCGCGCCGGCGCGCCGCGAGGCGCGAACGTATGTGGCCCTCCGCGGAACACCGGGCGCCCGGCGCTTGCATTCGGCGGGCCGCCGAGGCCAGGCGTTCGTGGCGCACCCGGCGTCGCGTGCGACGGTCCGCCCAGCCCCAGCTCGCGTCCAGCCCAGCTGTTCGCCGCCCACTGCACGGAATCACGGATATTTTTGACGATCGGCTGGATTTGCTTCCAAACCCACTCAAAAGGCGCGACGATGCTTTTGATCTCGAACTTGATGGCGCTGATCGCGGCCTTCCAAACCACCTTGATCGCGTCCCAAAACTCAAGGAGATAAGGCCTCACAACGTCCCAGTTGTCGTAGATCAGGTACGCGGCAGCCGCGATCGCGGCGCCGATCGCCACGATGGGATTAGCCGCGATCGCGACACCGATCCCGGTCACAACGCTTTTCAGCGATCCCATTATGGAAATCGCGCTGCCGACCGCGCCGAGCAGCGGCGAGCCCAGCGCCAGCGTCACCGCGCCGATGATCACCTTCGCGCCACCAAGGGACGAGGTGACGCTGGTGATCGCGCCAACCCAGGATCGCATGTCGTGCGTCACCTTGTGCAGGTCGATCGCGTCGACCCACTTCACCAGCTTGCCAACATCGGCGGCGATGTCGGTCGAGATCCACTCGCGGTTTTTCGCAATCCATTTCGTCACTTGATCGATGATCGGCCGCAGCACCGGGGCCAGCTTCGTGCCCACCTCCATGGTAAAGCCGCTCACGGCGGTCGTCAGCTGCACCCAGGATGAGTGGAACGATTCGAGGGACTGCTGGCCGCCCTTGTTCGGCAAGTACCCGACCTTCCTGAACTCGGCGTTATACGCCGCCAGCCCGGCGGAGCCCTTCAGCAGGATCGGGATCAGTGCCGCGCCACCGCGGCCGAAGAGAGTCTGCGCCATCGTGTCCCTCGCCGTGGCGCTGTGCGTGTGCTGGAACGCGTCCGCCAGCTTCGGAAGCACCTGCGCAGCAGAGAGCGCATGCCCGTTCGCATCCTTGAGCGCGATTCCAAGGTAGCTGAACAGCGACGCCGCCTGCTTGTTCTTCCCGGCGGTCACGTCGCCCATCACGCGGCCAAGCCGGAACAGCGACGTGGTGAGCGTCTGCGTGGAGACATCATTCTCCTTCGCCGCCATGGACAGCGTCGCGAACTGGCGGACCGAGACGCCCGCCTGTTCGGCGCTGGTTCTCAGCTGCGAAAACGCCTCAGCAGCGCTGTTGGTCATCTCCACGAGGCCGGCCAGGCTGCCCGCGCCGCCGAGCGCGCCGAGCGGCGCCACCATCTGCGCGAACGCTCCACCCACCTGGCGCACCGCGCCCGTGAGCTCGCTGAAATGCCCACCGAGCCCGCGCACGTGATTGGAGATCCGCTTGAAGATCGCGAGGTGCTCCTCGCCGCCCTTCACGCCTGCGGAATGAAGTTTCTTCTCCTCGGACGCCGCCTTCGCCTCGACACCCGTCAGCCCTTTGACCGCGTTGACGATGCCCTGCACTGGCTCGCTGACACGATCCACGGCCTGGATGATGGCCTTGAAGACCGCGCCGCTACCAGATTCGCCGGCGGCCATCCGTCACTCCTTCGCCGCCTCGGCCTCGGCCTCGGCGATACGGTTCATCTGATTCCAGTAAACGAGAAGCTCCGGAACCGGGAGCTTCAATATCCTGAGGTCATTCCACCAGCGAGCGCAGTCGAAGTACCGGTCTAGGAGCTCGCTGGCGCCGTAGGGTCCAACTCGCGCGCCACCGCGTTCCCAGCCCCGATCGCGTCGAGCGCCGGCAAGCCCTTCACCGTCCCGCGCGGCACGTTGTCGGCGACGCGGTCGGCCAGCATGATCGCCCAGCCGATCTGGTCCGATGACATGTCTGGAAGCCCCACCAGGTCTTCTCCGGTCGGCGCCCGGAAGGTGATCACGTTGATCATCTGGTCAATGACCTTGATCGGCACCCGCAGCGCGTAGGAGGTGCTCACGCGGTGATCTCCACCGCCGACGTGCCGGAGAACTTGAGCGCGCCGATCTCGCCCGCGTCCACCTTGATGTCCGGGTCGTCGATCTGGAACGCGCCGTAGACGATGTAGCTCTTCCCGTTGTTGAGCTTGATCTGCAGCGTCGTGTTGCCGTTGACCGCCTTCAGCGCGCTCACACTCACCGCCGGCCCATCGAGCGCGGTCATCGTCACGTCCGGAATCAGCGTCTCGGTCGTGAACCCAGCGACGTTGCCCGCCGCGCCCGGCACCGGCTTGCGCCCGACCCCGCCGAGTTTGACCGCCATATCCGCCTTGACCTCGTAATAGGCGCCGTCGAGGTAAAAGCTCGCGATACCGCCACGTTCGATTGCAGCCATGGGAACTCCCTCCTGTTACGCCGCGGCCTGGACGGCCTGCAGGTGGAACTGCGTCAGCACCGCGAAGATCCGCAGACCGCTCACGAGGTACGGGTCGAAGAGCACGTCCACCCGCGTATTGTCGTTTGCGTTGCGCTGGACGATGAGGCCCGTGGTGAACGCGGCGGTGTCGTCGCACAGCCCGGCGTCGACGAGCTGCGCGTACTGCGCCACCAGCTCCGCCTTGATGATGCCGGGCGTCACGATCACCGGCACGTCACCCGGCGGCGTCACTGGAATCTTGGTGCCGTCATCCGCGATCAGCGCGCGCGGGAATTTCTGCACCACCGCGCCCTTGAGCTGCCGCACCACTGCCATCAGCGTGAACATCGTCTCGGTGTCGAGATAACTCGTGTCGGGCTGGCCGCCACTGTTTTTCTGATAGGTGGTGACCGCGCGCACGATCTGCGCCACGCCGCCGCTGCCATAGGCCGCGACCGCGATCCCCGTCGAAAGCAGGCTCTGCTGCTGCGTGAACGTGAACTCGCTCGCGGACGGCGCGGGCAGCACGCCGCGCAGCACCAATGTCTGCACCGGCTGGTTCGGCTGGTTGACGGAGGACACCGCGAACTGCGCCATGAACGCCGCACCCCAGATCCACGGCGGCGTCGGGCTCGCCTGGTTCACACCGAGCACGGTGAGGTGCTGGTCGTTCAGCCCCGCGCCGTAGGTCAGCAGGTTCGCCACCGTGTCGCTGTGCGTGCTGAACACACCGCCGTAGAGCGCCTGGTTGTAGCTCCAGCGCCCCGTGGCGTCGTTCATCATCGCCGTCGTTTCGCCCAGCGACGTCGCGTCGCTGTAGGGCGAGAAGATGAAGTCGAACGCCTGGTTCCCAAGGATCGTGGCGATCGTGGCGAGGCTTGGGTCCGTCGCGCCGCTCGCCATCGCGGTGATCGCGATCGTCAGCCCCGCCGGCGTCGCCTGGCCGCCCTCAGCGCCGAGGAAGTTCAGCACGATCGGGATGCCGTTCCCCAGCGTCCCCTTGTTCGCCGCCGTCAGCGTGACGGTGCCCGTCGCCGCCGCGGCGGCGAACGGCAGGTAGGGCGCCGCCGTGATCGCCGCGGCAATGTTGTTCGCGACCACCGTCGCCGTGTCGCCGGATGTCACGCCCACCTGGATCGGCGCGACCGCGCCGGATTGTCCCGGCACGCAGCCGGCGTAGATCCACAGGGTGCCGTTCGCCGTCGCCGTCCCCGTGACCGCGATCGTGCCGGTGGCGGCGGTCGAGCTGACGGCATCCGCGAGTGGAAGCGCCCACAGCTCGCCGGTGGTGTCGTTCGCGCGATAGGCCGCGATCGTCGCCGCGAGCTGCGAGCGCGCGCCGAACGTCGCCTGCGCCCACGCGACGGAGGGCACATAGGTTGGCACCGCCGCGACCGCGTTGATCGTCTGTCCGACGAGCAACCGTCGCTGGTTCGGCACGGTGCCCCCGGCCGCGACGTTGCTGAACTCCGCGTAAAAGAACGGCACACGGACATTCGAGGGGATGTTGGCGAAGGGAATAAGGGAGCCGGACATCGTCGCCCTTTCAGGGTGAGAGTGTGACCTGAGCCTCGATCGCCTGCGTCCCCGCCGGCGGCGTCGTCGTGAGCGTCACCAGGTCGAGCGGCGTGACCACCCGCGGCCTGTAACTCTCCGTCCAAACCAGCTCAAACTGCATACGGCCGTCGCCGACGATGAGATTCTGTTTCGGCTCGAATAGCCGCCGCGTCTTGATCGACCCAATCCGCGTCACCAGCGTCGGCCACACCGGATCGCCGAGCAGCGCGTCACGCGCCTGCAAGAGCAACGTATCGAGATCGGCGACCACATCAGCGCGCCGCGCCCGTTCGACCATCCCCTGCACGACGAGCTGCAGGGTCACATCGAACGCCGGGACCGTCCCGCCATTCGGTACGCCCTGCGCATCTTCGTCGGCGAAGACGAGCAGCCGCGGCATCGTCCCGGTCGCCACCGCATCCACGCGCTCGGTCTCGACGCTCGTGCCGGCGATCGTTCCGTAATCGATCAGGGCCGCCGCCGTCGCCTCGCGCAGGATCACGCCGTGCGCGGACTCGAGCACTTGCCACGTCCGCGGCCCGATCGGCACCAGAAGGAACGCGTCCCCTGGCTGCATCACCAGGTTCGGCGCCCACCAGCTCGCCGGCAGGATCGTGTCTGCGAAACCCGTCGAGATCTGCGGCGCGAACGTCACGAGGTTGGCGCTCGCGTCTCTCCTCACGAAGGCGATTGGCTGCGCGCCGGAAGCGGCCGGCAGCGTCGCCGTGATCGCCCCCAGCGTCGCGTCCACCAGCACAAGGCCACTCGTGCTTGCCGGCAGTGGCGCCGCTGGCGTCGCCGTCAGCCTCGTGTACCAGCTCACCTCAGGTCCCCGGCGCCCCCTGGCTCACCGCCGCCTGCGCGTCGTCGGCGAGCCGTAGGAACAGGTGCACGTCGCCGAACGTGTCCACCGCCGCCGGCTCGGACACCTCGTAGAGGCGCCCGCGCACGTGGAACTGGTCGCCCTGCAGCGGCACCTGGGGCAGCGCGGAGGCGCGCACGTTCAGCACCGTGCGCACTCCCACTTCTTCTACCACCGGCGAGCCTGGGATCTTCGCCTCGACCCAACGGTCATCGAAGATGCCGCTGACCTGGACGCCCGGCTCGCCGGCGGCGAAATAAATCACCGCCTCGCCGAACGCCGCCTGCGCGGCCGCCAGCACGGTGCCGTCGAGGTCGATCATTCGCCCAGCGCGGCCGCGGGCGTCTCCGGCTCGACATGGCCGGAAGCGGTGAGCGTGGCGGCATGCTCGGCAGGCAGCTCGAGCACGTCGCCGGCGCGGAAGGGGTGCGGGCCGGGTCCGCGATAAACCGCCCGGCCCTCCTTCACCTTCACGCGAACGGTGTCGGCCACGTTATACGCCCGCGCGACCGGAGAGCAGCACTTCCGGCCGCGTGCAGATGTGCAGAGGGTAGGAATAGACCTCCATTCGCCACCACTCACGGCGGTCGCGGTCTTCGATCGGAATCACGTAGGTCGGACGCCCGAGCTTGTTCATCCACTCCTCGTTCGCGTGCGGCGCCCACGCCACCGTGAACACGCCGGGCGCGTTCTGCGGAAAGAACTTCACCTTGGTCGGTGGAATCGCGATGGAGGTGAGATCGTCGGACCCACGGTAGTTGATCCAGTAGATGTCGCCGAACAGCATCGGCGTCACCATGCTGGCAATCGCCATCGGGTTCGCATCGTCGCCGCCGCCACGGAACGCAGTGCCCTGGCGCAGCTCAGCGGCCTGCAGCCAGTTATAATACGTCTTCGTAACGTCGGGGTGGCTGACGAGCTGGTCCCAGAACTCATCGCCGCAGAGCCCGATCACGCGCGTGCGGTTCGTGAACGCCCCCTGCGCGGCCCGCGCCATCTGCCGCACCACTTGGTTGCACAGGGTGCGCAGCGCGCCATCGGGCGGGCTCGCCTGGTTCAGGTAGAACCCGATTTCCGAGGGCTGCTCGATGTCGAACTCGTTGAACCAGTTGAACAGCGTCGATCCGTCCGCGTCCAGCAGCAGTCCCTGGATCGCGCCGAGACGATGACGTTCCCAGGTATATTCGATGTTGCTGGTCAGGCCGGTCGGACCGTTGAGGCGCCGCCCGACCTCCTGTTGGATCGCCATCATCTGGGACTCGGTGCCGAACTCACGCACGTCCATCAGCTCGGCCGCGTAGACCGTATCCGCCGCCGCGAGGCGCGGGCACTCGAAGTACCGCGCCTGGCGTTTCTCGGTGATGCGCTCGGTGGGCGGCCCGCCGCGCGCCGAGGTGGGGATGATGACGAGCCGCCCCTCGCGCTGCTCGACGGCGAGCGCCTTGGTGCGGATCGGCTTCGGCTCGAAGATGCGCATCTCCCCCAGCCCGGTGGGCTGATAGGGGTTGCGTTCGACCGCCTCCGTCAGCGAAACGCTGGTGAAGGCGTCCTGGCGGAAGACATTGAGGATCGTTCCGGACATCAGCAGGATACCTCCCGTTAGCGCGCGACGATGCCGGCCGCCGCAAGCGCCTGCAGCGCCTGCGCCTGGCCGGACTCGGTCACGGTGATGGTGAAAGTGTCGCCCTCGGCGAAGGGCGTGCCGCCGGCCGTGATCGTGAAGGCGATGCCGCCGTCGCTGTACGCCGCGCCCACGGCAGCCGGCGCGAGCTCCAGGCCCGTCGGATCGACCACCTGGAACGCGAGCGCGCTCTCTGCGGTGAGCGTGTAGACGCCCGCGGGGATCACCGCGTCGACGCCGCCCACCTCCTGCGCGTACACGATCGAGAGGCTGCCGATCGTGCCGTTGCCGACGTTGCTGCCGCCGGCCGCGCTGGTGATGGAGCCGTATTGCCCGACCGACGGATCCCAGACCAGCTCAGCCTGGTTCACCTGCGCCTGCCGCGCGACCACGGTCACCTTCTTCGTGGTGCCAGCGGTGATCACCGTGCGGTTGTACAGGATGCCGAGCCCGACCGGCGGCGTGGACGCCGTGTATGGCGTCCATCCGCCCTTCGCGACCGTCACCATGAACGCGTCGCCCGCGACGAATGCCGTGGCGCCCGCGGTGATGGTGAACCCGATTTCGTCGAGAAACGCCGTTCCGGTCGAGCCTGTGGAGAGCTGCGCGCCCGTCGTGTCATAGACGTTGAACGTCGTCGCCGCCGTGAACCGGACCTGATAAGTGCCGATCTGCGCGCCCACGCCGGCAGAGAGGCTGCCGATCGTGCCGTTGCCGGTATTGCCGGACGGCCTCGCGGCCGCCGTCACCGCGCCGGCAACAGCGGCCAGAATCAGGCCACCGTCCAGCGGCAGATCGGAGCCGCCGCCGTTGGTGATCGTACCGAGGTCGCGCGAGCGGTGCGCCTCCTCCTCGCTGATGAGGAACGCACCGTCGTAGAAATGTTCATACAGAACAGGGGAAACCATGTCGGTCGTTCCTCGCTACCAGTTGCGCACTTTCTTCATCGCCGCGTCCCATGACGTGGCGATGCTCTGCGGCTCCCGCGCGCCCGGGGACCCGGCACCCGAGCCGATGGCGAGCGGCGCGACAGTGCCGAGCCCCGCCATCCGCGCCGAGAGGCCGCCGCTGTCGCCGCCGCGATTGAGGATCGCGACAGCGCGGTCGGAGCGCAGCGTCGTGTTGAACGCGAGCTCGGCCGCGAGACTGACATTCTTCGCTGCCGTCGGCGCCGCGAAAATCTCCGCACAGCGCGCGCGCTCCGCCCGACGTGCCTTCGACCGGCGCCGTTTGCGTGCGGCCGCGCGCCGCCGGCGCCGCGCGTCCTCGTCCGGCTCGCCGTCGATGTCCTGGTCCTCACGGTCCTCGGCATCGTCATCGCCATCGTCGTCCTCGGCGGGGATCGGCTCGACTGGATCGTCGTTCGGGTCGGCGTCGTTCGCCGGCGGCATCTGGTCGCCCGTCTTCGCCCGGCGCCCGTCTTCGTCGCCGCCGTCGCCCTGCGACGGGTCCTGCGGATCGTCCGCCGTGTCCGGCTGCTCGAACCCCGCGTCGCGCATCTCGCGCGCATGGCGATTGCGCATCTCTTCCTCGGTCTCGGCGTGGCGCGCCTGACCGCCCGCGGGACGACGCGCCCCACGGCCGATACCTAGAAATTTCATGGGGCTACCCCTCCTGTTGGAATGAACGAACGAGCGCCGCGAACGCCTGGTCCGGCGCTGCGACCGCATCCGCAAGCCCTCGGCTCACCGCTTCGGCCCCGAGATAGCCGTCTGCTTCCGTCGCGCGCACAGCCGCCGCATCGAGCTTTCGGTTTCGCGCCACAATCGAAACGAACCGCTCGCCGATGAGATTGACATCAGCCTGGAATCCAGCGCGCGCGTCGTCGGACATCGGCAGCAGCTCGAGGCCGTCCGTCTTGTGCGTGCCGAACTGGATCACGTTGATGGCGATGCCGGCGTTCTCAAGAGCCTTCGAGAGATCGGGGATCACGGCGATCACTCCGATGCTGCCGACGCCGCCGGGCGCCTGAGGCACGAGAACGCGATCCGTCGACGACGCGAGCGCGTAGGCCGCGCTATAAGCCGCATCGTTGAGGATCGCCCAAATCGGCTTGCGCCCGCGCTGTGCGAAGATCCAATCCGCAAGGTCGAAACATCCGGAACAGTCGCCGCCGGGACTGTCGATATTGAGCGCGACCGCGCGAACCTGCGGATCCGCGAGCGCCGCCGTGATGTTCGCGCGGATGCCGTCGTACCCAGTCATCCCCCAGAACGGGCGCAGGCAGCCGAGGCCGTCGACCAGGACGCCCTCGATGTCGATCACCGCCACAGCCTGGCGCACGTCGTAGCCACGCCCCGCCGCGTCTTCCTCATCGTCATCGTCGCCGTCGGCGGCGATACCCATCGCCAGCGAGCCGCCCGCGCTCCGCAGGCCGATCCGCGCCGCCATGTCGCACAGCGCTGCGGCTCCGCGCGTCGGGTGCAGCGCAAGCGGTACTTCGAAGAGCTTGGTCCCGACCATCGCCAGCCTGTGCGCGGATGGCCGGCGCCGAAGCCCCGATCCATCCGCGCTCTCGTTGTTTTTTTCTTTCGCGTCGGCCATTCGCTTCTCGTAATGGTCGATGATCTGCCGCGCGCGATCCCGCTCGCGCGGCGGCGCGTCCGTCTGCGGCAGCCGGGACGCAGCGTTGCGGATCCCGGCCGCGATCGCCGTCAGCCGCCCCTCGATCCGGTCAGCGAACGGCAACTTGTAGCTGCCGCGCAGGTTCAGGTTCCCAGCGTCGTACAGCAGGAAGCCACGCTTCGCGATTTCCGGCTTCGGACGGTCGCTGCCGATACCCGCCGCGTCCAGCATCCGCTTCGCTGCCGCGCCACCATCCCACGACCGCGTCGTGTTGACCGGCAGGTCGCGGGAAGCTCCGCAGCGCCATTCGGTTTTCACCACCGCGCCTCTCCTAGTTCGGCCGTTTGATTTTCATCGCGGGCTCACCGCCGCCGCCGGCCCATGCCGGCAGCTTGAGCCCGAGAGCCTGCATCTCCTCGACCTCGATCGCCCGCTGCGCCAGCGTGTCGCGCCAGTCGGAGCCCTCGACCTCTGCGCACGTCTCGTCGAGCGTGCCGAAGCCGCCATCGAGGCCGATGATCTCGCCCTCGCGCTCCTTCACGGGATCGACCCAACCACGTCCCGGCCCGATCCACCGTACGCCCGCGTACGCCGCGCGCCATTCCACGAATTCCGGCGCACCGGCCGGAAGCGGCACGCGCCCGCGATCGGCCGCCTCCTCAAGCCACGCCGCATAGATCGGCGTCGCGAACCCGGTCCCGAAGTCGATCGAACGGCGCCGCAACGTCTTGTAGGCCGACAACATCGCGGACCGCGCGGAGGAATAATTCGTCTTCGAATAGTCGCGAGTGATCTCCTCGGCCGTGCATCCCACGGCCGCCGCCACGCTGCGAAGCACCGCATGCTCGAACTGTTCGAACTGCGTCAGCGCCGTGTCCGCCTTCACGGTCTCGATGCTCTCGCCTGGGAAAAGCTTCGGCAGCCGCACGCCGCCGAACATCACAGGGTGTTCGGCGCCATAGGCGGAACGCATATCCTGGTACCACCCGACCTGGTCGCCGCCGGTATCGATCGCCGACTGCACCATCTCGTTGTCGTAGGGCGATTTGACGAAGACGCCGATCAGCGCCTGGAGCACCGCGTGCTGCAGGCTCACTTGGTCATAGCGGGAAAGCATTTTGAACCTCCCCACTACAGCCGTTAGCACGCCAACACCGCGATGCTGGCCCGCGCGCTCGCGGTCGAAGTCATGCACCACGACCGGCCGTCCCCAGGACGTTTCACGGTCGAACCGGTCCCAGATCATGCTCTCCGCCGCCTGGAACCAGTCATTGGGCTCCGCCCGCCGCAGCCAATACGCCATCGGCGCGCCGAGCAGATCCGTCTCGACGCCGCCGCGCATGCGGTCCATGTCGAGCATCTGATAGGGGTTCGAGAGCCGGTCAGGATCGACGAGCTGCACGCGCGTCGCGTAATGCGCGGCACCGGGCTGCACGCTGCCGGGGTCCCACAGCACGACCGCAAGCGCATCGCCGTCGCGCACCTTGTGCATGAACGCCAGGCGCATGATCTGCGTCATGCTCAGCGCCCGCGCGCCGTCGCACCACCGGTTCGGGTCGTTGGCCCAGAGGCGCCACTCAGCCGTTGCCGCAGCCTCGAACTCCGCCGCCCAGCGCCGGTCGAACCGCGGGTCGAGGCGGTTCAGCACTCGCCAATTCGGCATCGGCCGCGGGAAGAATGTACCACCCACCGCCGCATCCGCGATCGTTGAGATCGCGCCCGACGCCCAGCCGTCGTTCCGCGTAAGATCCCGCAGCCGCCCGACCACCCGGTCGCGGTCGACATTGATCTCGGCGTCCGGGCTGCGCACCCACGGGAACCAGTCCCCGAAGTCCTGGCTGAACCAGGCCTGCGCATCGTATGCCCATGGCGAGCTCATCTCGCCCGGGCGCCCGCTGCCGCTTGGCACGTTCAGCGACGCCCGCGCCCGCACCCGCGCGACATCCTCCGCGCGAATCGTGCGGCCAGTCGCGTCCACCAGCCCACGCCGCCGCTCGCTCATCGGAACATCACCCCGATCGCCCGCGGCCTGGCGTTCCCGAGCGCCGTCTGCAGCTCCACGATCCACGCCCGCAGGTCCGCCACGTTCGCTTTCGTGTACGTCACGGCCCGGTTGCCGGAGCCGTTTTGGTAACTCACTGTCGCGACGAGCTGCCCCGTCATCAGGGACGCGAGCGCGTTCTGCGCGGCGAGCAGCCAGGTCTGCAGCGTGCCTGGCGCCACACCCTGCAGCGTGATCGATGTCGTCGCTCCGGACATGTCCTACCCCAGCCGTCGCGCCAGGTTTCGCAGTCGGGCCTCGCGCGACGAGGTGACCTCAACCGGCGCCGGAAGCCCCGCCGCGACCAGCGCCGGTTGAGGCGTCGAGGCAGCCGAGGAGGACAGCGCCTCAACGAGCGAATTCTCATCCCAGTCCCGCGCCCAACCTGGGGGCCGCGCCCAGTCGACGCGCGACAGCCCGTGCAGGTGCGCGAGGATCTGCGTTCCCACCATCAGGTCGAGCGCCTCATTGCGCGCCCGCGTCTTCGTCCAACGTCCCAGAGAATCGCGCGTCTCGGCAACGAGCTGTTCGAAGAACTCGCCCGGCGCCGCTTCGTCGTCGGCCCGGAGCGCGCGCGGGAAGTGCACGCGTCCCGGGCCGTCCTCGGCAACGGCCAATTGCGCCGCCACCGCGTCCTTCCAGGTGTTCGGCGCGTAGAGCATCACAGGGATCTCCCCGCGCGCCGCCGCGCGCCGGTCAGCCCGGCTCGCATCCGGATACGAAACCACCAGGCGCCGCGCGTCGCTGGAGGCGCCCTTGGCCAGGATCACCGTCCACACGTCGCGCCCGCTCACCACGCCGAGCCGCGCCGCCAGCCGCATCCGCTTCGCCCGCAGCCACGCCGCATAGGCCCGCTCCGTCACGCCCGGCTCGCCGGCGCTGTCGATCCCGAGCGCGCGGATCTTCATCGCCCGCCCGCTGCCGTCCTCGAGCGGATAGGCCGCATGCGCCGCCGCGGCGATCATCGTGTCCCAGTCCGCCGCGGAGAGCGCCGGCGCGGCCGGAATCGTCCGCCGGTCGATCACCCAGCTCTCGGCACCCACCCCGAAGCCGCGCGTCAGCAACTCGAACCGGTTCGCCTGCACGTCGACGAACGTGGTCAGGAACCGCACGCCGCGCGGCACGCGTCCCAGCCGCAGCGTCTCGTCCGCGCGCTCGCCCAGCGCCGCCGCATCCATCGCGCCGACCTTCGCCGCACGCTCGTACGGCACGCCGAGCTGCTTCACCGTCACCTCGCGGAGCGCCTTGTCATCGCCCTCCGCCCTGTAGCCGCGCCGCGCTTCCGCCAGCGCCCGCGCCAGGCCGCCAATCCCGCTCAGCAGGAACGGCGACATCACGCCGACGATCCAGAACCCCGCCGTGTCGCGCTGCGCCAGCTCGCCGGAGACCGTGCCATCCTCGTGCACCGTCTGGCCGGCGCCGGCCCAGAAGCCGCGCGCGTTCATCCCCCGCCGTTGCTCATCGGGGATGTGCGAACCGCAGCATGGGCACAGCAGCGCCGCACCGCGCTCGATCTCGTCGGGGCTCGCGTCCTCGGGGAACACCAGCTCCATATGCCGCGCCGCCCCCGGGTTCGGCGACGAGAAGCCGCCGCAATCAGGGCACGGCCACCACCAGGTGCGCCGGTCGGACTGCGCATAGAGCGCCATGATCCCACGCAGCCACGCGCTTGGCCGCGTGCCGCCGGCCCGGTCTGGGTGCGACATCGCGAGCAACAGGGAGTCCCTGCCATACGCCTGGCGCCGCACGTCGAGCAGCACCTTCGGGTCGCCCACGCTCTCAGGGAACGCGTCCCATTCGTCCGCGACGATGCGCCGCGCCGTCTTGTTGATCAGGTTCCCCGGCGAGGCGCCGAGGAACTGCACCGTCATGCCGCGGAACCGCTTGAACCCGATCGCGCTGTCGATCGCGCGCAACCCCTGCTTCGCCGCCACCGTCCGGTGCGCGTCGATCATCGGCCCAATGCGTTCCTTGACGTAGGCGCGGACGGACTCGTCGTTCTGCATGTACCAAAGGAACGGCGCGGGATCCGCGTCGATCGAGCCCAGCAGCAGGTTCTCGGCAACGGCCGTCTTGCCGCACTGGCCGGGACCGACGATCGCCACCGTCGTGTGCAGACCGTTGGATGTCGCCTGCATCGGCTCGACCAGGTAGGGCGTCAGCCCATGCGACCAGCGACCCGCGCGCGGGCCAGCCGTCCATCGGTTCGCCTCGGCCCACGCCGCGACATCCAGCGACGGCGCGGGAATCGCGGCATCGAGCGCCGCGGCGAACACCGACCGTCCAGAGGCCACGCGCGCCGCCTCAGCCATCGATGTAGGCCTCGAGCTCGCTCTTGCCGAGCTTCACCTGCAGCTCGCGCACCTTCGCCGTCCAGGCCGCGCAGATCGCGCCGTCGAGCCGCCGCGTCTCCTCGTCCGGCATCCGGAACTCGATGCACTTTCCTCGGGCCGCGTCCCGCACGGAGCGCAGCAGCTCCGGCAGTCCCTCCGCGAGCGCCGCCTCGATCTCCTCGCGCGACACCAGCTTCCCTAGCCGTTCCGCCTCTTCGCGCTGCAGCTTCGCCAGCTGCGCCATCCGCAGCCGGTCCGCGGCGGAGAGGCCGCTCAGGCCGGGCACGACCTCGTCGTCGTCGAGCGGCAGCGAGAGCTGCGCCAGCGCCTCGTCGCGCGCTTCCTTCCGCTGCCGTTCCTCGTCGCGCCTGGCGCGCAGGAAGTCGGTGACGGACGCGGGGTCGAACTGCCACTCCCGGCCGTTCGTCCCGCGCTCGAGCACGGGGAACTCGTCCCACCGCTCGAGCCACTGGTCGAGCGTCTGCCGGCTGATCTTGAGGAGCTTCGCCAGTTCCTTCTTCTTCACCACGGGCGCGCTCGTCCCCGCGCGATCCGCCACGTCACGGACCGCCGGCGACAAAAGCAATGACAACGTCAACCCATTGTAAAACATGACAATCTGACCGACAAACCGGGGCGCGAAATGCTCCCGGTGCATCTGCTCCTCAGGAAGGACCCGCGGCCGCCAGCCGCGATTTCACCACTTCGCCGCGCGCCGCTCACACCCGCAGCGTGCCGTCCGCGATCTCATGGAACACCCGCCGCACCTGCACCGGCACGATCTCCGAGGCGAACCCGCCGGCCAGCGCGTCGAACGGCAGCCGGTCGCGATAGATCGGCTTCGGTATGAAGTGCATCACCGCGCGCACACGGTGCCGCCCCATGATCTGATAAACGCCCGCAGTCCCAGATTCAGCCGCATGCCCAACGAAGAACGGCATCCCCGTGCGCCGGTGCGCAAGCCCTTTCTTGCGCCACCGCTCACGAGATTTCGCCGTCGCGTTCGCCGCATACCCCGTCTCGCGCATCGCCCCGATCCACGCGAGCGCCTGCACTACCAGGCCGCCACGAAGGTTGCCGAACCGATCCAACTCATCGCCACGCCCCGGGGCGATCTGCATCCCCGCAGGCAACAGCCCCCGCAGCTCGAGCGCCTGTTCGCTTCGCTTGTTCCGCCGCGCACCGCCTCGCACTTCCGCGGCGAGGAACTTCTCCGCCGAAACACCCTTCGAGGTGTCGTAGGCGATGAACAGCACCGCCTGGTCGTTCGAGGTCGCATACCGCACGGAGTTCACCGTCCACGGCGTCGGCCGATCGAACAGCTTCGGCATCTCGTCCATGATCCGCCGGCGCACCAACGCGCCGCTGCGCCCGACCACGCGCTTCGTCACCTCGTCCCGCAGCTCGCTCGACATCCGCAGCAGCGCGCGTTCCAGCAAGCTCACCTGCGACCGGATCGAGATTTCGATCACCACAAGCCCCCGGAAACAAAAAACCCGCCGCGGCAGATGCCGGGCGGGCGCGCGATTCGCGTAGCGTGACGAAAGACCTACGCTTTTTTGGTCCATCCGGTCAAGAGTCGAAAATAAATCCGCGCGCCCCCAACGCCGCCACGATCATCCCGACCGCCTGCCCATGCCAACGCTGGACCGCCCGATGATCCGCGCCGATCCGCTTGCCGATCCGCCGCCATGGGAACATATGACGATCCGTCAACGGGTTGACCAGCGCGCGGTATCCCACGATGCGCCGCAGCGCCATCCGGTGCGCCGGAATGAAGCCGAGCCACCCGAACGCTTCCTCCATCCGCGAGATCCGCGCCGCATCCGGCGTCACCGGTCGCCCGCGCTCCGCCGAAGGAAGGTCGATGAAGCTATCGCGCACCATATCCGGCCAATATCCGCGCGCCGCTGTCGAAAATCCCATCTGCGGCAGCGCGAGAAGCGTCGCGCCAGCCTCCTCGAGCCGAGCCACCACGAACGCCGCCGCGTCAACCGTGGCAGATCGTTTCGCCTCGCACGCAATAACGCTCGCGCCCATATCGACCTCCATTCCCTGACCTCAGGCCGCGTTCAGCACCGGCTTCGGCGGCATCACCGGCATCGGTCCGACGCAGCCGTAGTCACCCCATTCGCGGAATTTCCGCTCGAAAATCGCGAACTCCACGCGCCACGCGGCCACTTGAGGCGCCTCCGCCGGCGACATCGCAGCGGCCGGCGCGGGCGCCGTCGCCAGATCGGCCACCGCGCGGTTGAAATACCCGAGATGCTGCGGCTCGGCCCCCGCATCAGCACGCCTGGCGATCAGCGCTGCGATGTCGTCGAGATCGTGCCCAGCCTGCAGCCACGCGGCCACGCATCCCCGGTCCCGCGCCAGTCGCTCCGCTGGTAGCCCAGCCGCCGCGAGCAACCGCGTCGTCGCTTCGTCGAGCTTAGCTAAACTAGCTTTTTTTTTAGCTAAAGAAGAAGAAGCTAGCTTAAGCTGTCCAGGCGGCGCGTTCGGTTTCGGTTCGGTTTCCGATTCCGCGCCCGCACCATCTCCCGCGATCGGCAGCAGGATCGAAGTCTGGCGCCTGTCGCTGCCATCCTTGCGCGGTCGGCCGCCCTTCAACCCATTGATTCGGTTCGTTTCGGACCGTTTCGCTATCCTTTGCAGCAGCGGCGAGGCCAGCGCGCCGTCCGCCTCGCGCACCAGCAGCCCACGCTCCACCAACGCCGCGATTTCGGTTTCGGTTTCGGTTTCCGAAGCCGCTACCAGCATCGCGAGCTCCATTCGGTTCGGCACATGCGAACCGAACCGTAAAACCGAAACAGCACCCACCTGCATCGCCCGAAGCAGCGCGAGCCACACTGCCCGCGACGCGAGCGACGCCGTCTTCAGCGCCGGGTTCGTCGCCAGCTCGTCAAGCAGAATGGAACAGTCGCAGCGGCGACCCATCGTCGTTTTCCTCTTGCCGTCGTTGAAAATGTCGCGGCTAGCCGGCGGCCGCGCCGCTCTCCTCAGCCAGGTCGCCGAACCAGCTGCGTTCGGCGCTCCACGAGATGCGCCGCGTGCCCGTCGGGCCCTCACGGTTTTTCGCGACGATCACCTCCGCCACGCCCGCGCTCGCCAGCCGTGCTTCCGTCCACCCCGAGAGACGGTTGCCGAACTTCTCATCGGTCTCGTCCGCCTTGCGGTTCGGCCGTGAGTTTTCGAGGTAGTATTCCTCCCGATGCAGGAACATCACCACGTCGGCGTCCTGCTCGATGCTGCCGGAGTCGCGCAGATCGGCTAGATTCGGTCGCTTGTCGTCCCGCTGCATGTTGGCGCGGTTGAGCTGGGCCAACGCCAGCAGCGGCACGCCGAGGCTCTTGGCCGTCGCCTGGAGGTCGTTGGAGATGCGTGTAACCTCCAGCGTCCGATTGCCCGCGTGCTCCAGCTCCGGCACCCGCAGCAGCCCAAGATAATCCACGATCACGAGGTCGAGGCCGCCACGCCGTTTCATGCGTCGCGCCGCGGTGCGGATCGCCGCCACTGTGCGCGCGCGGACCTCATCGATCACGAATCGCCGCGCCGCCATCGCCTGGGCAGCCGCGTGCATCCGAACCACGTCCGCCTGGCTGATGGGCTCGTAAAGGAACCGCCCGGTGAGGTCGCGCGTCCGGCGATGCCCGCGCCCGGCCGCCTCGCTCTCGATCGGCGTCGTCCCCGCAAGCAAGCGCGCTCCGATTTTCTCGCGCCGCATCTCTGCACTCGCGAACAGCACGCTCGCGCCACTTGCCGCCGCGGCCACGGCGATTTCCAGCGCGAACGCCGTCTTCCCCATGCTCGGCCGCGCGCCGACGACCAGGAAATCACCCACGCGCATGCCACCGAGCGCGTCATCGAGCTCGCGGAATCCCGTCGTCACGCCGATCAGGCCGTTCGGCCGCTGCGACGCCTCGACCGCCGCATCGAGCGCCTGGCCCATCGCCACGGCCGCGGGCGACGCATGTTCCTCGCGATCCTCAGCCACCGCGAACAGCGCCGTCTCCGCCTCTTCCTGCGCTGCCTCAGCATCGTCGCTACCGATCGCGCGGCGCACCAGTTCGCCGCCGATCTCGATCAGCCGACGCCGCCGCCACGCGTTGAAAATCGCGTCGGCATACCCCGATGCGAGCGTCGGCGAAACCATCGCCGCGACCAGTTCCGCGAGGTATTTTGTGCCACCTGCTTCCTCCAGCGTCCCTTCGGCTTCGAAATGGTCCCGTAGCGTCACCGCGTCCGCGATCCTACCGGCGTTCACGCGGGCGCAGGCGACTTCCCACAGCCGTCCATGGACCGGGTCGTAAAAGTGCTCCGGCCGCAGCCACGCGACGCCATCGAAGACCGCGTTGTTCGCCAGCACCGCGCCGAGCAATCCCTGCTCGGCCTCAAGGTTGCACGGCGGCCGGTTCACGCCCGCCCCGCCGGCGATCCCGCCAGGAGCGACAACTGGCGCATCGTCTGCGCCACCGTCCGCTCCAGGTGCCTGAATCCGTTCTGCCCGAACACGCTGATCGCGTTCTGCCCCGCTGCCGCCAACGCCTCGCGCACGAATTGCATCTGCATCGCCACCGGGAGGCGGTTGAACCGCTCCGCCGCCTCATTGCGCAGCGCCACCAGCTCCGGCGGCAGCTCTATCGTCACCGACTCCTCGCTCATGCGCGCCGCACCAGCTTGAACGGGTTCAACCCCACGCGCAGGCGCTTGGCGTTCACCTCCGCGAGCATGAAGACACTGCCATCGAACGCCGGAATGCCGTGCTCGCCGGCCCACCACCGTACCGTATCGAAATCCGCCTCGGCCGGTATTAGATTCCGCAGCTGCGCGGCGGTGACCGGCGCTGGCCGCGGGGAGTGCCCATCCGGCCGCAACGGCGAGCCGATCGGTGGCACCATCGGCGTCCCTCGAGGCGCGCCGTTCGGCCGATGCAGGTGCAGCTGGACGGAGGCGTAGCTCTGCAACTGACTCATCATCACCTCGGAACCCGGTAGCGCGTTCAGGCGCTCTAAGATCTCGGTCGACCTAACCATCGTCGGCCACATCGTGCGCACGACCGCGATCCGCTCCGACGTCCATTTTCGGCCAGCCTTCTGGGCATTTCCCGACGGCGCGGGCGGACGATGGGACACCCCCACATCTTCGCCGTCGGCTTGAGGCGAGACGGAGGCGCGCGCCGCGTCAGCGCGCTGCCCTTCCTCCGCTCGTTGCGGATCCGCACCAGACCCAGCGTCCGCTTCCCCAGGTGGCCTTGCGTCCGCCGACGCCGCCCCCACCCCGGTATCCCGTCGCGGCGCTTCCTTCAGCGCCGAAGCGATCCGCGAGACGAGCCGCTCCAGCAGCGCGCGGTCCGCCTCGCTCAGTTCGACCACCACCCTCACGGCGCGCCAACCCAAAAAAGCGCGCCGGCCCGACATTCCGCGGGCCGGCGCCAGTTCAGGGAGGCTTCGCCCACCAAACCTCGGGGGAGGCGGCGAGCCGGGCTGTGCATCACCACGGCAGCGCTCCGTGGTTGACGCGCGTCTGCTTGTCGTATGCCTTCGCGCAATGCGCGGCGCAGTAGGGCGCGCCAGGCTCGGCCGATTCGTCACAGAAGCGAAACGCCTTCGAGCGCGGATCGCCGATCGGCCAGCAGCACGCCGGCTGCGGCTCACGCGGGGCGCCCGCCGGCTCTGCCGCCACGGGCATCAGCACAATCGGCGCGGGAGGGGCCGCGAGCGCCGGAAGCGTCGTCAGCGGCGCGCGCTTGATGGGCTTAGGTTTCCTGGCCCCCGTCGCCGAGCGCAAAATCGGCGACGGGCGCGACACCAGGTTGAGCCGATGCGCCTTCCCAACGACCGCGTTCTTCGAAAGCCCCATCATGTCGCCGATGCGCGCCGCCGAATGTCCCTGCGTCCACAACTCGCGCAACCGCGCCTCGGTGCGCGGGTCCGCCCACACGGAATTACCGGAATGCCGCGGGGCGCTATGTGCCATCACAGCGTCCTTTCCATCGCGTCCAGGTGCTCGAAAATCTCACGCAGCAGCCGCGCCTTCTCGCGTTCCGGCGAGTCGAGCGCGCGCGCCAGCTTCCGCATCGCGGCGACCAGGTGGCCGCGCGGCCCCGGCCAGTCCAATGACTGTGTCACCCGCGTCGTCTGCTCCCCGTCCGCGCTCACCGCGCATCGCCCCGCGGCGCGGAGCGCAGGCACGCCTTCAGCGCGTGCATCGCCGCGATCACATCGTCCGCATCCGCGTTGAGCCGCGCGATTTCCTCGTCCGGGATCGAGCCGCCCTTGAGGAAGGGCAGCGCGCGCGCGAAAATATCCCCTTCGTCGCGCCCGAACCGCGCCAGGATCGCGGCGAGCTCCGTCCCCGTCGGCGCCACCGCCGGCACCAGCACAAATCCAGCGACCCACGCCAGCGCACGCGTCATGGGGCAGTCGCCCAGCACTTCCTCCGCCGCAGCGACCACATCCACCGGCGCGAACCGTTCCGGGCTGTTGACATCCCCGTATGCCGCGACCTGGCTGCGCGCGACACGCACCACGGACGCCGTAGCGTCGAGGCCGCCGAGCCCGCGCACAATCAGCTTCCACGCGGTCTTGAGCGCGTTCGCGTTCATCGCCGCGCCACCGCCATGCTCGCGAGCGCCAGCACCGCAACCGCGACCATCACCTTCCCGAACGCCAGGCTCACGCCCACGCCGCCGAGCCCCGCGAGCCACAGCAGCCCCGCGCACACCCCGGCGTAGAACGCGCCGGTCAGCGCCGCGGCGAACAGGATCTCGCGCATCACCACGGATACCGCCCGGCGTCGATCCGCGCCGCGCGCCGTCGCTGCGCCCGCAAAACATCGCGTCGGACCCCGACCGTCGTCGGCACCAGAAGGGTGCGATCTGCATCCTTGCGGCTCTTGGCGTGCCAGACGCCAGGCCCGAAGCCGAGCACCACAATCCTCACGCTCCCATCCCTCCCACCGCCGGAGAAATCCCTGATTTTGGAAAAATGAAGCCCCACCCAAGGGAGGGCCCCACAAACCCCACGTGACGGCGCACGCGAAACGCGCCATGCTGCGCGCGGAGGTACCCATGAAACGAGCCACTCTCGCTGCCCTCGCGCTCACGCTCGCCGCGGGAGCACCCGCACCAAGGCCGCATTCCGTTCTCGACCTCTCGACCGCTCCTGGTGCCGTTGGCCGCGAAGGATATGCCGAGACGGTGATTGCAACTTTCGCGCCCGTCATCGCTCAGGCGCCAGACTGTTTGTTGCGAACCCGTCACTGGGCGAACGGCCTCGAAGGCTACATTGCCACCGTGCTCGACGCGCCGCGCCGTGGCATCGCAGAAGCGGCTGCGCCACCCGCACAATACGCGACCTGGCTCCATGAACTTCACACACTGGAGTTGCGCGCCCACCTCCAGGTGCTCCGCGACCCGAGGGACGCATGCGTGAAGGTCGCCCACGATCCGAACCTCGCCGTCGGCGACTGGTACGCCGCGCGAGTGGCTGCCCAGGCGACGAGCAAGGACCCATGGGCCGGCGCTGGCGGAATCCCCTGACGCGGACCCATTCCGCGTGACTGAGCCAGCGGCACGAGCGATCGTTCCGCTCATGCCGCTGGCTCCAGCTTCAGCCCATCCGCTCCCGGCGGCGTCCAGGCGACGTCACGCTCGGCCGCGAGCCGCCAGATCGTCACCTGGTGTTCCGCCGAGACGCGGTCGCGTGCGATCCAGTTCGTCACCGCCTGCGGCGAGACGCCGCAGGCATTCGCAACCCTTGTCGGGCCACCCAGCTCGCGGATCAGCTCGCGTACGCGCATGACCGGCGACGATATACACCAGCGTGTGATTTTCAAGCCCCTTTGCACGTGGCGTGCATATCGCCGCTTAACCGCGCTTTTTGGGCCATGCTCGAACCAACCCCGTCCTCCACGGACATCCTCGCGGCGATCGGACGGCGCCTCCAGCTCGTGCGCCAGGCGATGGGCAAAACGCAAGCCGAATTCGCCGAGATGATGAACGTCACACCCTCCGCCGTCAGCGGCTGGGAGGTCGGCCGCAACGCCGTGGACGTTGTCGCCCTAGTCCGGCTCGCCAGACAGAAGACTTTCAGCATCGACTATGTGCTCCTCGGCACCATGGACCTGATGCCCATCTCGCTCATGGCCGCGATCCAGCAGATCGAACGAAACGATCAGGGCGTTATCGGGCTCCGACGCCGTGGCCGCCCCAAGGTCGGCGGCGTCGCCGTGAACGAGGCGAATCGGAGCGAATCGCCAGTGAAGCCAAAAGAAACCAGCCTCTCGCGCGGGAAGCGCCGCGCCTGAATACACCCCAAGTGTGATTTTTCTTGCAGTCCGAAACGTGACGTGTAATATCGCGCCCCGGCAACCCCGGAGGCGCTCATGCCCCTCGACAATCCACCCACCTCCCGTGAGGTCAACGGACTGACGCGCCACGCGGTCGAACCGCCGCGCGAGATGGCGCTCCGCCTGAACGGGCGGCATCTCGCGCGCGTGACCGTGATCGCGGAATGGCGCGACGCGCGGGGGCGCCTGCACTTCCTTCATTACGAAATCGACGGCATCCGGCCGGCCGCCGACTTCCTCCCACTGCCGGCCCACCCATGAGCGGCGCGCGCCAGCTGCCGTCGCACGCCGAACTCGCGGTGCACGGTTTCACCATCAACGGCGCGGGCGTCGCCGCCCTCCATTACGTCGGCCGAGGCCGCTATCTGCGCCGTTACGCCGCCAGCTGGACCCGCGGGCCCGTCGCCATCCCGCCCTCCCGCGTCTTCCTCACCGAAACCCTCGCGCGCCAGGCGTTCCAGCGCGCCAACGAAACGAGGCTGTAATGAAACTCTCCGATCAGATTGCCCCCTTCCTTGACCACGCCGTTTCGTGGGAGCTGATCCCCATGCGCGAGTGGCACGAGCTCGCCCGCGCGATGGAGCGCGCGCCAATGGCCGCGCACGACGACGCGGCACTGAGGGCGCTGGAGGACCTCGTCTTCGCCCTCATGGCCATCAGCGTCGACCCCAGTG
The DNA here is from genome assembly GCA_027449745.1 of Acetobacteraceae bacterium. Lineage (GTDB taxonomy): Bacteria > Pseudomonadota > Alphaproteobacteria > Acetobacterales > Acetobacteraceae > JAJZVV01. The sequence continues at coordinate 4,828 of DAIDKZ010000043.1, read as the reverse complement.
AAACCGCGAAGGATCTCAAGAACGCCCTTTCCTTCGTATTCCGCTCCCCCCTCAAGAACGACGCTGTCGTCGCGCGCGCCAGGTTGCTCTTCGACCGTCTTGGGACCCTCCAGGAGTATGTTGACCAATGACCAACCTCGCCGCCCTCCTCGCCCAGCTCCGCGACGGCGAGCCGCTTCCCCACCGGGTCCGACTGTTCGACCTCGCAATCGTCGAGGCGCTCCGCATGGAACGCACGCTCGATGAGGTCGTCGCCAACAGCCGCGACGAAGCCGAAGCGGCCGAGCGCGAAGCCGCCACGCTGCGCGCCGCCGTCGCCGCCGGAAACGTCGTCCACCTTCCCCACCGCGCACGTCGTCGTTTCGAGAGCGCGACATTCCCCGGCGCCGCCTGATGCCCATCGACCGCATTCACGAGGCGATCCGCTTCGAGAGCCGCCTGCGCGAACTCATCCTGCGTCAAGGCTCTCTCGCGACGTCGCTTTCCGACACGCTGGCGAGCCCGCGTTCCCGTGCCGGCGAGGTCCACGCCGTTGCCGACTTCGTTGAACGGCACGCGCGCAGCCTCGGCCTCCTCGCCGACGAAATCCGCGCTCTCGCATCCCGCTACGAGGAATCCCCATGACCGCCATCCCCATCGCCCTCATCGACCCTCCCCGCGCGCCCGTCCGTCGCGTCACGCCGGCGGCGCAGGAACAGGAAGCGCTCGCCGCGTCGATCCGCGAGCAGGGCCTGCTGCAACCCATCCTCGTCGCGCCGGAGGGCGACCGCTTCCGCGTCATCGCCGGCAACAGGCGCCTGGAAGCCGCGCGCAGCCTCGGCCACGAGACCATCGAGGCCACCGTCCGCGACATGGACGAGGCCGGCCAGACCGGCGCGGCGCTCGCGGAAAATATCGTTCGCGCAACAATGACGCCGCCGGAGATCTGGCGCGCCTTCCGCGCCATGCGCGACCAGGGTATGCCACTGATGAAGGCGCAGGAAACCCTCGGCCTCAAGCCGCGCGAGGCGCTGCGCATGGACGCCGTCGCCCACCTCCCGGCGCCCGTTGTGGACCTCGCGCACACCTGGGGCGCGCCCGATGCTAGGCACACCGCCGCACTTATCAAGGCGGACCCGAAGAAGCTGGAGAAAGTCGCAAAATCCCATCTGCGCACGGCAAAGCCGCGCTTTCCGGAGTGGTGGCAGATCGCCAACGCTGTGGAGCGCCGCTGCCTCAACCGCGCCGACGCTCTTTTCGACACCGCAACGGCGAAAATCCGCTGGGACGAGGATCTCTTCGCCCAGCCGGACGACGAACGCCGCTTCACCACCACCGAGATCGAGAAATTCCTCAAGCTCCAGCGCCAGGCCATCGGCGACGAGATCAACGCCCTCACAGCGGAGGGCATCGACGCCGCCTGGGGCGAAATCGACAAGTACGGACGCCGCCTCGCGCCCAAGGGCTTTTTCCAGCAGGTCGCCGCTCTCCCGAAGAAGCCAAAAAAGGGAATCGCCATCCGCTATCATCTCGACGATGACGACGGCACGCTCACTCGTATCTACTTCGAACCGATCCCGGCGCCCGTGAAGGCAAAATCCGGAAAGGAAGCCCCTCAGCATGGGGAGGGCCCCGCCGCCGATGCCGCTGCCGATGCCGAGCCGCCCCCGCCCGAGGAGCGCGGCCTCAGCAAGAAGGCCCGCGCCGCCATCGCCCGCAAGAAAACGGAGGCCCTACGCGCCCATCTCGCGGAACGGCGCGTCGAGCTCACGGACAACACCCTCTTCACCGCGACCCTCCTCCTGTTCGCCGCCCACAACGTCAGCACGCGCGGGGAACGCCCAGGGGAAATCGCCTTGTCCATGGTCAACGACGCCGGCCTCGTCCGCGCGATGTCCGTGTTGCCCGGCGAGCTGCGCGGCCGCCTGCGCGAATGCATCGCCACGTCGCTCCGCTTCGACGAGCCGGACGACGAGCGCCGCAGCTGCGGCACCGCGAGCGGCCCCGCCGCCGAATGGATCGCCCGCGCCCTCGCCGTGCCGCCGATCCGCTTCGACAGCCTCGAGGAGCTGCAGCTCCTTCCCGCCGCGATGCTCCGCCAGCTCTGCGCGGACCACAACCTACCGAAATCCGGCAGCCTCCACGAACTCGCCAGCCGCCTCGCCGGCCAGCTCCCCGCCTACCAACCCCCCAGCGCCCCCTTCGGCGCCCCCGGCCCGCAACTCGAAGCCCTCGGCAACGAGCCAGGCGACGACGAGGCGCAGGAGATCGAGGAATGACGATGGTCTCGGTCTCGGTCGTCGTGGACGTCGACGACGTCCTCGACGGTCTTGGTCGAGCAGAACAGCTCGCCCTAGCGCGCCGGGTCATCGCCGAAGAAGCGAGCGACGAATCTAGGGACCCTGCGCCACTCGACGACGAGCGCACCTGCCGGGAACTCTGGGAAGCTGTCCGCTCCGGTGATCGTTACGCTTTCAATTTCATACTCCAGCGTTGGTCCTGATGCACCACCTCGTCATCATGACCGTCGTCTGGCTCTGCCTCCGCTGCCACGGCCGGCCGGAGCACCTCACGTCCATCCAGACCACCCGCGCCGAGTGCCTTCGCATCCGCCGCGAGCTGATCCACGTCAACCACGAGGCCCGCGCCCAGAACTGGCCGACATGGGCGCCGGTCTCCGCCATGTGCATGGTGGTGCCATGAGCCCAACGACGGAACGCTGCCTTCAACGCCTCGCAGACCTGCGCGAGACGCACGGCGCGGAGCGCGCCTTCACCTTCGCGACGATCGGCGACGAGCTGCCAGAGTTCAGCCGCGCAACGATCCGTCGAACCGTCCGCCTCCTCGCGCGGCGCGGCCACGCCGAATACTGCCGCGGTCTCTACACGGCAGAGGGCGATTTGGCCGGCTCCGGTTACTGCATCACAGAAACCGGCTACAAGGCCGCGCGCCCCGATGCCTGACCGTCCGCGCTACCTCGACCAGGACGCCGCGGCCGCCTATCTCGGGCTCTCCCTCACCCGGTTTCTGCGGCGCGTGAAGGAGGGCGTGCTGCCCGCGCCCACGGCCGCGCTCGGCCCGCGCACGCTGCGCTGGGACATCACGGCCCTTGACGCGGCGATGGCCGGCGCCGCAGCCTCCGCCGGTAACCCCCACCGCCGAGTGGTGAATCATGCCGTTGCCACCATCCTCGCGGAAGGCCGAGCGCGTCGTGCGCAGGCATCTGGCCGACGGAACCGTCAGGGAGTACCGCTATCCGGCGGTGCGGAAGGTCCAGCGCTACGGACCTGACAGCGTCGCGGCGCTCATCGGCGCCTGGAAGCGCTCGCCGGAGTGGACAGCCCTCGCCGAGGCCACCCGGCGGACCTACCTCATCTATCTTCGGGACATCGAGTTGCTGGCCGCGACGGACGCGCGCGATGTCGCTCGCCGCGACATCCTGGAGCTGCGCGACGCGATCGCCCAGGCGCGCGGCCACGGCGCCGCCAACGGCTTCATCCGCACCGCCGGCGCGCTCTTTACCTGGGCGCTGGACCGTGAGTGGATCGAGCACACACCCCTCACCCGCGTCCGCGCGCTGCCAGGCGGTCACCTGGCGGCGTGGACCGAGCAACAGGCCGCGCTCGCGCTCACCCACCTGCCGGAACCGCTGCGCCGCGTCGTGATTCTGGGGATGCACACCGCCCAGCGCCGCGGCGATCTCTGCCGTCTGACCTGGGCGGACTACGACGGCCAACGGATCCGCGTCCGCCAGCAGAAAACGGGCGTGCAGTTGTCCATCCCCTGCCATCCGGAGCTCAAGATCGAGCTCGACGCCTGGAAGCGCAGCGCGCGCACACTCACCATCCTCGAGCTGGACGGCCAGCCCTGGCACCCGATGCGCCTGAGCGAGCGCATGGCCCGCGCGCTGGCGAAGATCGAAGGGATGCCGCCGCACCTCAACGTGCACGGCCTACGCAAGCTCGGCGCCACGCGAGTCGCGGACGCCGGCGGCTCCGCGCACGAGATCGCGGCCATCACCGGCCACCAGACGCTCTCGATGGTGGCGCTGTACACCCGCAGCGCCGACCAGGAACGCCTCGCGACCGCCGCCATCCACCGTTTGTCCACGTCTCGGACAACCACGACAAAAACCAGAGCTAAGGCACTGAAATAAATGAGGGCGATCTACGTCATGATCCTACGCGGCAGAGCGAAATCAACCGGTTACAGGCGCAACATCCAGCGGCGTTTGGCGCCGCGCCGGGCGCCGTCATGAGCACTGAAACAACGACATCGCGCCTCACGTTCAGCGTTGCGGCACGTGAGGCAATCCGCCGCGCGAACCGGCGTTTATGCCCATCGGCGCCATGCAATCACATCAACTGCAGACGTACAGTCGGCGGCTGCGTAAACCAGGATGTCGCGGCGACGGGCGCCGCCATCGCCGAGGCCTTCGAGGCATTCAACGTGCCTTGTCTAGCCGGGATTATCTTCACCGAGGCGAACCTCATGGCGGCCGAAGAACTGGAGGCCGCCGAAACCCGAAAGCGCCGCTGGCTAGCGACACACCGGCCTCCTATCACTCCGCCGTAATCTCCTCCCCGCTCTTCACCGCCCGCTGAGGCAGCCAGATCGGGTACGTCAGCTTGTGCACGCCGGTATCCACGCCCCGGTGATGCTCCTCGCACAACACCAGCAGGTTGCGGATATCGTCCGGGCTCTCCACCGGCGCGTCGCCCATGTGCCGGCTGAACCCATACGGGTCGAAGCACCGCAGGAACTCCAGCACCTTCTCCGCGTCGAGCTTCGGCCACAACGCCCACTCGTGCAGGTGATGCACCTCGAGCTTCTCGCGCGTCCCGCACAC
>DAIDKZ010000042.1 GCA_027449745.1 Acetobacteraceae bacterium | reverse complement strand
CCGCCGCCAGTGCCGCCGCCCACGCCTGCCCCGACGCCGGCGCCGAAGAGCACGACGAGCCAGCCGCATCCGTCGCGCAACACGGCGGCGGAGAGCCAGGCGCTGGAGGCGACGCTGGAGAAGCTGCGGGCGCTGCAGAAGCAGCAGCAGCCGCCACGGGCGCGGGCCAATCCGGCTGCCGGCGGCGCGCCGCGCGGCGGCGGCAATCCGCAGGGCACCGACACCGCTGCCCTCTCCGCCGACCAGCGCGCCGCGATCGGCGAGGAGGTGCGGCGTTGCTGGACCTATGATGCCGGGGCGAAGGATGCCGACGCGTTCCAGGTGCGCCTGCAGGTCGAGGTCGATGAGAACGGAACGGCGCGCCGGGCGCAGGTCGTCGGCGACGATCTCGCCCGCATGGACGCCGATCCGGTCTTCCGCGCCTTCGCCGAGCGCGCCCGGCGCGCCGTGCTCGATCCGGTCTGCGCCAGCCTGCCGCTGCCGCAGGCGATGCTGGGCCAGCGCCGCACGTTGGATTTCCGCTTCCGTCCGTGATGTTCGATCCTAGATTCCTGTCAGGACGCGTCCCCAACCCCGGGAGTTCCGCCATGCCTCTCACCAGTCCTTCGATCCTCGGCTCCGCGACCGTGGGCCGGCGCGGCCTGCTCGGTCTTTCGGCCGCGGCGCTCGCCGCACCGGAGCTCATCGCGCCCGGCTTCGTCACCCCGGTGCGGGCCGAGACCGCGGCGCCGCCAGCCGCGTCGCCATCCGGCAGCGGGCCGAGCGCGGTGATCGACGTCGATCGCGCCCGCGTCGCGCCGATCCCGCTCGCCATCCCGGATTTCTTCGGTGCCGCGGGCGCGGATGCGAATCTGAACCGCGACATGGCTGGCGTGATCAGCGCCGACCTCGGCAACACCGGGCTGTTCAAGCCGCTCGACCCGGCCGGGTTCCTGCAAGCCGCCAGCGCGACGCGCATGAGCGACGTGCCGGCCTGGAAGGACTGGCAGGCGGTCGGCGCCCAGGCGCTCGTCACCGGGCGCATCGCCGATGTCGGCGGCGGCAATGTCCGCGTCGAGTTCCGGCTCTGGGACGTTCTGCCACAGCAGCAGATCCAGGGCACCGCCTATACCACCGCGGTCGGCAACTGGCGCCGCATCGCCCACATCATCGCCGACGTGATCTATGAGCGGTTGCTGGGCGAGAAAGGGTATTTCGATACCCGTGTGGTCTATGTCTCGGGCACCGGCCCGCGCGGGCGGCGGATCACCCGGCTGGCGATCATGGACCAGGACGGCGCCAACAACCGCTTCCTCAGCGATGGAACCTGGCTGGTGCTGACGCCGCGCTTCCACCCGGTGCGCGACGAGATCGCCTTCATGAGCTTCGCCAACCGCCAGCCCAGGGTTTATCTCTTCGATCTCGGCAGCGGCCATCAGCGCCTGCTGGGCGCCTGGCAGGGGATGACCCTCTCGCCGCGCTTCTCCCCCGATGGCGGCAGCGTCCTGCTCGCCGAAACGCGCGGCGGCGGGGCGGATATTTTCGCGGTCGATCTCGCCGGCGGACGCAAGCGTCAGCTCACGGATTCCGGCGCGATCGACGTCAGCCCCTGTTACAGTCCCGATGGCAAGCAGATCGTCTTCAACTCGGACCGCGATGGCGATCAGCAGCTCTACGTGATGAACGCGGACGGCTCGGGAGTGAAACGGATCAGCTACGGGCAGGGGCGCTACGCCACGCCCGTCTGGTCGCCGCGCGGCGATCTTATCGCCTTCACACGGCTCGGTCGCGATAGCTGGGGCATCGGCGTCATGCACCCCGACGGCACCGGCGAGCGCATACTGTCGCAGGCCTATGCGGTGGAAGGCCCGACCTTCTGCCCGAACGGGCGGGTGCTCATGTTCTGGCGCACGTCACCGGCCCGCGACAGCCGAGGCGCGGGTTACGGCACGCGGCTCGTCAGCGTCGACATCACCGGCTTCAATGAGCGCAGCGTATCGACGCCGACCGACGCCACCGACCCGGCCTGGTCACCACTGGGTGCGTGAGCCCGTCCCGCGCCGATTGCGCATCCGCGCGGAGGGGATGGCTGCCATCGCCACAAAACCATGGCAAAGTGCGGAAAACAAAGGCAGACGTCTTGACCGAACGCGCTGCGCTGCGTAATGGGCGCAAGCGTTCTCCCGCTGATGCGCCGGGGGGAGGCGAAGAAACGAATCGCGCCATCATCCTCTGCTACATGGCTTGGCACCCAGATCCAGGGACGCACCACAATGAACATGAAACTCATCGGCGCCTTCGCGGCGGTCGCGCTGCTCGCGGCTTGCGGCGGCAACGAAACCCAGACGGCGGCCAACACCACCGGCGCCGGCGCGACGGCGGCGCCTTCCGGCCCGGTTCCTGGCAGCGAGCAGGATCTGGTCCAGAATGTCGGCGACCGCGTCTTCTTCGACTTCGATAAGTCGGCCGTGAAGAAGGAAGGCAAGGATACGTTGGACAAGCAGTCTGCCTGGCTGGCCAAGTATCCGCAGGTCAAGGTGCAGATCGCCGGCAATTGTGACGAGCGCGGCACCGAGGAATACAACCTGGCCCTCGGCCAGCGGCGCGCCAACGCGGCCGAGAACTATCTCGTCGCCAAGGGCGTGGCCAAGAGCCGCATGACGACGATCAGCTACGGCAAGGACAAGCCGACCGCGCTCGGCTCGAACGAGGAAGCGTGGGCGCAGAACCGCAACGCCATCACTTCGGTGCAGTAACCCGTCTGGTGTGATGGTTCAGGAATTCAGCGACGGATTTCTGAACCGGACCCCGGCTGGATCGAGTGGAACGGCGGCCCGCTGCCGCTTGGGCGCGGGCCAACGGTGGCGTCGGCGGAGACAATGCCGGCCCAGCCTACCCGAACAGTGCAGAGACCGGCGGCCCTCCGTGGCCGCCGGCTTTGCGTGTTCGGGGCACGAACCGCCGGCGCCGGCGCGGCGGCGGAGCCCTCCGCAGGAGGTTTCATGACATCGTTGCCCATCGCTCGCCGCCGCGCCGTCCGTGCCTTGCGGGCGCTGATCCTGCTCGGCGTTCCGGTGATGCTGGCCTACGGCCAGCCGGCGCGCGCCCAGGTCGAGAGCCGGGAGGGCATCGCGCTGCAGAACCAGATTCTCGAACTCCGCCACCAGCTGCAGGCCTTGCAGGGCCAGGGTCAGGGCGGGGGCGGTGGTGGCGGCTCCGCGCTCGGCGCCGCGCAGTCGTCGGGTGCGGCGCCGGCCGGCGCGGGCGGGCAAGCGGATCTGCTGGCTCAGCTGCTCGACCGGGTCAGCACGCTCGAGGACGAAGTGCGTCGCCAGCGCGGGCGCATCGACGAGCTCGCCAATACGGTGCAGCACCAGGGCCAGGATCTCGGCAAGCAGATCGACGACCTGAAATTCCAGATGGAGGGCGCCAACGGCCAGCCGAAGACGCCGCCGGCCGCCGAAACGAAGCCCGCCGGGGCTGCCGCGCCCGAGACACCGCCGGCAGCCGGCAGCGCCGGCAAACCCGCGGCTGCGGCAGCGGGGAAGCCCGCGGCGAAGCCGGACGACGCGGCGCGGACGCCCGAGAAGATGCTCCATGACGCGCAGGCGGCGCTCGACCGCAAGGACTATGCGGCGGCCGAGACCAATGCCCGTCAGGCCCTTGCCAAGAGCCGCGGCGGCCAGGCGGCGGACGCGCAATTCACTCTGGCGGCGGCGTTCGCGGGACAGAAGAACTACCAGCAGGCCGCTCTCGCCTATGACGACGCCTATAACCGGGCCCGTACCGGGCCGCATGCGCCGGCCGCGCTGCTCGGCCTGGCCGATGCCCTCATCAACATCAACGCCAAGCCGGCCGCGTGCGGCACGCTGAACAAGCTCGGCAAGGAGTTTCCG
>DAIDKZ010000041.1 GCA_027449745.1 Acetobacteraceae bacterium | reverse complement strand
GAGGGCGAGCGGCTGGTCCGCTCGGGGCGCTGGACGGGCTGGGGCCCGACGCAGCTGATCGGCACGCAGGTCTCGGGGCGAAAGCTCGGCATTTTCGGCATGGGGCGGATCGGGCGCGAACTCGCCCGCATGGCCCGGGGGCTCGCGATGGAGGTCCACTACCGCGACATCGCGCGCCTGCCGGCGGAGCTTGAACAGGGCGCACGCTTTCATGACGACGATGCCAGCTTCCTGGCGGCGAGCGAGGTCCTGTCCCTGAACGCGCCGGGTGGGGCCGGAACCCATAACTGGCTCAACGCGGTGCGCATCGCCATGCTGCCCCGCGGCGCGGTGGTGGTGAATGCGGCGCGCGGCGTGCTGGTCGACGACCGGGCGCTGATCGCGGCGTTGAGGAGCGGACAGATCGCCGCCGCCGGGCTCGACGTGTTCGCCGGCGAGCCGGCGCTCGACCCGGAATATCGCAGTCTGGAGAATGTCTTTCTGTTGCCGCACCTGGGCAGCGCGACGGCCGAGACGCGCGACGCCATGGGCTTCCTTGCGCTCGATGGGATCGACGCGGTCCTTGCCGGGCGCGAGCCGGCCAACATCGTTCACTGAGAGGGTATCATGGAGTTCGATTTCGCGGCGCTCAGCGCTACCGACCGCTACAAGCTGCTGGTCTCGACCGTGGTGCCGCGGCCGATCGCCTGGGTGGTGACGCTGGATGGGCAGGGGCGGCCGAACGCCGCGCCGTTCTCGTTCTTCAACGCGGTCTCCCAGGATCCGCCGGTGCTTGCCATCGGCATCGGCGGGCGCCGGCCGGGGGACATCAAGGATACCGGCAATAACATCCGCGAGACCGGCGAGTTCGTGGTCAACCTCGTCGCCGCCGCGAATGCCGAGGCGATGAATGTGACGGCGATCGAGTTCGGCCCGGAGGTGAACGAGTTGGCGGAGGCCGGCCTCACGCCCGTTCCATCGGTGAAGGTGAAGCCGCCGCGCATCGCCGAGAGCCCCGTCGCGATGGAGTGCGAGCGGCTGATGACCATCGATCTCGGCAACGAGCGCGCTGTGGTGCTGGGGCGAATCCTGCTCATGCATGTGCGCGATGACGCCGTGCTGGATGCCCAGAAGTGCTACATCGACACCCCGAAGCTCGACCTCATCGGCCGCATGCATGGCCGTGGATGGTATACGCATACGCGGGACCGGTTCGAACTGCCCCGCATCCCCGTCGAGACCTGGCCGCGGCGCTCCTCACCGGGGCGTTAACAAGGCTTTAATGGTCTGACCGCCGTCGATATGATGATTTGGCGCCTCCTGCAACGACTGAGGAGGCGGCAATGCCGGGCGACGGAAATCCCCCTGGGCTCGTGAAGAAGGTCCGCGCGGCCGATGACGGCCAGGACAATTCGGGTGACAACGGCGGGCCAGGCGTGATCCCGCCGGTTGTTCCCCCGGTGGTGACGCCGGTGGTGACGCCGGTGGTGACGCCAGTCATCCCCGCCAACCTCGCCGCCTATCTGCCGCCGGACATCCAGACCGTTTTCGACAACCAGCCCGACGGGCTGGCCTGGACCCCGCTCGAGGTGCAGACCGAGGACGGCTTCGTCGCTGCGACACTGACCGCGCCGGTGGTCGTCTTCGCCGATCTGCCGGCCGGCAGCGGCTCGGCGCCGCTGCTGCTGGACGGAGGCGACGTGGTCGGCGTGGTCGATATCGGTGCCGCGCCGATGAGCATCGATGATGACGGGGCGTTGTATCAGTACATCGTCGCCGGCGGCGCCGGGATGACGCTATTCGATCAGGCGGCCAGCGGCGAGGTCGTCGCCGACAGCGGGGTGAATGAGTGGATTTTCGGCCAGACCGGGGTCCATCAGTGGGTGATCAACCTCGCCGGGGGCGATAACACCGTCTTCACCGGGTCGGGTAACGACGTCATCTCGACCGGCCCGGCCAGCACCAATGAGATCGTGCTGCAGGGCGGCAACAACCTGGTCAATTCCTACGGCCATGACACCATCATCGCCGGCAGCGGCGATGACACGATCAGTGTCGGCGGCTCGGGCGCACTGGTTTTCGGTGGTTCCGGCCAGCTCACCTTCATCGATGCCAACCCCGTGGTCGGCGGCAGCGCCAGCGAGATCGTCGGCGGCAACGGCTTCATCACCGCTTATGGCGGTGCCGGCAGCCTGACCGTGTTCGGCGGCAGCGGTGGCGGCATCTATTTCGGCGGCAGCGCCGGCGACAATCTGATGGTGGGCGGCGCCGGTCGCGACACGCTCGTCGGCGGCGGCAGCGGGGACCGGCTCTATGCCGGGGCTGGCGGGCACGACGTTCTGGTCGCGGCCAGCGGCAACGAGACCCTGGTCGGCAGCCTGTCGCATGGCGGCAACGTCTTCTATGGCGGCACCGGGGCGGACATCATCGTCATGGGCGCCGGCAACAACACGGTCGCGGCGGGCGCGGCGGGGACGTCCGACGTCATCTTCGGCGGCGGCGGCAACGACACGGTCAGCGCCGGCGCGGCGAACGTGTTCTATGTGGCGGGCACCGGCTCGGCCGTGATCGACGCCGGCAGCGTCGCCGATGTGTTCCAGTTCGTCAACGGCCAGGCGGGTGGCAGCGCGGTGATCAACGGCTTCGTGCCGGGGGTGGATCGGATCGACCTGCAGGGCTATGCCCCGGGCACGGCGGCGCAGGTTGTCGCCAACGCGGTGCCGTCCGGTGGTTCGTTGCTGCTGACCCTGCCGGATGCGACCCACATCCTGCTCACCGGGGTCAGCCAGCTGCCGGGGACCGCGGTCACCTAACCGAGGCGCGGCTGCCGGCGCCTGCCGGCAGCCGCCCAGGCTCCGCTCAGATCACATTCTTGCCCATCTGATCGGCGATGTAGTCGGCTTGGCGGATCGCCAGCGTGACGATCGTGAGCGTCGGGTTGCAGCCGGCGCCGGTGGTGAACTGGCTGCCGTCGGAGACGAACAGGTTCTTGATGTCGTGGCTCTGGCCGTAGCGGTTGACCACGCCGTCGCGCGCCCGCTCGCTCATGCGGTTGGTGCCGAGATTATGCGTCGACGGGTAGGCCGGCGTGCGGAACACGCGTGTTGCGCCGACGGCCTCATAGACCAGGCTGCCTTGGCGGAAGCCATGCTCGCGCATGGCGATGTCGTTCGCATGGTCGTCGAAATGCACCCGCGCGACCGGCAGGCCGAACTTGTCTCTGGCGACCGGGTCGAGGCTGACGCGATTGGTCTCCTGGGGCATGTCCTCGCCGATGATCCACATCCCGGCCATGTTCGAATAGTCATCGATGCCGCTGGTGAAGCCGCGGCCCCAGTCGCCAGGATTGAGGAAGGCGGCCATGAAGGGCAGGCCAAGCGAGAGCGTCTCCAGGTGATAGCCGCCGACGAAGCCGCGCCTGGGATCGTTGCCCTCCTCGTCGCGGATGATGCCGGCCATGGTGGTGCCACGGTACATGTGCACCGGGCGGGGGAAGGCGGCATAGACGCTGGCGGTGGTGTGGCGCATGTAGTTGCGCCCGACCTGGCCCGAACTGTTGGCCAGACCGTCGGGGAACATCGAGGACGCGCTGTTGAGCAGCAGGCGCGGGCTTTCGAGCGAGTTGCACGCTACCGCGACGAGGCGCGCCTTCTGCCGCTGCTGGTTGCCAGCGCCGTCGGCATAGACGACGCCGGTGACCTTGCCAGACGCATCATGTTCGATCCGCAGCGCCATGCTGCCGGGCCGCACCTCGAGATGGCCGGTCGCCTCGCCCTTCGGGATCTCGGTGTAGAGGGTGGACCATTTGGCGCCGAACTTGCAGCCCTGGAAGCAGAATCCGGTCTGCTGGCAGGAACTGCGGTCGTCACGCTCGCGGCTGTTGATGGACATGTTGCCGGTATCGACGCTCTTGTACCCGATCTTGCGTGCCCCGGCGGCGAAGACCTTGAAATTGTTGTTGCCAGGTAGCCGCGGAATATCATTCGTGCCGGTGGTACCCATTTTGTACTCCGCCTTGGCGTAGTACGGCTCCATTTCCTCGAGCGTCAGCGGCCAGTCCAGCAGGTTGGTGCCGGCGAGACGCCCGTAGGTCGTCAAGGCCTTGAATTCATGCGCCTGGAAGCGCAGAGAGGCGCCGGCCCAATGGATCGTCGTGCCGCCGACCGCCTTGACGATCCAGGCCGGGAGATTGGGGAAATCATGCGCCACACGCCAGCTGCCCGAGGTCGTGCGCATATCCGTCCAGGCCAGCTGGGTGAAGCTCGCCCATTCGTCGTTGATGAAGTCGCCGATGCCGAGCCGCGGGCCGGCCTCGAGGATCACCACGTTGATGCCCTTCTGGGCGAGTTCGTTGCCCAGCGTGCCGCCTCCGGCGCCAGAGCCGACGATGACGACGACGCTGTCGTCGTTCTGATCGAATTTGGTCATGGCGTTCGTCCCCCCTTATGCCGGCAGCCAGTCGAGATCATCGAAGCCGCGATGCAGGTAGCCGCCGTACTCGGCCGACGACCCTTCATAGCCGAAGAGCGGCCAGAGCTCGTGCTGGTTGTAGAAGGTGGCAATGAGATCGCCACGGAGCTTGGCAAAGAAGGGGCTGGCGTCGATCGCCCTGAGCAGCGTCACGCGATCGGCCTCCGAGCCGACGCCGAGATAGGAGGTGTTGAACTGGGCGCGCGCCGCCTGGTCGAGCAGACGCACGCCGGATTCCATCATGTCGCGCAGCACGCCATCACTCTCCGCCGCCGCGTCGAAGGGCAGCACGGCCTTGATATAGAATGCGTCCGGCACGCGGTCGTGCGGGTAGATGTCGCGCGCGACGCGCACCAGCGTCGCCATGGTCTCCGGCTGGAGTGAGCGGGCGCTCTGTGCCCAGGCGTCGGCTGCTGAAATCCCCATGCCGGTGGCAGCGAGGGCGGCAGCCGGTAGAGCCGTGGCGCTGCCTCGCAGAAAGCCGCGGCGTCCGACGCTGAGGCGCTTATCGATGTCTCGCATTGACGTTCCCCATTTTGGTTTCTTGGCGGTCAAGGCTCTTATTGGGCGTCAGACCCGTTCTGCCGGTCGCGGCGCCCTCATTTCCCGGCGCGGGATTTATCGCTCCGGGGACAAGGGGGAGGCTACGCGGCTGCGGCGGGCGGGGGCAAGGGGGATCGCCGGTGCGATCACTTCGTTAGGATTCAACCGGCATGATACGCCACGGTGACATGTGACGCGGTGAGTGAGGACAGGCTCGACATGGGCGGAACCACGGCGGACTTCGCCCGATTGGATGGCGCTTCGAACCGGCGCGGCGGGTCCGCGCCCGGCCGGGATGCTCCGGGAGCCCCGGCGCGCTTTGCCGGTCCGTCACCGAGCCTGGCTCTTTTCCTGCTCGATTGCGCCGCGATCGGGCTGACCTGGCCGGTTCTGCTCGCGATCCTCGGAGTGCTGCCGGCGTCCACGGTCACCGCTGCGCTCGAACGGCTGATCTATCCGGGGGCGGGCCTCGCGGGGCTTTACGTGCTCGGACTCTACCGGCGCGACATGATTCTGGAGACGCGCAAGGCCCTTGGCCGCCTGCCGCTCGCGATCGGCTTCGGCGGCGCTGGCGCCGTTGCCATCCTGGCACTCATCGGCGCGCCGATCCGCGATCAAGGCTGGCTGTTTGCCGCCACGCTTGGCTGCTGCACCGCCAGCGCTGCCAGTTCGCGGGCGGCCTTCTACGGGCTTCGCCGCCGCGGTCTGTTCCGCCGCCGACTGCTCATTGTGGGTGCCGGCAAGCGCGCTTGGGATCTGGTCTGGATGCTGGGCAAGGAGGGCCGCAACCTGCAATACCAGATTGCCTTCATGCATGATCCGGCGCTCGGTGAGATCGACCCGCGGCTCGCCGACGGCTCGGCCGGGCCGATCGTTTCGGCCGACCAGCACGCCGTTCTTCCCACCGCGCGGCGGTTCGGGGCCGAACAAATCGTGATTGCTCCCGACGAGCGGCGCGGGATGGATCTCGAATCCCTGCTGCAATGCAAGATCGCCGGCTTTCCGGTGAAGCAGTATCTCGGCTTTGTCGAGAAGGAGATTCATCGGGTCGATCTCAAGCGCATGGAACTCGGCTGGCTGTTGTTCTCCGACGGATTCTATTTCGGCCTGGTCGACCGCGTCCTGAAGCGCAGCTTGGATCTCATCGTGAGCTTCCTGCTCCTGCTGCTGTTCATGCCCTTCCTGCTGGCCGCCGCGGTGGCGATCAAGCTCGACGACGGCGGGCCGGTGTTCTATCGCCAGGAACGGGTTACCCGGGGTGGGCGGGTGTTTCGCATCACCAAGCTGCGCACCATGGGTGTGGATGCGGAGCGCCACGGCGCGGTATGGGCGGCAGACAAGGACAACCGGATCACCCGCGTCGGTGCCCTGCTGCGGCGCACGCGCATCGACGAGATGCCGCAGCTGTTCAACGTGCTGCGTGGCGACATGTCCCTCGTCGGCCCGCGTCCGGAGCGGCCCGGATTTGTCGCCATGCTGGCGCGGCAGATCCCGCTCTATCAGGAACGCCACGTGGTCAAGGCCGGGCTGACCGGCTGGGCGCAGATCAACTACCCCTATGGCGCCTCGATCGACGATGCCCGCTCGAAGCTCAGCTACGATCTCTATTACGTCAAGAATTTCAGCATTTTGTTCGATTTTCTGATCATCGCCCAGACCATCCGCGTGGTGTTCTGGCCGGGCGGTGTGCGCTAGGTCCTGTGGACTCTAGGGATTCCCTTTGGGTCCTGGATGTGATTCACGGTTGCCTTCTGGAGGGAGGCGAGCGTGGGTATCGTGGACCGTCTGGTGCTGAACGACGCGCAATGGGAGCGCATTTCGGCGCACATCATCGGCGATGAGCGCACGCGGGGGACCTCGGGCCGGGACAACCGGATGTTTGTCGAGGGTGTGCTGTGGATCGTGCGGACGGGTTCACCCTGGCGGGATTTGCCGGAGGTCTTCGGGGAATGGAACAGCGTGTTCCGTCGTTTCAGCCGCTGGAGCCAGAAGGGGGTTTGGCGGCGCATCTTCGAGGCGACGTCGGATGATCCCGACTTCGAATATCTGATCGTCGACAGCACCATCATCCGCGCCCACCAGCACGCCGCCGGGGCGAAAAAAGGGGGTCTGAAGATCAGGCCATCGGACGCTCCCGCGGCGGCCTGAGCACCAAGATCCACATGGCCGTACGCGGCCTCGGCTGCCCGGTGCGCTTCGCGCTCACCGCCGGCCAGCGCGGCGACTGCCCGCAGGCCTATGCCCTGATCGAGGGCATGCCGGCCGAAGTGGTGATGGCCGACGCCGCCTATGACGCCGACCCCCTGCGCCAGGCAATCGCCCAAAAGGGCGCCGTCGCGGTCATCCCCAGCAATCCCTCGCGAGCGCAGAAATACCCGCTCGACAAGCACCTCTACGCCCAGCGACACCTGATCGAGTGTTGCTTCTCCAAGCTCAAGCAGTTCCGCAGGGTCGCAACTCGCTTCGAAAAGACCGCCAGGAACTACCTCGCCGTCGTCACCCTCGCCGCAATCGTCCTCTGGATCAGATAAGTGTCCACAGGACCTAGAG
>DAIDKZ010000040.1 GCA_027449745.1 Acetobacteraceae bacterium | reverse complement strand
GCTCGAGATCAGCGGGGATTCGATGGAGCCGGTCTTCCGTGACGGCGACATGGTCATCGTCGCCCCGGCCGCGCCGATCCGCCGCGGCGACCGCGTCGTGGTGCGGACCCGGGAGGGCGAGGTGATGGCCAAGCAGCTGGCGCGCCGCTCCGCCCGGCGGGTGGAGCTGCGCAGCCTGAACCCCGCCCATCAGGACTACAGCTTCGATCTCGCCGAGGTCGCCTTCATGCACCGGATCATCTGGGCCAGCCAATGAGCCGGCGCCCGCGCGCCGTCTGGTCCGTGATCTATTGCAGCTGGAGCACGACCGGCGGCAGCGGTGGGAACTCGACCCGCACGATCGCCGGGCCGTCGAGCCAGACCGGCGGAGTGACGCTGCCGAGCAGCACCACCTGCCCCGCGCGCAGGCCGCCGAACCGCGCCGCGACCGCGCTGCCGGCGAGCCAGGCCAGCACGGCCAGCGGATCGCCGAGCAGATCCGCCCCCGTCCCGCGGTCGCGCTCCTGCCCATCGATGCTGATCGTGCCCGCCAATGCGCGAAGATCGGCGCCGGGGCGGACCGGCTGGCCGAGCACCGCGGCGGCGTGGAAGACTTGATCGGCGACGAGCGCCGGCGCCCCGAACGCGGCGAAGTCCGTGTACCGGTTCTCGACCAGCTCGATCGCCGGCAGCACGCACTCGACCGCGCCGGCGACCGCGCTTGCGTCATAGCGGCTCGGCGGCAGATCGCGGCCAAGCCGCACCGCCAGTTCGCACTCCACGCCGGGGCGAACGAAATCCGGAAACGCGAGCGCAGCGCCGGAGCGGTGGATGCCCGCCTCGACCATGGCGCCCGCCGCGGGCTCGCCGAGCCCGAGATAGTCCTGCATCCGCCGCGCGGTCGCGCCGACCTTGAAGCCCGCCGGCGGCAGCGGGCCGAGGCGCCGGACCAGCGCGTGTTGCGCCGCGGCGGCTTCGTCGAGATCGGGCGGGACCAGCGGCGCGGGCAACGGCCCGACGATCGTTCGCGCCGCGCGCGCGGTGAGCAGAAAGGCCGCGGTTGCCTCGGGGTCGTACTCCATCACGGTCGCGCCAGCTCGTAGAGCGCGACCGCGGCCGCGGCCGAGACATTCAGGCTCTCCATGCCGCCCGGCATGACGAGGCCGGCAAGCTCGTCGCAGGTCTCGCGCAGCAGACGGCGGAGGCCGACATCCTCGGCCCCCAGCACCAGCGCCACGCGCCGTCCGGCCAGCGCGGGCCCGCTGAGCCGCGGCGCGCCGGCGGCGAGGCCGACGACCCAGAACCCGGCCGCCTTCAACGCCACGAGCGTGCGTGTGAGATTGACGGCGTGAAGCAGCGGCACGGCCTCGAGCGCGCCGGACGCCGCCTTCGCCATCGCCCCGGCCTCATCGGGCGCGTGTCGTTCCTGCATCAGTACGGCCGCGACCCCGAACGCGGCGGCGGACCGCAGAATGGCGCCGACATTGCGCGGATCGGTGACCTGGTCGAGCACCAGCACCGCCCCCGGGCGCTCGAGTGCCTGCGCCAAGGCAGGCGGCGCGAGGGGATCGGCAAGCAGCGCGGCGCCCTGATGGACGACGCCGCGGCCGAGCAGCTGGTCGATCCGGGCCCGCTCGGTGCGCTCGGCGGCGAGTGGCCAGGGCGGCGGCAGTTTGGCGGCGATGGCGGCCTGCGCCTCCTCGGTCAGCATGAGCCGGCGCAGCCGGCGCTGCGGGTTCGCCAATGCCGCGCGGACGGCATGCAGCCCGTAGAGCCAGATACCGCCCCGCGGCGGCTCGCGCCCGGACGCTTCCGCCGCTCCGCCGCGCGCGGGCCCGGACGGCCGGTCCTGGCGGTGGTGAGCACCCCGCGCCGGCGGCTCGGAGACGCCGTGGTCCCTGACCCGCTCGCGCGGCCGATCCACCGCGGCCATGCGCTCGGCCCTCGATCCGCCAGGCTCCTTCGCCGCAGGCGCCTCGCCGCCGTGCTGGCCGCCGCCCGCATGGCCGCGTTCGGATCGGCTGCGCTCGGTCGGGTTACGAAGCGGGGAGCGGGGTCCCCGCGGCGGCTGGGAATGTCTCATCGGGCGCACCTGTCCTGCGAGCGCGGGCGGAGCGCCGCGCCTCCATTCTGCCCCCGACCGGCCCCCCCGCAAACCCCGAGCCTCACGCCAGCCCGCCCTTCCCTGCCGAGCACGAGCCGGCAAGCGCCATCGGGCCGTGCCTATACATCCAGGTCGGCGACGCTCCCGGCGTGTTTCTGGATGAACTGGAAGCGCAATTCGGGCCGCCGCCCCATCAGGCTCTCCACAAGGTCCGCCGTATCGCGGCGTTCCTCGGTCGGGGCGACGACGCGCAGCAGGGTCCGTTTGGCCGGATCCATGGTGGTCTCGCGCAGCGCGGCCGGCGGCATCTCGCCGAGGCCCTTGAACCGGGAGATCTCGATCTTGGCGCCCGGCTTGAAGCCCGTCTTCATCAGCCGCTCGCGCTCGGCGTCGTCCATCGCGTAGACGCTTTTCGCCCCCTGGGTGAGCCGGTAGAGCGGGGGGCGGGCGAGGTAGAGACGTCCGGCATGCACCAGCGCCGCAAGCTCGCGATAGAAGAAGGTCATCAACAGGGCGGCGATGTGCGCGCCATCGACGTCCGCGTCGGTCATGATGATCACGGAGCCATAGCGCAGCCGGGCGAGATCGAGCCGGTCGCCGGCGCCGCAACCCAGCGCCTCGATAAGGTCCTTCAACTCCTGGTTCTGGCGCAGTTTGTCGGCCGACGCGGCCGCGACGTTGAGAATCTTGCCACGTAGCGGCAGCACCGCCTGGGTCTCGCGGTTGCGCGCCTGCTTGGCGGACCCGCCGGCGCTGTCGCCTTCGACGAGGAACAACTCCGTCCCGTCCGCGCTCTCTCGCGCGCAGTCGGCGAGCTTGCCCGGCAAACGGAGCCGGCGCGTCGCGGTCTTGCGCGGCGTATCCTTGGCGTCGCGGCGGCGAATGCGCTCCTCCGCGCGCTCGATCATCGCCGCGAGCAGAGCGTCCGCCATCGCCGGATCCGCGGCGAGGAAATGGTCGAACCGATCGCGCAGCGCGGTCTCGACCAGGCGGGACGCCTCGGTGCTCGTCAGTTTCTCCTTGGTCTGGCCCTGGAATTGCGGCTCCCTCAGGAACAGCGACAGCTTCGCGACGAGGGCGCCGACCGCATCCTCGGCGGAGATGGCACTGGCGCGGCGGTTCGAACGGTGCTCGCCCCACGCGCGGACCCCCTTGAGCAGCGCAGCCCGGAAACCCGCCTCGTGGGTGCCGCCAGCCGGTGTCGGCACCGTATTGCAGTAGGAGGTCACGCTGCCCTCGGCGTCATCCAGCCACGCCACGGCCCACTCGATGCGCCCGGCCGAGCCCGCCAGCGGGGCTTCTCCGGCCCAGAGCCCCGGCACGATCCGTGTCGCCGAGCCGATCTCGGCTTCAAGGCTGTCGGCGAGCCCTCCAGGAAAGTGCAGCACCGCATCCGCCGGCACCTCGCCGCCCGCGGCGACGAGCGTGGGATCGCACGACCAGCGGATCTCCACGCCGCGAACGAGGTAGGCCTTCGAGCGGCACAGCCGGTAGAGCCGCGCCGGCGAAAACTCCAAGGTGCCGAAGATTTCGGGGTCGGGGCGGAAGCGGACGAGTGTTCCCCGCCGGTTCTGGACCGAACCGGCATTCTTCAGCGGCCCCAGCGGTTTGCCCCGGACATATGCCTGCGTCCACAGCACCCGGTCGCGTGCCACTTCCACTTCGAGCCGCTCGGACAAGGCGTTCACGACCGAGCTGCCCACCCCGTGGAGCCCGCCGGATGTCTCGTAGGCCTTGCCGCCGAACTTGCCGCCCGAATGCAGCGTCGTCAGGATGACCTCGAGCGCGCTCTTGCCCTTGAATTTCGGGTGCGGATCGACCGGGATGCCGCGACCATTGTCGCGGATCGCGAGCCAGTTGCCGGCAGCGAGTTCGACCTCGATGAAGCTGGCATGGCCGGCGACCGCCTCGTCCATGGCGTTGTCGAGAATTTCCGCCGCGAGATGATGCAGCGCGACCTCGTCGGTGCCGCCGACATACATGCCGGGGCGCCGACGCACCGGCTCCAGCCCTTCGAGCACCTCGATATCCTTGGCCGAATAGGTGCCGGTCTGGCTGGTGACGCGGTCGAACAAATCGTTCATGTTGTGTTCCTGTTGGCGCGCGAACCCTACAGAGCAAACGCGAGTCGCGGCAAGCGGTCTGTGGTTTCGCTTGACTCGCCCACAGTCCGCGCCACGCTGGCGGAAATGGTTGGGGCTATGGAGGAGACTGGCGGTGGCAAAGGCGGATTGGACGTTGACCTCGATCATGGCGCGACGCGGGGTGGGCGCGAAGCGGAAGCCCGCGGTCCATGACCTGACGGAAGCGCGACAAGGGAAATACCACTACACCATCGGCCCCTATTCGGACCCTGTTCTCACCGTCGCACCGGGCGACCGGATTCGTGTGGAAACGCGCGATGCGTTCGAGGGCGCGATCCGGACCGAGCGGGACAAACCGAGCAAGCGCCTGCGCCTGCCCTTCGTCAATCCGCAGAACGGCCCGATCATGATCGAAGGCGCCGAGCCGGGCGATGCGATCGCCGTGCATATCGAATCCATGGCCCCGCGCGGGGAGAACCCGCATGGCACATGCTGCATGATCCCCGAGTTCGGCGCGCTCACCGGTACCGCGCTGACGGCGACGCTGAACGCGCCGCTGCCGGAGATCGTGCGCAAGGTGCCGATCGAGGGTAAGTCGGTACGCTGGTCCGACCGCGTGACGCTGCCCTATGCGCCCCATATCGGCACGCTGAGTACCTCGCCGGAAATCGATTCGATCAACACGCTGACGCCCGATGCGCACGGCGGCAACATGGACCTGCCGGACATGGGGCCAGGCTCCATCACCTACCTGCCGGTCCGCGCCCCGGGCGCACGGCTGTTCATCGGCGACGCGCATGCCTGTCAGGGCGACGGGGAGGTCTGCGGCACCGCCGTCGAATATGCCTCGCTGACGACGATTCGCGTCGATCTCATCAAGGGTTGGACGCTGGACTGGCCGCGACTGGAGCGAGAAGAGTTCATCATGACCATCGGCAGCGCACGCCCGCTGGAAGACGCGGCGCGCATCGCCTACCGTGAGCTGGTGCGGTGGATGGCGGCCGACTACGGGTTCGACCAGTGGGATGCGTACATGATGTTGAGCCAGTGCGGACGTGTCCGGCTCGGAAACTTCGTCGATCCGAAATACACGGTGGGCGCAGCAATTTCGAAGAATTACTTGCAATCCTAACACGGAGATGTGAGCGTGGATCTTGAACTCAAGGGGCGCAACGCGCTGATCACTGGCGGCACCAAGGGAATTGGCCGTGCGATCGCCAACATCTTGGCCGACGAGGGTGCCAATGTTGCCGTCTGTGCCCGCCAGAAATCGGAAATCGACGAGGCTGTCTCTGCGCTCAGCACGAGAGGCGTGAAGGCCTCGGGCCGCGCGCTCGATGTCGGCGATGGCGCTGCGCTGACGGCCTGGGTCCACGACGTGGCGCGCGAATTCGGCGGGCTGGACATCGTCATTCCCAATGTCAGCGCGTTGGCGATCGGTTCGGACGAAGAGTCCTGGCGCAAGGAATTCGAGATCGACATGCTGCACACGGTGCGCGTGGTCAACACCGCAATGCCGTATCTCGAGAAATCCAATGCTGCAGCGATCGTCATCATCTCCTCGGTATCGGGACGGGAAATCGACTTCGCCGCCGGACCCTATGGCGCCTTCAAGGCGGCGCTGATCCACTATGCGCAGGGTTTGGCGTTCCAGAACGCTGCGAAGAATATCCGGGTGAACAGCGTCTCGCCCGGCAACACCTATTTCAAGGGCGGGGTGTGGGAGCAGATCGAGCACGGCAACCCGACCTTGTTCGCGCAGGCGCTCGCCCTGAACCCGACCGGGCGCATGGCAAAGCCCGAGGAGGTCGCGCGGGGCGCCGTGTTTCTGGCGAGCCCGGCGGCCAGCTTCATTACAGGAACGAATCTTCTGGTGGACGGGGCTCTCACGCGCGGCGTACAGTACTGACACGTTGCCGCCAGTCGCGATGGTGACTGGCGGTGCCGCAACGATAGCAGGGGGAAGCGACGATGGAATTCGGCTATTTCACCATGCCGTCTCATCCGCCGGAGCGGGGGCTGAAGGCAGGTCATGACTGGGACTTGCAGGTTTTGCGCTGGCTCGACGAACTCGGCTACACCGAGGCGTGGATCGGCGAGCATCACACCGCACCGTGGGAGCCGCACCCTGCACCCGATCTGCTGGTAGCCCAGGGCCTGTTGCAGACCAAGCGCCTGCGCATCGGCCCGGGTGGCTTCCTGCTTCCGTACCACCATCCGGCCGAACTCGCGAATCGGGTCGCCATGCTCGACCATCTGTCCGAAGGGCGGCTGATGTTCGGGGTCGCCGCGTCGGGCTTGCCCAGCGACTGGGCGATGTTCCATGTCGACGGCATGAGCGGCGTGAACCGCGAGATGACGCGCGAGGCGCTGGACATCATCCTGCGGCTGTGGAGCAGCGAGGAGCCGTTCGAGTTTATCGGTAAATACTGGAAGGTCACCAAGCCAGGGACGATGTTCGGCTTCCTGAAGCCGCATCTCGGCCCGCTCCAGCGCCCGCACCCGCCAATCGGTGTGGCCGGACTCTCGAAAGGATCCGACACGCTCAAGCTTGCCGGCGAGCGCGGCTTTCTGCCGCTGAGCCTAAACCTGAACCCGGCCTATGTGGCAAGCCATTGGGAATCGGTCATGATCGGCGCAGAGCGCACCGGACGCACGCCGAAGCGTTCGGACTGGCGCCTGGTGCGCGAAGTGTTTGTCGCCGACACGGACGAAGAGGCGTGGCGGCTCTCGGTTGGCGGCATGATGGGTCGCATGATGCGGGAGTATTTCCTGCCCTTGCTCGCCAATTTCGGCTTCCTCACCTACCTCAAGCATGCCGAGAATGTTGCCGACTCGGATGTCACCGTGGAGTATTGCGCACGGCGAAACTGGCTGATCGGGTCACCGGATACCGTCGTGCGGCGCATCGAAGAGATTCAGCACGAGGTCGGCGGCTTCGGGTCGCTCCTGGTCTTCGGCTTCGATTACAGCGAGAACCCGGCCGCTTGGCGCAACTCGCTGGAAATGCTGCAACGCGAGGTGCTGCCGCGGGTACGGCATCTCGGCGTGACGGCTGCGCTGGTCCCGGGCTGACGCGTTTCCATCGTCGAGGCCCCCTTTCTCCGGCGCGCCTTCACGACGCTTCTCACAGCAGCGGCGTACGTTGCAGGCGGCCGGGGCCGGTGCTATAGGCGGGGGGCTCCGTGATGGGGGATAGTTTAGCGGTAGAACTCCCGGCTCTGGACCGGGCAGCCTTGGTTCGAATCCAGGTCCCCCAGCCAATCCAGACGAATGTCGAACAACGACGCGCGATTGGTCACTCGGCTGATTAGAAACGCCTGTTTCCAGTATTGACGGACTTCTCTGATTGGCGTGTCGCGCGTCGCGTTGCGGCGTGTCGCCCGGGCGGGTCCTATAGGTCGCTCGGACGCCCCGAACGACACGGGCAGGGGGAGGAATTTGCGCTCGGCCGAGGTTGACGGTCGGGTTTGCTGCGCGGCGGCTCGAAGCGACCGGAGCGACGGGATTTGCCGGCTGGGGCTCCTTTAGCCCCGCGCGCCGCGCATAGAGAAAAATATGCTACGTCAAATTGTTGGTCGTGGCGGAGGGAGTGGGATTCGAACCCACGGTACGCTGTTAACGCACACACGCTTTCCAAGCGTGCGCCTTAAGCCGCTCGGCCATCCCTCCGCGTTCGGCGCCGGCAAACTAGCAGTCTCAGCGGCGGGCGCAAATCGATCGGTCGCGGGGGTGTCCCGGGTGCTCGGGTTCGGACGGAAAGCGCGTCATGTGTCCGCGCATTCGCTTGCCGCCGCGCGAACTCCCGCAACGCGCTGAACCAGGGGCTGGCCCCCGCCCGTTAGGCCAGCCAGGCAATCGCCGCGGCGAGGGCGAGGCCGGCGGCGAGGAAGGCGGCTGCCAGGGCGGGGCTGGCTTGGCGTGGCGGGCGCAGCGTCGCCGGCAGGCGCTTCTTGCCGGTGATCATCGGCCGCACCAGGTCCTGCCGCTTCACCACGGCGTAGACCATGATCGCCAGGACATGCAGCCCGATCGCGCCGAGCAGGATGTCCCAGCCGCGATCGTGCAGCCCGCTGAGCAGATCGCTGGTCGGCTTGGTGACATATTTGGCCAGCGGGCCCGCTGCGGCGATGTCGTCGTTGCTGAACAGGCCGCTCACGGTCTCCCCTGCGAGCAGGGCCAGCAGTGCGATGACCATCCAGCCGCCGGCGGCGTTGTGGCCGATCTCCAGGTCCGGCTCGCGGCGGAAAAGTCGGACCAGATGGGCGATGGCGGCGCGCGGGCCGGTGAGAAAGCGCGCGAAACGGGCCGTCTCGCTGCCGAAGAAGCCCCACGCCACGCGGAACACGAGGAGCGCGAGCACGCCATAGCCGCACAGCGCGTGCAGCTCCATCCAGTAGAGTCGCTGGCTCGCGTAGCAACCGGCCACCAGTGCCGCCAGCGACCAATGGAACAGCCGAATCGGCGCGTCCCACACCCGCATCGACAGCCGCAACTCCCGTCCGCCTCGCCCCGACACGCCGTGCTCCCTCGTTCTGCGGCCCCTCCTTGACGAACTGGCGGCGCCTGCGCAATCCCCGCCGCCATGCCCAGCCATTTCGCCTGGTTTCGCGCGTTTCCGACGCATCTCGGCCGGGATTGGCGGGCGGCGCTGGTGGCGGCCTTGGTGGCGCTGGCGATCGTGCTGCTCGGGCGGATGCTGCGGCTGCGCCGGCTGGAGCAGGCCGCGGCGGGACTGGGCTTGGCGGCCGGCTGGTCGGTGCTGGTGGGCGCCAGCCTGCTCGCTCGCACGCTGCCGGAGCGGCTGCCCGCGCTGGCGCTGCTGATCGAGGTGCTGACCGGGCTCGGTGCCTCGCCGGTGCTGGCGAGGCTGCGGGCGCCGGTGCTGGTCGTCTGCGCCGCGATTTCCGGCTGGTGGCTGCTCGGACCGGCCGTGGGCGTGGCGCAGGTGCTGCCCGGAATCGCCGTCATCACCGCGACGACGGCCGCCGCGTCGCTCGGTCTCGCGGAGGCCGATCCGTGGCGCGTCGCTGCGTCGTCGGTCGCGCTGGCAGCGGCGCTGCACGCCACCGCCGCGCCGCCGCTCTGGCCGCTGCTGGCGCTGGTTCCCGCCGGCGCCGTGCTCGGCGGGTTGGCGGCGCCGGGGCGGGCGCTGGCGCAGTGGCCGCCGGCCGTGGGCATCGGCGCCGTCGCGGGCGCGGCTTCCGTGTTCGCGGGCCGATTGACGCATGGGCGGGTGGGGCCGGTCGATGCCGCGATCCTGGCGCCGCTCGCGACAGCTTGGCTCGCCGCGCGCCTGGCCCCGCGGCTGCGCCGAACCGGCGGCCTGGCGTTGGCGCTGGCGGCGCTGGTCGGGTTGGCCGCCGTGGGCTTCTTCGTCTACGCGCTCGCCGCACTCGCCGGGCTGCGCTGAACTTCCGGTAGTGGCGCGGTCGTTTTCCGCGCGTCGGCCGATTTCACTGGCCGCGGATCTGCTTTAGCCTCGTGCGGATGTCCGACGCCGAATCCCCGCCCCAGCCACCCATTCCGTCAGCCGCGCCCCGCCGCTGGCTCGTTCCCCTAGCGGTCGCCGTCCTGGCGGTTGGCGTCGGCGTCTACGTGGCCTGGCCGCTGTTCCAGAGCGACACGCCGGACAGCGAGCAGGAGGAGGCCGAGACGTCTTCGCCCGCTGCGGCCCCTGCTGCGGCGCCACCCGCCCTGCCCCAACCGGCAGCGCCCCAACCGGCAGTGCCCCAACCGGCAGCGCCCCAACCGGCACCTGCCCAACCGGCCTCGTCCCCGTCAACGTCTCCGCCGACGGCCGTGGCCCGATCGGCGCCGCCTCAGCCCGTCGCGCCCGCGCCGGTTCCGCCCGCGCCGGCGGCGGCCGCTCCGGCGCCCATTGCTGCGATGCCGGCCGGGAGCGCGACGCGCCCGCCGGCTCCGGCGCACGCCGAGGCCACCAAGCCAGACGCGCCCGCCGCCGAGGCGCCGAGCTTCGACATCGTTCGCGTCGATGCGCAGGGCTACGCGGTGATGGCCGGCCGCGGCCCGGCGAGCGCGGACCTGGCGATCCGCGACGGCGAGCGCGAGCTCGGCCATGTCCGGGCGGATCCGGACGGGCAGTGGGCGTTCACGCCCGCGACCCCTCTGTCCCCCGGTGGCCATACGCTGAGCCTGGTCGCCCGTGAACCGAGCGGCGCCGAGATCCGAGGGGCGGCGACCGTGATGGTCGCCGTCGCCGAGCGCGGCCCCGGCGAAAAGCCGCCCGCCACGCCGCTCGTGGTCATGGCGCCCAATGCGCCGATCGGCGCCGCGCAAGGCTCATCGCAAAGCCCGGCCACGAGCGCGCCCGCGGGCGGGGCGCTGGCCGCCCCCGCCGCCGGGCTGCAGGTGCTGCAGGTGCCGAAGCAGAGCGCCTCCAAGGAAGCCGCGGCGCCCCAGGCGGGCGCCGTCGCCGAGCACACGCCGGTCGCGCTCCAGGTGGTTGAATATGACGACAGCGGCGCGATCCGCTTCGGCGGCCATGCGCTCCAGGGCGCGCCCGTGCGCCTCTATGTCGACAACCAGCTCGCCGGGGACACCGAAGCCGATGCTCGCGGCGCGTGGATGCTGACGCCGCACCTGGCCGTGCCCTCCGGCCCGCATCAGCTCCGCGTCGACGAGCTGGACAGCCAGGGACGGGTGCTGGCGCGCGTCGAAGTGCCGTTCCAGCGCGATGCGCTGAAGGCGGCGCCGACTTTGGCCCCGGGCCAGGTGATCGTGCAGCCCGGCGAGAATCTGTGGAAGCTGGCCTATCGCGTCTACGGGACCGGCGCGCGCTATGCCGTGATCTACCGGGCCAATCGCAGCCACATCCGCGATCCGCGACGGATCTATCCCGGGCAGGTGCTGTCCGTGCCACCGGCCGCCAAGCCGCATTCCTCGAACAAGTCGAGATAGGGTGCGACGACCAGGACGGCGTTGGTGATCGCGACCACCAGCGCCGAGACGCGGATCGGCATCGGCATGCGGTCCGCGGTTTCCAGCACCAGCCGGTGATCGGGCAGCAGGCGCGCGCGCCAGCCTGGCGGCAGATCCGGCGGAAGGCGGCGCAGCAGGGTGAACAGGGCGGCGCGCCGCTCCGGGCTCCCACCTGCGGTGCTGGGGATGCGGCCGGGCATGACCTCGATTTCCAGCCGCCCCTCCTGCAGCCGGCCGACGATCGGCCGGCCGCGCCAGGTGAAGGCGATCCGCGGGCGCAGATGCGGTTCGCGCAGGTGCAGATGTCCGGCGCGGTCGACCAGGAACGGGCCGAGCGGAATGGCGGCGTCCAGTGGCATCACGGGCTCCGGCGTTCGGGTAGCGGCGACGACTCTTGTCCGCTACCGGTGAAGCTTCCATAAACACGCCACCCCGCAGCACCGCAGTCGAGTTCCGCATGGCCCTTGCCGATACTGTCCGCCTCGTGCTCGCGCCACCGCATCCGGCCGGACGGCCGTTCATTCTCGGCGGCCTCGCGGCGTTCGTGGTCGGGCTGTTTCTGTCCCATTGGCTGGCCTGGATCGGGCTGCTGTTCGCCGCTTTCTGCCTCTATTTCTTCCGCGATCCCGAGCGCGTGCCGCCTGGGCGGCCAGAGGCGGTGCTGGCGCCGTCGGATGGCAAGGTCATCGCGCTCGGCCCGGTGCCGCCGCCGCCTGAGCTCGGGCTCGGGGACACGCCGCGCTGGCGGGTCGGCGTCTTTCTCTCGCTGGTCGATGTGCATGTGAACCGGGTGCCGGTGGATGGCACCGTCACCCGCATCGCCTATCGACACGGCCGCTTTCATGACGCCGCCAGCGTCGGGGCGGCGGAGGCGAACGAGCGCAACGCGCTGGCGATCCGGCTGGCCGACGGGCGCGAGATCGCGGTGGTTCAGATCGCCGGCCTCCTCGCCCGGCGGATCGTCTGTGACGTGCACGAGGGCGACGCGGTGCAGGCCGGCGCGCGCTTCGGCATCATCCGTTTCGGCAGCCGCACGGATCTCTACCTGCCGGAAGGCGTCAGCCCGCGCGTGGCGCTCGGGCAGACGATGGTTGGCGGCGAGACGGTGATCGCCGAGCTGCCGCCGGCCGGCCATGGATGATGCGCATGGATGACCCTGGCGGCCGATCCGAGGCCCGGCTGCGCCGGCTGCAGCGGCGCCTGCGCGTGCGCAATCGCCCGCGGATCAAGGGGCCGTCGTTCAACCGCATCATTCCCAACCTGATGACCCTGCTCGGGCTCTGCGCCGGGCTCACCGCCATCCGCTTCGCCCTGGACGAGGCCTTCGGCCGCGCCGCCGCGATGATCGTGCTGGCTGGGTTCATCGATGGGTTGGACGGACGGCTGGCCCGGCTCCTGAAGGCGGTGACCCGGTTCGGCGCCGAGTTCGACAGCCTGGCCGACTTCCTCTGCTTCGGCGTCGCCCCGGCGCTGGTACTCTATCTTTGGTCGCTGCGCGGTGCGCACGGCTACGGGTTCATCCCGTGCGTGATTTTCGCCGTCTGCATGGCGCTGCGCCTGGCGCGGTTCAACGCGGCGCTGGAGAGCGGGCCGACGCCCGCCTACACCTATAATTTCTTCACCGGCGTGCCGGCGCCGGCCGGGGCCGGCCTGGCCCTGTTCCCGCTCTTTCTCGGCCTGGAGGCGCAGGTCCTCGGTTGGAACTGGCTCCTGGCAGCGGCGCGATTCCCGCTGTTCACCGCCGCGGTGCTGGTCGGCACGGCCGGGCTGCTGGTCTCCACGCTGCCAGTGTGGAGCTTCAAGAACTTCAAGGTCCCGAGCCACTATGTGCTGCCGCTGCTCCTGGGGACCGGCACGTTCGCCGCCATTCTCGTCGCCGACCCCTGGGCGGCGCTGGCCGCGGGCGGCGTGCTCTACCTCGCCATGCTGCCGTTCTCGCTGCGCAGCTTCCGCCGGCTGAAGCGGGAAGCGGAGGGAGCGCCGGAGGAGGGTGAGGCGGCGGCGGGGAGCGGCGGATAGGCCTGGACTGGGCCGTTCCCCGGCTTGCCTCCCGGGCGCGCAGGCCGGTATGCTTATTGGTCACGCAACGCCAGCGCAAATTGCATGCCTCAGCACGAACATCTTCGCCTTCTGATCATCGGCGCCGGCCCGGCCGGCTACACGGCGGCGATCTATGCCGCCCGGGCAGGGCTGGCGCCGCTGCTGCTGACCGGGCTGCAGCCTGGCGGCCAACTCACGATCACCACCGACGTCGAGAACTATCCCGGCTTCGCCGAGGTGATCCAGGGGCCGTGGCTGATGGAGCAGATGGAAGCGCAGGCGGCGCATGTCGGCACGCGGATCGTCAACGACCTGGCGCGCGCGGTCGATTTTTCGGCTCGCCCGTTCCGCATCGAGACCGATTCGGGGGATGTCTACCGTGCCGATGCGGTGATCATCGCCACCGGGGCGCAGGCGCGCTGGCTTGGCCTGCCCTCCGAGCAGCGGCTTGCCGGCGCGGGGGTTTCCGCCTGCGCTACCTGCGACGGGTTCTTCTTCCGCGGCAAGCGCGTCGCGGTCATCGGCGGCGGCAATACCGCGGTCGAGGAGGCGCTCTACCTCACCCACCACGCCGAATCGGTGACGCTGATCCATCGCCGCGACGGGCTGCGGGCGGAACAGATCCTGCAGCAGCGACTGTTCGCCAATCCGAAGGTCAGCGTCGTCTGGAACACGGTGGTCGAGGAGATTCTCGGCCGCGGCAGTCCGGAGACGGTGCGCGGGCTGCGGCTGCGCGACCGGGTGAGCGGCGAGGCGCGGGAGCTGGCCGTGGACGGGGTCTTCGTTGCCATCGGCCACACGCCGA
The DNA here is from genome assembly GCA_027449745.1 of Acetobacteraceae bacterium. Classification (GTDB taxonomy): domain Bacteria; phylum Pseudomonadota; class Alphaproteobacteria; order Acetobacterales; family Acetobacteraceae; genus JAJZVV01. Next base: position 13,734 of record DAIDKZ010000040.1, on the reverse strand, counting down.
ACACGGCGATTTTCGCCGGGCAGGTCGCCATGGATGCGGAGGGCTACGTGCTCACCACGCCGGGCAGCACGCGCACTTCGGTCCCCGGCGTGTTTGCCGCCGGCGACGTGCAAGACAAGGTTTTCCGTCAGGCGGTCACGGCCGCGGGCACCGGCTGCATGGCCGCGCTCGAGACCGAAAAATTCCTGGCGGCGCTGGCAGACACGCCGAGCATGGCGGCGCAGTGACAGCAACGCGCTTCGGGCCCCACGCGCCCGGGCAAAGGACGGATGGGGCGGGGGTGATGGAAGCGAATCGGCGCTCGGCGGGTGCGCATGCAAATGTCCTGACGATGGACTGGGATAAGCTGCGCGTGTTCCACGCCGTGGCGGAGGCTGGCAGCTTCACCCATGCCGGAGACACGCTCAATCTCAGCCAGTCGGCGGTGTCGCGGCAGATTTCGGCGCTCGAGGAATCGCTGCAGGTGCCGCTGTTCCACCGCCATGCCCGCGGGCTGATTCTCACCGAGCAGGGCGAGAGCCTGTTCCAGACGGTGCGCGAGGTTTTCGCCAAGCTGGCGATGACCGAGGCGCTGCTGACCGAGAGCAAGGAGAAGCCGTCCGGGCGGCTCAAGATCACGACCACCGTCGGCTTCGGTTCGCACTGGCTCGCCCCGCGCCTGCATGCGTTCCTCGAAGCCTATCCCGAGATCTCGGTCAGCCTGATTCTCGACGACACGGATCTCGATCTCGCCATGCGCGAGGCGGACGTCGCCATCCGCATGCACCCGCCGCGGCAGCCGGACCTCGTGCAGCGCCATCTGCTGTCGATGCAGATGCATCTCTGCGCCGCCCCGGCCTACCTGGAGAAGCACGGCACGCCGCGCACGCCGGCCGAGCTGGATGGGCATCGGCTCATTCTCTTCGGCAATTATCATCCGCCGGTGCCGAACGTGAACTGGCTCGCGGATTTGGGCCACGAGGGGCCGCCGCGGGGCGCGCTGCTGGAAGTCAACAGCACCCACGCGATCCTGCTGGCGGTGCGTTCCGGCCTCGGGATCGGCGCGCTGCCGGATTATCTCGCGACCGAAACCGAGGGGCTGGTGCGATTGCTGCCGGATGTGCCCTCGCCGAAGGTGGACATCTACTTCGTCTATCCTGAGGAGCTGCGTAATTCCAAGCGCGTGGCCGTGTTCCGCGACTTCCTCCTGGCGCGGCTGGCGGAGATGGGGTGACTGGGTCGATATGCGAATTACGCATCTCAGTCATGAGTTTTTTGCAATCGCAATGCATACGTATGTCGGCTACACAACTTTAAGTGGTGTGTTGCTGATCTCTTCGCGCGTTAGGTCGCCCGCGCCGCTATCTGGCCACCTTGGCTAGATCGGGGATCTCCCCTCTTCGTCTCCCAGACGTGAAGCCTCCCTGTTGACCTTGCCCTGCCGGGTACGACGCCCGGCAGGGCTTTCTTTTCCTGTCGACGGCGGTGCCCGAGACGGTGCAGATGAACGGGTCGATGCCTTCCCACGCAAAATGAATAAATATTTATTTTCTGCCCCAACGCGGACGGATATCTTCGGCATTCGCGATTTGACAATAATGTCTTTGTCGCGAGATCACGGGGCGTCTTCGGGTGTCCTGTCGAGGGGGGACGGAAGCGGGGATGGACGACCGGTCTATTTCGCTGCTGATCGTCGATGATCATCCGGTGGTCCGCGCCGGACTGGCGGCGTTGCTGCGCGAACACGCCGGGGCTGGCACCGTGCTGGAGGCGGCCGACGCGGGGGCGGGTTTGGCTCTGGCGCGCGCCCATACGGATCTTGATGTCGTGCTTCTCGATCTGATGCTGCCGGACGGCAAAGGTGGGACGTCGGCGGTCGAGTCTTTCGTTCGCCTCCGCCCCGACCTGCCGGTGATCGTGTTGTCCGCGATCGAGGATCCGGCCCTTGTGCGCGGCGCGCTCGCCGCCGGGGCGCTCGGCTACATCCCGAAATCAGCCGATACGCAGACCTTGCTTGCCGCGTTGCGGTTCGTGATGGACGGCAACCTCTATGTTCCGCCTGCCATGCTCGTCGACGGCGGAGTGGCCGCGCCGAAGACCCACGGCCTGAGCGAACGGCAGGTCGAGGTGCTGCGCTTGCTGGCTGCCGGGCTTCCCAACAAGGCGATCGGCCGTCAACTTGGTGTCTCCGAGAAGACCGTGAAGGCGCATGTCTCGGCGATCTTCCGCGGGCTCAACGTGGCCAATCGGGTGCAGGCGGTGGCGGCGGCTCGACGCTGGCGCCTTGTCTGAGCGCCGACGCCCCCCGCAGCAGCGCGCCAACCGCGGCGCGCAGCCGAGCATTGCCGAGCGGTTTCTGCAGCACCAGTAAGCCGCTCGCCTGCGCCTGCCGCAGACGCTCCGGGCCCGTGTCGCCGGTGATCAGCGCCGCGGGCACCGTGATGTCGTAGTGCGATTGCAGCTCCAGGATCACCGCAATCCCATCCTCGCCCGCGCGCAAGCGGTAATCGCATAGAATCGCATCCGGCGGCCGCGGTTCCGCTGCCAGCAGCGCCGACGCCTCGGCTCCGGATCCGGCGGCGAGGACACGGTGACCCCAGCTTTCCAGTAAACGGCGCATCGCCTCGCGAATCGCCAACTCGTCGTCCACCACGACGATCAGCCCAGCGGATTGCGCAACCACGCCCGACGCGACGAAGCTCGCCGCCGGGTCGGGCAGAGTGGCGGGTGGCCCGGCGCGCGCGCGCGGCACGCTGACGCGGAACACCGAGCCCTGCCCGGGGAGGGAGTCGAGCGCAAGATCCAGCCCCAGCGTGGCACTGACGCGACGGACGATGGCGAGCCCGAGCCCCAGTCCCTTGGCGCGGTCGCGCTCGGCATTTCCGATCTGGTAGAACTCCTCGAAGATCAAGCTCTGTGCGTCGGGTTCGATGCCAATGCCGGTGTCCCACACTTCGACGCGGATGGCGCCGTCGTGACGCCGGCAGCCGAGAAGGATACGTCCGCGCTCGGTATAGCGGACGGCGTTGGACAGCAGATTCCGCAAGATCCGCTCGAGCAGCACGGGATCAGTCTCGACCAGCGCGCTGCAGCGGACTGCGCGCAGGACAAGGCCCTTCGCCGCTGCTTCCGCGCCGTATTCGCGGGCCAAGCGCGCGAGGAGAAGGCCGATCGGAAACATCTCGCGCCGAACCTCGACGACGCCGGCATCGAGTCGCGAAATATCGAGCAGAGCGCTGAAGAGTTCGTCGAGCGCAGCGGTCGATGCAGTGATATGGTCGACGATATCCCTGGCTTCCTGGTCCATCTGGCGCCCGGTTAGGGCGCCGGCGAGCAGGCCGAGCGCGTGCACCGGCTGGCGCAGATCATGGCTGGCTGCGGCAAGGAAGCGGGCGCGCGCATGGATGGCGCGCTCGGCGGCCTCCTTCTGCTCGCGCAGTGTTTCGGCCAGTTCGGCCAGGGCAAAGCGCAGCCGCTGCGATTCCGCGAAGCGCGCCGCAGCGTGCCGGGCGAGCAGCGGCATGGCGACGCTGAAGACCACATCGAGTGGCACGATCGTCGCGTCCGCGTCGCTCCCGGCGACCAGGGCCCAGACGATGTATGGCGGCATCGCGGGCAGAAAGAGTGCCAGAAACGATGGCAGGAACGTGCCGAACGCCCACACCCCGCCGGTGGTGATGACGCACACGACGAGAATCGCAATGAGTCGCTGCTGCGGGTGAGCCGGATCGACCAGCCAAAGCGCTGCATAGCCCCAGCACAATCCTTCCGCCAAGGCGAGCAGCGTGAACGGGAGCGCCCAGCGCCGCCATTCGGACGCGGCGGGTTCGCACCGCCGATAGGCGGCGGCCAGGACCAGATGCGCCACGCCCGCCGCGGAGATCGCGGCCAGCCAGGCGAGTGCCCTCGGCCACGTCAGCGTGGCGCCGGCCGCCAGCGACAGGACGAGCATCCAGCCACCGAATAGTGCGCCCGAGACACCCATCGGCGCGTTGCTGAACACGTCTGCAACCTGCTCGGCGCGCAAGCGCGTGACAGGATCGTTGGCGGCGACCGGGGCATCATTGTCCATCCGGCGACCTCCCTCGCGTTACGGATGCCCAGCTTAGCAAGACTCAACCACGTTGGCGCGTCAACAGGACCAAAGTCGGGATTGATCTAAGACCAAAGTCCAATGGACCAAGCCGCTCGAATCATGAGACGGTTAACGCATTATGAACGCCGCATACCGCCGTATTGCATCGCGCGGGCGGCAAGGGAAGGGAAGCAGGCCATGGCGTGGAATCGGTCGGTCGATGCCGGAGCGCTCCGCTGGGGTGTCTCGCTGTTTGCTCTCACCACGGCGCTGGCGACGGCAGCCGCCATTCGGCCCGCCGCGGCGGCCAACTTCACCTGCTCGTTCACCCAAGCGGTCAACAGTGACTGGACCACCGCCGGCAACTGGTCCGGCTGCAACGGCCTCTATCCGAATGATGGCGGCGGCAACACCTACGATGTCAGCCTGGTCTCGGGCGGAACCGCGACCCTCAGCACGGTCGCGCCGATCACCGTCGGCACCGGCACGGTGACGAACACCACTGTGAACTTCGTCAGCGGCGCGAATGCCACCTTCACCGGCAATGTCGGCGTGACCAGCGGCTCTGGCCAGCTCGCCGTCGATCCCTATAACGGGGGCGGGAGCCAGGTGACGATCGACGGTGCGCTGGTGAACGCGTCCGGTGGTCCGTTCGGGTCGGCCGGAGTCGTGGTCGGCAACGGCGGCATGGCCAGCGCGAGTCGACTCTCGATCGGCGGCACGCTGACCAACACCGGGGGCACGACCAGCGTCACCGGCGGCAACACCGCCGGAGCGACGGGCCAGATCAATGTGACGGGAGCGGCGCCCTCGACGGCGACGGGGCAATACAACATCGTCGGCAACGCCGGCGGGGCGAGCGTCACCTGGGGCAGCGGGGCGATCACGCAGATCGGCGACGGCGCCAGCAACGGCGGCGGGCTCTACATCGACGGCGCCAACGCCTTTGCCCAGATCGCGGGCAAGACCGGTTCCAACAGCGCGCTGTCGTCGCTCTCCACCATCGCCTCCAACGGCATCCTGGACCTGCGCGACGGCGCCAGCGTGACGACCAGCAACGGGCTGACGATCAGCGGCGGTTCGGCGCGGCTGAAGGTGGACGCCTATGGCGGCCAGGGCGGCAGCAACGTTTCGATCGGCGGCAACGTGGTCAACACGTCCGCCGGCTCGTTCGGCGATGGCGGTATCTCGGTTGGTGGCGGGGGCATGAGCAAGTCCGATCTGCTCACCATCAACGGCACTCTGACCAACACTGGCGGCATCACCAATGTGACCGGCGGCAACACCGCCGGAGCGACGGGTCAGATCAATGTGACGGGGGCGGCGCCTTCGACGTTGACCGGGCAATACAACATCGTCGGCAACGCCGGCGGGGCGAGCCTCACCTGGGGCAGCGGGGCGATCACGCAGATCGGCGACGGGGCGAGCAATTCGGGTGGGCTCAATCTGGACGGCGCCAACGCCTTTGCCCAGATCGCGGGCAAGACCGGGTCGAACAGCGCGCTGTCGACGCTGTCGACGATCAGCTCGAACGGGCTGCTGGACCTGCGCGACGGCGCCAGCGTGACGACCAGCAACGGGCTGACGATCAGCGGCGGTTCGGCGCGGCTGAAGGTGGATGCCTATGGCGGCCAGGGCGGCAGCAATGTCTCGATCGGCGGCAACGTGGTCAACACGTCCGGCGGCTCGTTCGGCGACGGCGGCATCAGCGTCGGCAATGGCGGGATGAGCAAGTCCGATCTGCTCACCATCAACGGCACGCTGACCAATAGCGGCGTCGTCGCGGTCACGGGCAATGGTTCGAACCCGGCCGGTCAGGCCAATCTGACGACCACCGGCGGCACGACCACGTCGGGGACGGTGAATATCGGCGCCAACGCGGTGTTCACCGTCGGCGGTGGCAACGCCTATACCCAGACCGCCGGATTGACGAACCTCAGCGGTACGCTGACCGCGGCCACCGTCACCAATGCTGGCGGCACGATGCAGGGCAGCGGCACCGTCAACGGCGCGCTGACCAATGGCGCCAGCATCGGCGGTGGATTCTTCGAGAACAACCAGGTCGGGACCCTCACCGTCAATGGCAGCCTGAAGAACCTGGCCAGCGGTACGGTGAATACGCTCATCCAGGGAACCGGTGCCGGCCAGTCCAGCGTGCTGGCCGTGACCGCCGGCAACGAGGTGAACCTCAAGGGGGGCACGCTCTCGCCGATCACCACCAACGGCTTCAATTTCGCCGCCGGCCAGAGCTTCACGACGGTGACGTTCGGCTCGCGCGACCTGTATGGGCTGTTCGGGTCGCTCTCCTATAACGGCCACACCGGCAACGGCACCTCGGTCGATCTCGGCAACGGGCTCACCCTGCAGGCCTCCTACAACGACACCGCCGGCAACGTGCAGCTCCAGGTCGTCAATACGCCGGCCAACCATACCGATAACTGGAACACCGGCGCCGGCACCTGGGGTACCGCCGGGAACTGGGACAACGGCGTTCCCGCGCCGACCTCGGACGTGACGATCGGCAACACCGGCAACGGCAACGTCACCCTGGCGCAGGACGCGACGGTGAACAGCCTCACCGTCAAATCCGGCAACACGCTGCAGTACCAGGCGGCGACGCCGCAGAGCCTCACCGTCGGCGCCAGCGTCGCCGTCAACCAGGGCGGCGCGCTCGGCCTCGGCACCGCGGGCGACAAGCTCGCCGTCGGTGGCACGCTCACCAACGCCGGCGCGGTGACGATGAACGGCGCCGATGTCTATGGGCTCGGAGCGCTGTCGAACACGGCGACCGGGAGCATCACCGGCAACGGCACGATCCACTCCGCCAGTGGGGCACAGCTCAGCAATGATGGGCTGGTCGAGGCGACTGGCGGCACGCTGGCGCTCCGCCAGGGGGTGAGCGGATCCGGCACGCTGCAGATCGACGCGGGTGCATCGCTCGATCTCAGCAACGCCAAGACCGGCTCGACCACTGGCTCGCTGACCCACAATGGCGCCAATCTCAATCTCGGCGCGCAGAGCATTACCGTCAGCCAGGACTACACCAACGCCAATTTCGGCGTCGGCAACGGCTTCAACAACCACGCCAACGTCACCGGGACGGGCCAGATCCTGGCCGCCGGCAATGTCGGCATGACGGTGACGGGCACCGGCATCACCGGCGGGTCCAGCGCGTCGCTCACGCTGGGTAACGTGCATGTCGGCAGCACGAACAACGGCAGCTTCGACATCAACAACACCGGAACGAGCGGGCCGCAGATCCGCGGCGCGGTGCAAACGACGGGGCTGAGCAACCCGGCCTTCGCGCTGACGGCGCAGAATTTCGGCCCGGTCGGGCTCGGCGGTTCGGCGGCGGTGAACTACAGCTACAATCCCACCGCCGGCGGCGCGCTCTCGGGGCAGAGCTTCAAGGTCGTCTCCAACTTCGACAATGTCGGGCCGGTCACCGTCGCCGTGAACGGCGCCGCCTACGACTACGCCAATCCGACGCTGAACACGACGCAGCCGGTCAATCTCGGCAATTTCCATGTCGGCGCCGCGCCCTCCCAGGTGGCGCTGTCGATCAGCAACAGCACCATCACCAACGCGGCCTTCCAGGAGGGGCTGAATGCCTCCGTCGCTGGCACGACCGGCGCGGCGACCTCCAACGGTGGCGCGATCAGCCTGCTCGCTGCCGGCAACACCAACAACTCGGCGATCACGGTCGGGCTGAACGGCAATACGGCCGGCGTCGAAACCGGCAAGGTGACGCTCGGTCTGGTCTCCGACGGCCAGGGGACGAGCGGGCTCGGCAAGACCAGTCTGGCGTCGCAAAGCGTGACGGTGACGGGAACCGGCTACAATCTCGCCCAGTCGAACACCATCGCCCCGATCAATCTCGGCGTGCTGCATGCCGGGTCCGGCATCGTCAGCCAGGCGATCAGCATCAGCAACATCGCGCCCACCGGAAACTTCACCGAAGGGCTGGACAGCGCGTTCGGCGCCTACACGAACAGCGGCGGGACGATCAACCCGACCTTCTCGGGCTCGATCACCAACCTGGCCGCCGGTGCAACCGACGCCACGAGCATGAAGGTCTCGGTGAACACCGCGAGCGTCGGCACCATCAGCGGCAACATCGCCATCCTGCAGGACTCGAACGGCAGCATCGACGGGCTCGGCAACACCAAGCTGGCGACGCAGAACCCGGCCGTGAGCGGGTCAGTGACCGCGACCATCACCAATCTAGCGGTGGCGCAGATCAACAACGCGCAGCCGGTGGATTTCGGCAATGTCCGCATCGGCACCACGCCGAGCGCGACGGCGCTGAGCGTGACCAACGCGGCCCCGGTGAGTGCCTTCTCCGAAGGGCTGATCGGCAGCGTCGTCGGCACCACCGGCACCGGCATCACCGCCTCGGGTGGCTTCGGCTCGCCCGGCAGCTCCCTCGCCGCCGGTCAGACGAACACCACCGGCATCCAGGTCGGCATCGACACGACGACGGCCGGCGCGAAAACCGGCAACGCGGTGGTGGATTTCAAATCCGACGGCACGGCCTTCACGGGCGGCACGGTGACGGATCTTGGCAACACCAATGTCGCCGTGCAGGGCAATGTCTATCGCCTCGCCTCCGGGTCGGCGTCCTCGCCGACCTCGCTCGGCGCGACGCGCGTCGGCGGCACGCTGGCCGGCGCGCTGAGCGTGACGAACACCGCCGCCGCCGACGGGTTCTCGGAGAATCTCGACGCTTCGATCACCGCGACGACGCCGGCGGTGACGAGCGCGAGTGGCAGCATCAGCAAGCTTGCTGCCGGGTCAACGGACGCCTCCAGCCTGAAGGTCGCCCTGTCGACGGCGACCGCCGGGCTCATCAGCGGCACCGCGACCGTCGGCTTCGCCTCCAACGGCCAGGGCATCGATGGCGGCGCGCCGGTCTCGGTCGGCTCGCAGGCGGTGACCGTCACCGGCAAGGTCTACACGCCGGCGGTGGCGCAGGTGAACACGAGCGCGGTGAATTTCGGCATCGTGCATGTGGGTGACGTGGTCGGGCCGCAGGCGATCTCGGTGGGCAACGCGGCGGCGGTGACGGCGCTGAACGACACGCTGGTCGGCGGGTTCTCCTCGGTGACCGGCACGGCGTTCAACGGCGCGGGGACCCTCGGCGCCGGGGTCGCGGCGGGGGCGACCAACAATTCGTCGCTGACGATCGGGCTCGATACCAAGAGCTCGGGGATGTTCTCCGGCCAGGCTCAACTGGCGCTGGCGAGCCACGACTCCGACCTCGCCGATGTGGGGCTGACCACCGGGCCGATCAGCCTCAGCGCCCAGGTCAACAACTACGCGCAGGCGGCGTTCGGGAAGTCCGCCGGCGCGGGGGCGCTGACCGAGAGCGGCAACCACTTCACCCTCGATCTCGGCACGCTGGCGCTGAACAGTGCCTCGCAGACCTCCTCGCTCTACGCCTACAACGCGGCCAGCGGTCTGTCCGACCTGCTCAAGGGCAGCTTCAGCCTGGTCAGCGGCAGCGGGTTCTCGCTGCCCTGGCTGCCCGACAGTTTCAACGGCCTCGGCGCCGGGCAGCAGTCGCAGCTGCTCTCGATCGGCTTCGACCCGACGCAGATCGGCAGCTACGCGGAGACTGTGCAACTGGCGGCAACCGGCTATAATGCCAGCGGTTACAGCGAGGCCTTGCCTGTGTTCCTCACCATCGATGCGACGGTGTCCGGCGGCGGCACCAATGTTCCCGAGCCCGCCACCTTGGCAATCCTCGGCACCGGCCTGGTTGGGCTCGGCTTCGCCCGCCGGCGGCGCGGCGGTTGAGCGAGGTCCGTAGCCCGCGCGGCCCGACCACGGCGGAGGCAACCTCCGGCGTGGTCTGGGTCGCAACCGCGCTGGCGGCGGCGAGCCTGGTGCTCGTCGTCGTCAACATGGTGCTTGCGCTCGGTAACGAGCAGGCGCGGACAGAGGCCAATGCGCGCCAGCAATTCATCAGCCAGAACGGGCAGGCGGGAAGCCTCGACAACGCGCTGATCCGGGCGCTCGTGGGCGAGGCCGTGAATAACAACAACACCGAGATCCAGGCGCTTCTGACGCGCGCCGGAGTGAACTACGCGCCGAACCCGCCCGCGCCGGCGGGGGCTGGTGCGGCACCAGGCCCGACGCCGACGGAGCCCTCCGCCGCCGCTCCGGCCGCACCGCCCGCGGGAAAGCCCTGATGATGTCGCGCATCCGCGTCGGTCTCGAAGTTCCCGTGGCGCTGATCTGCCTCGCCTTCTTCGCCATCACGGCGTTCCAGGCCCAGCAGATGCTGCGCGAACGCTCGAACCTCGCCACCATCCAGGCGGCGCAGATGCCGGCGATGGAGCAGGGGCAGAAATTGCGCGCCCAGCTCGATCTGCTCGCTGGCGAGACGGTGCGCCTTGCCGAGGCCGGCAATGTGGGCGCCAAGGCGGTCGTCGAGCAGATGCAGAAGCTCGGCGTGACGATGCGCCACAAGTGAACGCAAAAATCCCGGCACCGCCGCATGGCGATGCCGGGATCTGGTCGGCGCAGGGAAGGCTTAGACGGCGCGCAGATTGGTCGCCGAGACCTTCCCCTGCTGGCCGCGCTCGAGATCGTAGGACAGCTTCTGTCCATCGTTCAGGCGGCCGATGCCGGAACGCTCCACGGCGGAGATGTGCACGAACACATCCTTGGAGCCATCATCCGGCTGGATGAAGCCATAGCCCTTCTGGGCGTTGAACCACTTGACAGTACCGGTGGACATAAATCGGTCTCCAACACAACGCGGCGAGTCGCGGAATTACGACCCGAAATGCTTTTCTAGGCTTGGGGACCGAGCAGACACGTTTGTGCGTGACAGATAACGGTAAGCCCAACACGAAAAGTGCCGTCTCCGACGTATGCGCTGGTCGTCGGCGGAAATCAAGGACCGATTCGTGGCCGCGACGGCGCAACGCGCGAGCCCAGCGCGGCGGCAACGCGGGCCTTGCCGGGGCCGTCGGCGCAATATAATTTCGCCGCTACGACAAGGGAGGAAACGCGACCGGTCGGTGCCGGCGCAACGATGGCCATGCCGGATCTCACCTTCGCCGAACTGGACGATATCGACCGCCGCATCCTCGCCGAATTGCAGGCGGACGGGCGCATTACGAATGTCGAACTGGCCCAGCGCGCCGGCATTTCCCCCCCGCCCTGCCTGCGCCGGGTGCGCCGGCTCGAACAAGCCGGGATCATCCACGGCTATCACGCCGAGACCGACGCGCAGAAGCTCGGGTGGGAGATCACGTTTTTCGCGATCGTCGGGCTGGAAAGCCAGAAGGAGAGCGTGCTGGCCGAGTTCGAGCGCATGGTCGCATCTTGGCCGGAGGTTCGCGAGTGCCACATGATTCGCGGTGGCGGCGATTTCCTGCTGCGGCTGGTGGCGCGTGATACGGCGCACGAAAACCAGCTCACCCAGAGGCTGACGGGCGCGGAGCGGGTGAGCCGGGTGCAGACGCTGCAGACCATCCGCACCAGCCGAAACCTCGCGGGCGTGCCGCTATAGGCGCGGGGCGCGCGCCGGAGAGGAGACGATGATGCTGGCGGCAGGGACCGAGAACGGCAATGCGGTGGAGTTCCTCCTCGACCGGCATCTGCGCGAGGGGCGCGCCGCGCGTCTCGCCTTTGCCGACCCCTGGCGCAGCCTCACCTATGGCGCGCTGGCCGAGGCGAGCTGCCGGTTTGCCGCTGCCCTGAGCGCGGGCGGCATCGGCCGGGAACGCCGGGTGGGGCTCCTGCTGCTCGACACCATCGATTTTCCCGCCGCGTTCTGGGGCTCGATTCGCGCCGCCGTCGTGCCGGTGCCGATCAACACGCTGCTCACCCCCGAGCAGATCGGCTATATCCTCGCCGACTGCCGCGCCGAGGCCCTGGTCGTCTCCGCGCCGCTGCTGCCGGCGCTGGGTTCCGTGCTCGGCCTGCTGCCCGATCTGCGCCGCATCATCGTCGCCGCGCCCGATGGCAGTGCGGCCGAGATCGGCGGTGATCCGCGGGCGATCGGCTGGAGCGCGTTCCTCGCCGATGGGCCAACGTCGCTGGCGCCGGTCTTTGCCGCCGCCGACGAGGTCGCCTTCTGGCTGTACTCCTCCGGCTCGACCGGGGCGCCGAAGGGCGCGAAGCACGTCCATTCCAGCCTGCGCGCCACCGCGGATACCTACGCGCGCCAGGTGCTGGGGATCGCGCCCGACGATGTCATGTTCTCCGCCGCCAAGCTGTTCTTTGCCTATGGGCTCGGCAATGGCATGACCTTCCCGATGTCGGTCGGCGCCCAGGCGGTGCTGCTGCCGGATCGCCCGACGCCGGAGGCGGTGCTCGCCACGATGCGCCGCCATCGGCCGAGCATTTTCGGCGGGGTGCCGACGCTCTACGCCGCGCTGCTCGCCCATCCGGGGCTCGGGCCCGGCGCGGGGTCGGACCGGCTGCGCCGCTGCATCTCCGCTGGCGAGGCGCTGCCCGAGACCGTGGGGCGGCGCTGGAGCGAGACCGTCGGGGTGGATATTCTTGACGGCATCGGTTCGACCGAATTGCTGCACATCTTCATCAGCAACCGGCCGGGCGAGGTGCGCTACGGCACGTCGGGCCGCGCGGTGCCGGGCTATGAGCTCAGGATCATCGACGAGAGCGGCGCCGAAGCGGCGGACGGGCAGGAGGGTGAGCTCATCGTCCGCGGCGACTCGGCTGCCGACGGCTACTGGAACCAGCGGGCCAAGAGCCGCCGCACCTTCCGCGGCGAGTGGACCTATACCGGCGACACTTATCTGCGCGACGCCGAGGGCTTCTACCACTATCGCGGCCGTTCCGACGACATGATCAAGGTGAGCGGCATCTGGGTCTCACCCTTCGAGGTCGAAGCGGCGCTGATCTCCCACCCCTCGGTGCTGGAGGCCGCGGTCATCGGGCAGGCCGATGCCGATGGGCTGATCAAGCCCAAGGCCTTCGTCGTCCTGAAAGAGGACAGCCCGATCGATCCTGCGACCCTGCGCGAGCTGCTCAAGGAGCATGTGAAGGAGCGGATCGGGCCGTGGAAATATCCGCGCTGGATCGAACTGGTGGAGAGCCTGCCGAAGACCGCGACGGGCAAGATCCAGCGCTTCAAGCTGCGGGCCGGGGCGTGGGAATGAGCCTGCCGCCGATGCGGCCGGTGATGCTCGTCGTGGAGGGCGCGCGGCTGGAGGCGGCGTGGTGGGGGGAGCAGCGGGCGGCGCCGACGCTGGTGCTGCTGCATGAGGGGCTGGGTTCGGTAGGGCTGTGGCGCGATTTTCCTGCCCGGCTCGCGGCCGCCACCGGGCGCGCCGTGTTCGCGTTCTCGCGGTTCGGCTATGGCAGCTCGGACCCGCGGCCGCTGCCCTGGCCGCTCACCTACATGCATGCGGAGGCGCTGGAGGTCCTGCCCCAGGTGCTGGACGCGGCCGGCATCGGCCCGCACGTGCTGCTCGGCCATTCCGATGGAGCCTCGATCGCTTCCATCGCCGCGGGTCGGCAAGAGGGAGCGGATCCGCGCCTGACCGGGCTAGTGCTGATCGCGCCGCATTTCTTCGTCGAGGACGTCTCGCTGGAAGCGATCGCGGCGGCGCGGGTGGCGTATGAACAGGGTGATTTGCGCGCGCGCCTCGCCCGCTACCACGCCCATCCCGATATTGCTTTCCGCGGCTGGAACGAAT
>DAIDKZ010000039.1 GCA_027449745.1 Acetobacteraceae bacterium | reverse complement strand
CGCTGCGCACCGTGCCGGGCTTCGGACCGGGCCTGGAAAAGACCATCCTCCGCGGCCTCGCCGAAGGCGCGCTGCAGCAGCAACGCTTCCGGCTGGACCTCGCCGAGCAGGTCGCGACGGCGCTGCTCGCTTGGCTGCGCGGCGCCCCTGGGATCGGGCAGGCCGCACTCGCCGGCAGCCTGCGCCGGCGCCGGGAGACGGTCGGCGACCTCGATATCGTCGCCGAAGCGGCGGAAGCGGGACCGGTGATGGACCGGTTCGTCGCCTACGCGGACGTGGCCCGCGTGATGGAGCGCGGCCAGACCCGGGCGACGGTCCGTTTGCGCGGCGGATTGCAGGTGGATCTGCGCGTCGTGCCCGCGGCGAGCTTCGGCGCCGCGCTGTGCTACTTCACCGGCTCGCGCGCGCACAGCATCGCGCTGCGCCGCCGCGCCCTGGCGCGCGGGCTCAAGCTCAGCGAATACGGCCTGTTCTCAGGCCGCCGCCGTCTCGCCGGGCGGACCGAGACCGAGCTCTATGGCGCGCTCGGGCTCACCTCCATTCCGCCGGAACTGCGCGAAGCCCAGGGCGAGATCGAGGCGGCGGAGGCCGGAGGGCTGCCGCGGCTGGTCACGCTCGGCGATCTCCGCGGCGACCTGCACGTGCATACCGACGCCAGCGACGGACGGGCCGATATCGCAGCGATGGCCGCGGCGGCGCAGGCCTTGGGGCACGCCTACATCGCCGTGACCGACCATAGCCGGAGCCTCGGCATGGCCCACGGGCTCGACCCCGAACGCCTGGCGCGGCAGATCGCCGCGATCGCGGCGCTGAACGCCACCCTGCGCGACTTCACCGTGCTCGCCGGCATCGAGGTGGATATTCTCGAGAATGGGAGCCTCGATCTGCCGGACGAGATCCTTTCCCGGCTCGATCTCGTGGTCGCGGCGATCCATTCGCATTTCGACCTACCGTCGGAGCGGCAGACCGAGCGCGTGCTGCGCGCGATGGACAACCGGTTCGTGAGCATTCTCGCCCATCCCACCGGCCGGATGATCGGCCGGCGTCCCGGCTATGCGCTGGACATGGAACGGGTGATGCGCGCGGCCCGGGAGCGCAATTGCTGCCTCGAAGTGAACGCCCAGCCCGAGCGGCTCGACCTGAACGACGCGCATTGCCGGCTGGCGAAGGAGATCGGCGTCAAGCTCGCGATCTCCACCGACGCACACAGCCCCGCCGAGCTCGGCTTGCTGCGCTACGGTGTCGATCAGGCCCGGCGCGGCTGGATCAGCGCCGCCGACGTTGTGAACACCCGGCCCTTGCCGGCGCTCCGCGCGGCGCTGCGGCGGGGGTGAGCGGAGGCGCAGGACGCGACACACATCGGCATCCCGCCTTCGCCCTCTGGCATCGGGATCGGCCCCATGCTATTTATAGCATGACGAGGTGACGTGGTGGCCGACGATGAGCCGCATCCCAAACCGGTGCGCTGGATCGGGTCGAGCCGCGAGGACGTGCGGGCGTTTCCGGAACCCGTGCGCCTCCGGGTCGGCGGCGCGCTGTGGGAGGCGCAGCTCGGCCGCAAGGCGCCCTGGGCCAAGCCGCTCCGGGGCTTCGGCGGCGCCGGTGTGCTGGAGGTGGTGGACGACTATGACGGCGACACCTACCGCGCCGTCTATACGGTGCGCTTCGCGGGCGCGGTCTATGTCCTTCATGCCTTCCAGAAGAAAGCGAAAAGCGGCATCGCCACGCCGCGCCACGCGATCGCCCTGATCGAGCAGCGGCTCAAGCGGGCGAGAGAGGATCACGAGCAATGGCTGGCCAGCACGACGACGACATCGCGGTGACCCAAGGCTCTGGCAACGTGTTCGCCGATCTCCGCGTCGCCGAGCCCGAGGAGGAACTGGCCAAGGCGCAGCTTGCCGTCCACATCCGGGACGCGATCAAGCGCCGGCACCTCACCCAGGCCGAGGCCGCCCGGCTGGTCGGGCTCGATCAGCCGAAAATCTCCGCGCTGATGAACGGCCGTCTGACCGGCTTTTCCAGCGACCGGCTACTTCGCTGCCTGACCGCACTCGGCCAGGATGTGGATATCGTGGTCCGGCCCAGAACGAAGGGCCAGCCGCGTGGCCATCTTCGTGTGATCGATACCGCCGCCTGATACGGGCCGCCTACTTGCCGCCGACCGGCGCCGATTCGGCTACGCCCGGCCGGGGACCATTCCGGAGCGACGACCGCCACGCCACCTCCGCGGCATGGCGCACGGGCTCGACCTGAACGACGCACATTGCCCGCTGGCGAAGGAGATCGGCGTCAAGCTCGCGATCTCCACCGACGCGCACAGCCCCGCCGAGCTCGGCTTGCTGCGCTACGGCGTCGATCAGGCCCGGCGCGGCTGGACCAGGGCCGCCGAGGTGGTGGACACCCGGCCCTGGCCGGCGCTGCGGCGGGGGTGAGTGCCGGCGCCGGACGGGCCGCCGAGCGGAGGCCCGTCTTCGAGGCGGCTCGCTGGACTTGTTGGCGGATCACGGTCGATAGCGACGATCACTAAAATTTCGATGTAGTTCTTTTCTCGAGCTGATCGCACCAGAGAGTCGGCCACATGCGCGGCATGGCATTGAACCCAAACGCCTAACAAGAACTCGCGCAGCGGATCACCCCGCCCGCACCGTCAGAGCCGCAGATTTTCCAAGTATTGATCGAGGCCGATGAATTTTGAGGCTACCTCTCGGAGTTCCCGTGCGGCATGGTTCCAGAAGACAACTTCGACGACGAACCCGTCCTGCTGAAGCTCCTTGATCGTCGGTACGTAGTCGCTGTCGCCGGCAACGAGAACGAAGGTGTCCTGGTCGGGCTTGCCATTCTTGTAGCCGTCGCTCTTATACGCATCCTTCGTCATCAGTGTGGCGATGCCCGTGTCGATCCTCTTTTCCTTGTTGGCGTAGTTCCGATCTTCAAGGTGAAGCTCGAATCCGGCCCGCTTCGCATACTGCCAGATACCGTCATTCGGCGGTGGCCTAGATCCGAAAAGCGCCGCACGCTTGATCTGTTTCTTGTCCGTCCCACAGACGAACTCGTGCAGCTTTCCGAAGCTGATGGTGTAGCCTTGGTCAAATACCCCATCCTTCATCGCTTGGACAATGTTGTCGGCGAGCCCTTGAGCAACAGCACTGACGCGGCGACCTTCGATGTAAAGATTTGAATTATCTATGTATATGTAATCCATTTTTCCTCGCATCTTTTTCGTGATGTCGGCCAATCGACGTCTCTCACGATGCGGCCGACCTCCAACACGAACGAAGTCTGCATGTGAGCCGGGACACCACCCCTCCGTTCCCGGGGCACACCGTCCGGCTCCGGCCTTCCATGATGATTAAAAGCGGCGCATTGGACCTAGATGTTGGGATTGGTCGGCCTTGTGGCGCATGCTACACAATACCGAATGATTGGCGGACCCGACACGATTCGAACGTGCGACCTTCGCCTTCGGAGGGCGACGCTCTATCCAGCTGAGCTACGGGTCCCGCTGGCGGACGGTCTAGCCTGAAACCGCGGGCAGAGGAAGCCGGTTGTGCGGCTCCCTCTCTGTCGCGGGTCCGGCCGCTCAGCCCTCGACGCCGACC
>DAIDKZ010000038.1 GCA_027449745.1 Acetobacteraceae bacterium | reverse complement strand
CGGCAGCAGGGTCGGCACTTCGAGGTCTTTCAAATTTTCCGCCTGGCGCATGATGTTTTCGCGCGACAGATCGTTGCCCGCCTGCCTCAGCACCTGCATCAGCACGAGCCCCACGGTGTAGCCGTAGACGCAATAGACGTCACTCGGATTGCCGCTCGGGAACCGGTCTTTCATGAAGCCGAGATACTCGGCCATGCCCGTGTCGTTCGCCCAGGCCGGATCGCTCGGGTCTTTGAGATAGGCCGATGAGATGACGCCGACGGCGTGGTCGAACCCGGCCGGTTTGAGGACGCCGTTGATCGAGGCGGCGCCGCTGGCGATGAAGCGGGTGGCGTTCCAGCCGAGCTCGTGGGTCTTGCGGATGGATAGGGCGACGAATTTGGCGGTCGAACCGGCGAGGAAGAAATCCGCGCCGGACGCCTGCAGGGAAATGATCTCCGAATCGACCGTTGGCGCGCTGACCTCATGCGCAACCGCGGTGACGCGCTTGCCGAACTGGTCTCCCAGAACGTCCCGCACGCCGGCGAGGTAATCCTTGCCGAGATCGTCGTTCTGATAGAGCACGGCGAAGCGGCCATCCGGCTTCTGTTGCAGCGCGTATTTCGCGTAGACCTGCGCTTCGGTGCGCGCGGAGGGCGCGAAACCCATTGTCCATGGATAGCGCTTGTAGTCCCCCCATTTCGAGCCGTTGACGGACAGGAAGAGGTGCGGGACCTTCGCCCGATTGATGGAGTCCACGACGGCGGAGTTCGGCGCCGTCCCGAGCATGTTGAACAGGAAGCTCACGCGGTCGCTTTCGAGCAGGCGGCGGACCATCTCCACGGTTTTGGGCGGCTGAAAGGCGTCGTCGTAATAGATGAAATCGATCTTCCGCCCGGCGATGCCGCCCTGCTCATTGATCATCTTGAAATAGGCTTCGAGAAGCCGGTCTTCGACGCCGAGCGCCGAGACCGGCCCGGACAGCGAGGTCGTGGAACCGATCTTGATCCCGGTGTCCGACACGCCCGGCATGTCTTCGGCCGCGGCGAGCGCGGGCCCCAGCGCGGCGACGGCCGCGGCGGCTTTCAGCACCAGGCGACGATCGATCGGCATCATTCGTTCCTCCCGTTGATCGCGGCGCGTGGCCTTGATGGTCATCGTCGCCGCGAAATTCACCCCGGATCGTGGCCCACCGGCTGCCGGTTTGCCCGATCATGGCCAGGGTCCTGAGCGGTGGCAATCACCCCCCCGATTTTCGCACCCCGCACCCCGCGCTTTTTTGCCCACCCTTGTCTCCCCGCCAAGCATCGGCTTTGCTCCGTGCCAGTGAGGGAAACGGATCATGGCCAAGCCGCGCATTCTCGTCATTGGCACCGGCGGCACCATTGCCTCGGTTGGCGCGGATTCGCTCGATGTTCTGGATTATCCGGACTATGGCACGCGGCTCGCGATGGCGGCGGTGCTGGCGCGGGTGCCGGAGGTGGAGCGGTTCGCGGCGGTTCGCGCCGTGGATTACCGCGCCGTACCGTCCTCGGCGATCGGGCCGGAGGATTGGCTGGCGTTGGCGCGGCTGATCGCGGCGCAGGCCGGCGAAGCGGAGGGGTTCGTCATCACCCATGGCACCTCGACTCTGGAGGAGACCGCCTATTTCCTCGATCTGGTCTTGACGATTCCGCAACCGGTGGTGGTGGTCGGGGCGCAGCGGCCGATCAGTGCGGTGGGCAGTGATGCGCCGATGAACCTGGTCGCGGCGGTGCGCACGGCGGCGGCGGCGGCGGCTTCGGGGCTCGGCGTGCTGGTGGTGCTCAACGACGAAATCCACGCCGCCCGCGAGGTTTCGAAAACATCCACGTATCGCGTGCAGACTTTCCGCACGCCCGATTTCGGCGCGCTCGGCCAGGTGGATGGCGACGGAGTGCAGATCTATCGCCATCCGGCGCATCGCCAGGCGGGCGGGTTCGATGTCGCGGCGCTGGCGGCACTGCCGCGCGTCGACATCGCCTATTCCTATGCCGGGGCGGATGGCGCGGCGATCGATGCCTTCGTCGCCGCCGGCGCGGCGGGCATCGTCTCGGCCGGGTTCGCGCCCGGGCTGACGGCGCCGGAGGAGCTTGCCGCCCTGCGCCGGGCGCGGGCCGCGGGCGTGGTGGTGGTGCAGTCCTCGCGCGTCGGCAGCGGGCGGATCGCGCCGCGGCGCTTCCTGCGCGCGGAGGGCTTCATCGGCGCCGACAATCTGACGCCGCAGAAGGCGCGCATCCTGCTCGCGCTGGCTCTGACCCGGACCCGGGAGGTGGCCGCGATCGAGGCGATGTTCACGCACCGCTGAGACGGGGCGCCGAGCCATTCTTGCCGCCTTTCCGGGGGCGGCCTAGGTTCAGGAATTGGCCAGGGAAACGTGCCCGGATGCGCCTCTGTTGGCTGCTGCTTCTGTTCGGGCTGGCGGCGTGCCAGGAGCCGAATGCCGTTGCGCTGAAGCTGGGCGCGCCGCCCGAAAGCGCGGTGAAGCTCCGCAGCTTCGAGATGCGCCGGTTCGACGGCACGGCGGGCAACGTGCTGCTGGTCGCCGGGGCCGCGACGCTGCAGGATCTCGGCTTCACCATCACGGAATCGGCGCCCGATGTCGGCGTGCTCGTCGCCTCCAAGCAGCGCGACGCCAAGGAGGTCGCGCAGGTGGCCGGTCAGGTGGCGCTCGCCATCGGGCTTGCGGTGCTGGGCGCGCCCTACAGCCCGACCTGGGACGAGACCCAGAGCATCCATGTGACGCTCGTCATCTCGCCCGATGCCGGCGGGCGGGCGGACCAGGCGCGCGTTTCGTTCGATCGCTACATCACCAACAATCATGGCGAGCTGTGGCGCACCGAACTGGTCGATGATCCGAAAATCTACCAGGATTTCTACGACCGCATGAGCCAGGCGATCCATATCCAGTCGCTCGAAGTGGGCGGGCCTTCCTCGTGAAGCGGGCGCTGGCCATGCTCGTGCTGCTCGCCGGCTGCCAGAGCGCGACGCCGACGCCGGTGATGAGCGGCAAGAGCGCGGTGGAATTGCGGGCGATGGAATCGCGGCTGTTCCAGACCGCGGACCGGCGGGCGATGCTGCGCACGGTGATCGCGACGGTGCAGGACCTCGGCTATTCCATCGACAAGGTCGCGGCCGGGGCGGGCACGGTCACGGCGACGAAGGCGGCGCGGCTCGTGCTCACCGTCTCGCTCTATCCGCAGGGTGAGGCGGCGACGGTGGTGCGGGCGAACGCGATGATCGCACTGGCGGTGCGGACCTATCAGGTGGATGATCCGGTCTTCTACCAGAAGGACTTCTTCGATCCGCTGGCGCATGCGCTGGTGCTCGAAGCGCTGCCGGCGCCGCCGGATGCGGCGGGGAGCGCGGCGGCTGCGCCCGAGGCTGCGGCAGCGAGCGGTCCCGCAGCGAGCGGGGCGGGAGCGGCGAAATGACAGGAGAGAGCAGGATGCGGCAGGTGCGGGGCTTGACGGTGGTGGCGCTGGCGGCGCTGCTGATGGGCGGCTGCCAATCGGCCGCCGAACACGCGGCCTCGGTGCAGGCGGGCATGGATCCGACGGGTCGGCTCACGCTTGGCGCGGTGCAGCGCGAGATCCGCGTCGGCATGAGCGGGGCGGACGTGACCCGCGCTCTGGGCGCACCGAACATGGTGACGACGGACGACAAGCGGCGCGAGGTGTGGGTGTATGACCGCATCGGCACCGATTACGTGCATTCCTCGTCCTCCGGTGGGATCGGCATTCTGCTGCTCGGCGTGGAGAACTCCGCGGGGGCGGCGAGCACGACGCAGCGCACGCTCACGGTCGTGATCTATTACGACGACGCCGGCCGGGTGCGGGACTTTGCGTATCGCTCCAGCACGTTCTGAGCGCATGCGGCGGCGTGCAGTGCTGATCGGGCTGATCGGGCTGATCGGGCTGATCGGGCTGGCGGGCTGCGGGCCGAGCGTGCCGCAGGAGACGGCGGCACTGACGCTGCCGCCGGACAGTCTCGCAGTCCGCCAGATCCAGACACGGCGTTTCGATACCGCCGACGAACAGCTGATGCTGCGCGCCTCGGCCGCGGTGCTGCAGGATCTCGGCTTCAGCATCGACGAGACGACCCCGGGCGCGGGGCTGATCATCGGCTCGGCGACGCGCAGCGCGCTGGGCTCGCGCCAGGTGGGCGGACAGCCGCTGTTGTCGCTGTTCGGCACGCAAGCAGGCGGATGGGGGCCGCGCCAACTGATCCGCGTCTCCATCATCACCCACCCGCTCGGCGGCGGGCACGGCGTGACGGTGCGCGCCACGTTCCAGCGCGTGCTGCGCAATGGCGGCGGGATGGTGATGGGCAGCGAATCGATCGACGACCCATTGCTGTATCAGGCGTTCTTCGACCGGCTGGCACAATCGGCGTTTCTGGAGGCGCACGCGATATGAGCGGGCGAGGGCTGGCGCGGCTCGCGGGTGGGGCGCTCCTGATGGCGCTCGGCGGATGCATGCTGGATTCGCGTTCGCAGATCATTCCGGCCGAGACAACCCAGGTGGAACTGCGCGCGGTGCAGACGCGCATGTTCGACACCGGCGACACGAAGATGGTGTTCCGCTCCGTGCTCGCGACGCTGCAGGATCTCGGCTTCGTCATCGACAAGGCCGACGATACGCTGGACATCGTCACCGCCACCAAGCTCGGCGGCTATGTCGTGCGCATGACGATCATGGTCCGCCCGCACGGGCCGCATCAGACTTCGGTGCGGGCGAACGCGCAATACAACCTCGTCGCGGTGTCGGACCCGCGGCCATATCAGGAGTTCTTCGATGCGCTGTCGAAGGCGCTGTTCCTGACGGCGAACAAGATCGACTGAGGCGCCCTTACCAGGCGCCCGGCGTGCCGTGGCAGGAGCCGAACCAGCGGATGGTGAGGCCGACGAGGTCGCAGACCGGAATCGGCACGGTGGTGACACCGACCCAGGCCCAATAGTCTGCCGGGCCGGACGGGCAGCAGCAGCCGGCATAGGCGGCAACGTGGTCCGCATAGATGCGCGGCGTCACCAATAGAGATTCTATGCTTGGTTGCTTTCGCAAGCTCTGTTTCGTTTCCGCTTTTATAGCTCTCTTTCTCTTTGTCATCAAAAGAGGCGCGTGTCGCCTGCAGGAGATAACTGTTCATGTGCTTGAATGCCCATGCCCCATAGGGTTTGAAGTCCGGGCCAAAGCTTTTTCCTTTGAAGCCTTTATTGCCGTCCATGTTTGCACGAGCCTGGGTAATAAGCATCAGGAA
>DAIDKZ010000037.1 GCA_027449745.1 Acetobacteraceae bacterium | reverse complement strand
GGCGCCGTGCTCGCCGCCCAGCTCGGCGAAATCGCCGCCCTCGTTGGCACCGCGCGCGCGGAAGCGGCGGCGCAGCCGGCCCTGTTGCGCGCCCGCCTCGCCGCCGCCCTGCAGGCGCTGCTGCGCGAGGCCGGCACGCCGGCGCTGGGGGAGGAACGCCTGGCGCAGGAGGTCGCCCTGCTCGCCACCCGCGCCGATGTGCGCGAGGAGCTGGACCGGCTCGGCAGCCATCTCGACGCCGCCGCCGCGCTCCTTGCCGAGGGCGCCGCGATCGGCCGGCGGTTCGGCTTCCTGCTGCAGGAATTCAATCGCGAGACCAACACACTGTGCAGCAAATCGGCGTCCCCGGCGCTGACCGCGACCGGGCTGGCGCTGAAGGCCGCGATCGAGCAGCTGCGCGAGCAGGTGCAGAACATCGAATGACGCCGCCCCGGCCACGACGCGGCGTTTGCCTGGTCCTGGCCGCGCCTTCGGGCGCCGGCAAGACAACGCTGTCGCGGCGCCTGCTCGCCGAGGAGCAGGGTCTCGCCCTCTCCGTCAGCGTCACCACCCGCGCCCCGCGCGCCGGCGAGCGCGAGGGCGAACATTATTTCTTCCGCGATCAGGCCGCATTCGACGCCATGGTGGCGCAAGGCGCGCTGCTCGAATGGGCGCAGGTCTTCGGCCGCAGCTACGGCACCCCCCGCGCGCCAGTGGCGGCGGCGCTGGCGGCGGGGCGGGACCTGCTGTTCGACATCGACTGGCAAGGCCATCGCCAGCTCCGCGCCGGGCTGGCAGGCGACGTGGTCGGGGTGTTCATCCTGCCCCCCTCCGTCGAGGCGCTGGCGGAGCGGCTGTCCGGGCGTGGCGACGACCCGGCCGAGATCGCCCGGCGGATGCGCGAGGCGCGCACGGAAATGTCCCACTGCCGCGAGTTCGACCATGTCGTGGTCAATGACGATCTCGCGCGCGCGACGAGCGAGCTGCGTGCCATTCTCGCCGCCGCGCGCCTGGCCACCGCGCGCCAGCTCTGGCTCGACGGCGCGCTGGGCGCCTGATCCGCGCGCTCGGCGGGCGGGAACTGGCGCCGGCGGCCTGCTTCGGGCAGAGTGCGCGGCTGTCGGGGGCCGACAGTTCGGAGGAAGAGTGTCGCTCAGCGTCGTTTCCACCGCCGTCGTCGTGCCGCCCCTCAACCTGTTGCCGCTCGGCCTCGCCGGCCTGGTCATCGCGCGGAAATGGCGCGGGCTGGGGCGCGCGATCAGCAGCTTCGCGCTGGTCGGCCTGTTCGTCCTGTCGCTTCCGATCGTCGGCGGCGGCATGCTGGTGGCGCTGGAGCGCGGTCTGAAGCTGACGCCGCCACCGGGCGCGCCACCGGCGGCGATCGTCGTGCTTGGCGCCGAGGAGACCAGGGCGGCGGACGGTGCCTGGCCTGCCGTGGATGTCGGCTCCCTGACCCTCGAACGGGTCCGCGCCGCCGCCATCCTGGCCCGGCGCACCGGGCTGCCGGTGTTGGTCTCCGGCGGCGCGCCGGAGGAGGTGCCGACGCCGGTGGCGACGCTGATGGCCGAGAGCCTCGCCACCGATTTCGCCGTCAAGCCGCGCTGGGTCGAGACCCGCTCGCTCGATAGCTGGCAGAACGCCGAGGAATCCGCGGCGATTCTGCGCCAGGCCGGGATCAGCTCGGTGTATGTGGTCACCCATGCCTGGCACGAACGGCGGGCCCTGATCGCCTTCGCCCATGCCGGCATCACCGCGACGGCCGCGCCCGTCCGCCTCGACCGCGCCCCCGGCGGCGCGGTCGCCGACTACGTGCCGCGGATCAGCGGCTGGGAGATGAGCTACTACGCGCTGCACGAGGCGATCGGCTGCCTCTACTACCTGCTGCTCAGCCGCTGAGGCGATGGCCGACACGGTCCGGATCGAGACGCTGCCCGATCTCTCGGCGCTGCCGCCCGCCGCCGCCGCGCTGCTGGACGCGGCGGGGCGCGCGAATTTCTTCTTCGGCCGCGCCTTTCTCGCGACCGTCGCCGCCCACGCGCTGGAGCCCGGCGCGCGCGCCTGCTTCGCCCTCGCCTGGGAAGGCGGCCGGCCGGTCGGCGTGCTGGCGCTGCAGGTGGCGAGCGGACGGCTCAAGAGCCTGACCAGCCCCTATAGCTGCCTCTACACCCCCGCGCTGGCCGCCGACCTCTCCGCCGAGGCGCGACGCGCGGTCGGCTTCGCCTTCGGCCGGTTCGCGCGGCACTGGCCGGTGGTGCGGCTCGACGCGCTCGATGGCGAACGCGGCGACCTCGCCGACCTGCTGGCCGGCGCCGCCGCGGCAGGGCTCGTGCTGGTACGGTTTCACCATTTCGGCAACTGGCACGAGACGGTCGGCTCCTGGCAACACTATCTCAATGCCCGCCCGTCCATGCTGCGCGCGACGATCCAGCGCAAGCTGCGCCGCTGGGAACGGCTGCCGGAGGCCGGTTTCACGCTGGTCGCCGGTGGCGAGGCGCTCGAGGCGGGGATCGCTGCCTTCGAGCAGGTCTATGCGCGGAGTTGGAAGGAGCCCGAGCCATTTCCGCACTTCAATGCCGCGCTGATGCGCGAGGCAGCCATGGCCGGCGTGCTGCGGCTGGGACTGCTGCATCTCGGCGCCACGCCGATCGCGGCGCAGCTCTGGCTGAGCGAGCCATGCGGGCGGGCGAGCGTGCTCAAGCTCGCCCATGACGAGGCGCAGCAGGCGCTCTCTCCGGGCACGGTGCTGACGGCGATGATGATCCGTCACCTGATCGAGACCGACGGCGCGCGCGAGCTGGATTTCGGCCGCGGCGACGACGACTACAAGAAGCTCTGGGTCGACGCGCGGCGCCAGCGCGTCGGCGTGCTGCTGGTCAACCCGCGGCGCCCGGCCGGGTTCGCCACCCTCGCCCGGCACGCGCTCGGCCGGCTGCGCCACGCCGTGCGACCCGATCACGCGATCGCGGAGCCGCGGTGATGCGCATTCTCTACAGTCACCGCATCCAGTCCCGCGACGGGCAGAGCGTGCATGTCGAGGAACTCGTCGCCGCGCTGCGCGAGGCGGGGCATGAGGTGCTCGTGGTCGGACCGAGCTTCTACGCCGCTGCGGGGTTCGGTGGCGAAAGCCGGCTGGTGCCGCTGCTTCGCCGCCTGCTCCCCGGCTGGCTCGGCGAGCTGGCGGAGCTGGTCTACAACGGCCCCGCCTATCGCCGCCTCGCCGCCGCGGCGCGCGCGTTCCAGCCAGAGCTGATCTACGAGCGCTACAATCTCTATTACCTAGCCGGCGCGGTGCTGGCGCGCCGGCTCGGGGTGGTCTTCCACCTCGAGGTGAACGCGCCGCTCGCCGAGGAGCGCAGCCGCTTCGGCGGCCTGCGCCTGAAGCCCCTGGCGCGCTGGGCGGAGCGCTTCGTCTGGCGCGCCGCGGACCGCGTCTACGCCGTCACCGGGGTGCTGCGCGAGATGATCGCGCGCGAAGGGGTGGCGCGGGAGCGCATCGCCGTCATTCCGAACGCCATCGTGCCGGCCCGTTTCGGACCGCGGGCAGAGCCGGATCCTGGCGGGCGCGTGGTACTCGGCTTCATCGGCTTCGTCCGCCCCTGGCATGGGCTGGATCGGGTCATCGCCAGCCTGGCCGAACCGGCTTCGGCGAGCCTCGACCTTGTGGTGGTCGGCGAGGGGCCGGCGCGCGCGGAGCTGGAGGCGCAGGCGGCGGCGCTGGGGCTTGGCACGCGGGTGCGCTTCGCCGGGCTGGCGCCGCGCGAGGACGTGCCCGGGCTGCTCGCCGGCTTCGACATCGCCTTGCAGCCGAGCGCGGTGGCCTATGCCTCGCCGCTGAAATTGTTCGAATACATGGCCGCGGGCTGCGCCATCGTCGCCCCGGACCAGCCCAATCTGCGGGAAATCCTCGAACACGAGCGCACCGCGCTGCTGTTCGACCCCGGCGAGCCCACGTCGATGGCCCGGGCAATCGCGCGTCTGGCCACCGACGCCGCGCTGCGCGCCCGTCTCGGTGCCGCCGCGCGGGCGGAGATCACCGCGCGCGACTATACTTGGCGCGGCAACGCCGAGCGCGTGGTCGCCATGGCCGAGGAAGATCGCACGCGCCGGCGCGCGCATGGCACGCATGGCTTGCCCCGGAGGGTGCCGGTGCAGTAACCGCCCGGCATGCGTATTCTCCACCACCTCCCGATCTGCCCGTTCTCGCGCAAGGTGCGTCTCGTCCTGACCGAGAAGCGCCTGCCCTTCGAGCTCCGCCTCGAGCGCCCCTGGGAGCGGAAGCCCGAATATCTCGACCTCAACCCGGCCGGCACGGTGCCGACGCTGATCGAGGATAACGGCCTGGTCATCGCCGATTCCTGGGCGATCTGCGAGTATCTCGACGAGGCCTATCCCGACCTGCCGCTGCTCGGACGCACGCTGGCCGAGCGGGTCGAAGTGCGCCGCCTGGCGGCTTGGTTCGATGGCAAGTTCGACCAGGAAGTGACGCGCAACCTGCTCGGCGAGAAGCATCTCAAGCGACTCGCCGGCCGCGGCCAGCCGGAGGCGGGAGCCTTGCGCGCCGGCTACGCCAATCTGCGCCACCATCTCGACTATATCGGCTGGCTCGCCGAGACGCGGAAATGGCTGGCCGGGGCGAGCATCTCGCTGGCCGATTTCGCTGCCGCGGCGCATCTCTCGGTGCTCGACTTCACCGGCGACGTCGACTGGAGCGCAACGCCCGCAGTGCGCGAATGGTATGCGCGCATGAAGAGCCGGCCGAGCTTCCGCGCCATCCTCGCCGACCGCATGCCCGGCTTCACCCCGCCCGCGCACTACGCCGATCTGGATTTCTGATCCGAGCCGCCGGCGCGACGAAGGCGGCGCAGAAGCAGGCTCAGCCTGTTCCAACCCCGCCCGGATGGATGATACCCTCGCTGACGATCGGCGCGTCCCGCCGGTTCGGCAGGGAGGAAACCATGTGCCAGTTCTGCTCGATGACCCGCAAGGGCGCGTTGACCCGCAGGGGCGCGTTCCGCAGCCTCGCCGCCCTCGCGGTCGGCGGTGCGGCGGGAGCGCTGGCGCCACGGCGTACGCCCGCAACCGGTCTCGCCGTTCTGGCCGCCGGGCTCGCCCCGGCCGCGGCGGCCGAACCGGTGGTCCTCGGCCAGGGCGCCTACCGCTATCGCGTCGAGACCGGCTGGGGGACGCTGCCGCCAGACTACACCTACCGGGACGGTGCCGCCGTCTGCGTCGACAGCCGGGACCATGTCTACGTCTTCAATCGCGGCAAGCACCCGGTCATCGTCTTCGACCGCGACGGCAACTTCCTGCGCTCCTGGGGCGAGGATGTCCGCTTCGTGAACGCCCATGGCGCGGCGGTCGGGCCGGACGACATGCTCTATCTCACCGACGATTTCGGCGCCGCGGTGCGCAAATTCACGCCCGAGGGCAAGCTGCTTCTCACCATCGGCACGCCCGGCACGCCGGCGCCACGCTTCAGCGGCGATCCGTTCAACCGCTGCACCCATACGGCGCTGTCGCCGCAGGGCGACATCTATGTCTCCGACGGCTACCAGAACGCCCGGGTCCATAAATTCTCGCCGGACGGCAGGCTGCTGCTCTCCTGGGGCGAGCCGGGGACCGACCCGGGCCAGTTCAACCTCGTCCACAACATCGCCTGCGACGACGAGGGCTGGGTCTATGTCGCGGACCGGGAGAACCACCGCATCCAGGTCTTCGACGGCAACGGCAAATACCAGACCCAGTGGCACAATCTGATGCGCCCCTGCGGGCTGTTCGTCAGCCGCGGCAAGGCACCGCTGGCGATCGTCGGCGAACTCGGCCCCGAGACGGCGGCGACGCTGACCAAGGGGGTGGGAAATCTCGGGCCGAGGGTCTCGATCCTGTCGGCCAAGGGCGACGTGCTGGCGCATCTCGGCACCCAGCCGGTGGGCGAAGAGCCGGGCCAGTTCATCGCCCCGCACGGCATCGCGACCGATTCGCGCGGCGACATCTACGTCGCCGAGGTTTCGAACACTTATTGGCCGATTCTGTTCGGCAGGAAGCCGGACCACGAATTGCGCTCGCTGCAGAAACTGACGAAATTGAGCTGACCCGCCGATTTTCGCGTCCGACGCGCGGCGCCTCGGGCCAGATCGCGCCTGCTTGATCCAGATCAAGGACAGGCCCCCCCGGCTTGGCCCATCCGTTGGGGCGCATTGGGGGAGGCCATTTCATGCCCATCGTTGAAGGTGTTACGACACGGTGTTTCGAAGGCACGCGAGGCGACAGCGAGCATTACCTCGCTGTGCAGGCGCCGGCGGGCCTGTCGCTCGCCGAGCAGATCGGCACGATCGAGCAGCGCTACGCCGCGGCCTGCGCCGCCCTTGGCCTCGGCCCCGAGACCGGCGTGTTCCGCCGCGTCTTTCTCACCGACGCCCAGAACCAGACCGACGCGGTCACCGCCAGTTCACTCGCCGACGCCGCAAGCCCGGTCGCACTGTCGATCGTGCAACAGCCGCCCCTGCCCGGGGCGAAGATCGCCCTGCTCGCCTACCACGTGGCCGGTGGGGCGCCGATGGTGAAGCGGCGCCTCTCGAAGCGGCATCTGCTGATCGAGAGGAACGGCCTCCGGCATCTTTGGAGCACGCGGCTTTGCGCCGGCGCGAGCGACACGCCCTCGGCGACCACGGCGCAGACGCGCGCCGTCTTCGGCGATCTGATCGACACCCTGGCCGGCCAGAACGCCACCCTGAGCGAGCACTGCGTGCGGACCTGGCTCTACATCAAGGACGTCGACGTGTTCTACCAGGACATGGTCGACAGCCGGCGGGAGCTGTTCGCGGAGCACGGGCTCACGGGCGAGACGCATTTCATCGCCAGCACCGGCATCGAGGGGGCCTGCGCCGACCGCTACGATCTGGTGTCCATGGACGCGTATTCGGGCCTTGACCTTTCGGGCGCCCAGATATCCTATCTCAACGATCTCGATCGGCTGTGCCTGACCAAGGACTACAACGTCACCTTCGAGCGCGGCACTCGCATCGGTTATGCCGATCGCGCGCAGTTCTACATTTCCGGCACCGCCAGCATCGATGCCGCGGGGCGGATCGTGCATCCGGGCGACGTGATGCGCCAGCTCGACCGGGCGCTCGCCAACGTCGATGCGCTGCTGCGCTCGGGCGGCGGCGACCTCGACGACATGATGCACCTCATCGTCTATCTCCGCGATCCGGCGGATTTCGCGACGGTGGATCCGTATCTGCGCGAGCGCTTCCCGGACCTGCCGATCGTGACGGTCCAGGGCGCGGTGTGCCGGCCGGGCTGGCTCGTCGAGGTCGAGGGTATCGGCATCGGCGCCGTCGATGAGCCGGCGTTGCCCGGCTTCTGAGTTCGGTCTTCCGGCCGCCCTCAGCGGAACGCCTCGGCGAGCAGAGCATAGGACCGGACCCGCGCCTCCGGCTCGGGAAGGGTGGTGAGGATCGCGATCTCGCCGACCTCGTGCGCCGCCGCCAGCGCACGAAGCGCATCGGCCACGCGGACCGTCTCACCGAAGAAGGCGCGGGCGCGGATGCGCTCGATGCGGACGCGGTCGGCCTCCGAATACGGGTACGCGGCGGCCTCCTCCGCCGTCGGCAGGGCGGTGTAGACGCCGCGGTCGCGGCCCAGCCGCCACAGCGCACGGGGCGCGAACAGCCGTTCCGCCTCGGCCTCGTCCGGCGCCGCCAGGGCCCAGACGCAGATCGCCGCGTGCGGCGCCGGGTGGCGCGGACTGGGCCGGTAGCCGCTGCGATAGGCGGCGAGCGCCTGGTCCAGGCCTTGGCCGTCGGTGATGAAGTGGGCGAAGCAGAAGGGCAGGCCGAACCAAGCGGCGACCTGGGCGCCATAGTCGGAACTGCCGAGAATCCACACCTCCGGCGCCCCCTCCCCGCGCGGCTCGGCCGCGATGGCGCGGAACGGATGGCCCTCGACCAGCTCCGCACCCTCCACCCAGGCGATGAGGTCGCGCACCTGGGCCGGGAAATGCTCCGCCGCGTGCTCGGCGAGCGGGTTCAGCGCCAGCGCGGTCCGCCCGTCCGAACCCGGCGCCCGGCCGAGGCCGAGATCGATCCGCCCCGGCGCGATCGCTTCGAGCACCCGGAACTGTTCGGCGACCTTCAGCGAGGAATAATGCGGAAGCATCACCCCGGCGCTGCCGACGCGGATGCGCGCTGTCGTCGCGGCGATGGCGGCGATGAGGATTTCCGGCGCAGTGCCGGCCTGGGCGGGCGAGGCATGGTGCTCGGCGCACCAATAGCGATGGTAGCCGAGCGCCTCGCAATGGCGGGCCAGCGCCAGGCTCTCGCGGATCGAGTCCGCCGGCGAGCGGCCCGAGACGGTGGTGGACTGGTCGAGCACGGACAGGCGGATCATGGGCGCCCCTTCAGTAGCTGGCATGGCCGAACGCCAGGCGCAGCGCGGCATAGGCCAGCCCGCCGATGAGGAAGCCGACGAGCGTGCCGTTCATCCGGACATATTGGAGGTCCCGCCCGACCCGCAGCTCCAGCCGTTCGACCAGCGTCGCCGCGTCCCAGTTGGCCAGCACGGCGGCGATGAATCCGGCGAGCTGCTCGCGCGCCGAGGGCAGCAGGCGCAGCAGCGCGCTCTCGACGAGAACCTGAAGCCGCGCCCGCGCCGCCCCATCCTCGGCCAGCCGGTCGCCGAGCCCGGCGAGCAGGCTCTCCAGCAGCGCCACGGTTCGGCCGCCCGGCCGCGTCGCGTCGGTTTCCAGCGCTAGGCGCAACCTGGCCCAGATGTCCCAGCCCCAGGCCTGCACCGTGTCGTGGGCCAGCACGCGCCGGACCGCGGCCCCGATCTCGGCGGCCCGTGCCGGCTCGGTCTCGATGCGGGTGATCTCGTGGCGCACCCAGGCGTCGAACGCCAGCCGCAGCTCGGAGCCCTCCGGGTCGATCTTGTCGAGCTCCTGGTTCAGCGCGCTCAGCACCCGCCGCGCCACCGAGGCGCCGATCGCCCAGCCGACCAGCCGTCCGCCATATTCGCCGACGCGCTCCTCGACGGCGAGGCGAAGCTGCTCTTCCTTGGCGGCGAGCAGAAGTTTGATCTGGGCGAGAAGGAAGCTGAACACCTCCTGGTGGCGCCCGCCATCCACCAGCCCGTGCAGCGCCCGAGCCACCACCACCCCGGCGCCGGCGCCCCCGACAAGGCGGGGCAGCAGCCGCGCCAGAACCCGTCGCGCCCGGCCATCCTCGATGCTCGCGAGCAGACGCGGCAGCACGCCGGCGATGGCCAGCGCTGCCGGGCGCGCCGCCTCCGGGTCGGAAAGAAAGCGCTGCACGATGACCGGCAGATCGAGCCGAACCAGGCTGCGGGCAACCTCCTCCTGGGTGAAGACATGGTTGGCCACGAAGGTGCCGAGCGCCCGGCCGAGCCGCTCGCGCTGGGCGGGGATGATGGCCGTGTGCGGGATCGGCAGACCGAGCGGGTGGCGGAACAAGGCGGTGACCGCGAACCAGTCGGCGATGCCGCCGACGAACCCAGCCTTCGCCGCCGCCTCCAGCAGATCCGCCGGCCAGCCCGGCGGCAGCGCGTAGCTCGCCAGCGTGAGCACGGCCATCAGCGCCAAGAGCGCGGTGGCGAACGCGCGGTGCCGGGCCAGCGTCCGACGCAGCGGCGCTTCGGGATCGTTCGGAGGCATCGGCCTCGGTTAGCATCCCGCGCGGGCAACCGCCATGGCCGCCGCGCGTCCGCGATGCTAGTGTCCGTGGCAGACGATGCGGGGGTTCACGCTTCCTCAAACCGCGTCAACGACGATGCACGCACGGTTCGAGCGCGTGGGAGCGGATGCACTGTGATCATTTGCGTCGAAATGACGTGGCGGTGGTTCACCCACACCCCCGGCAACGCCGCGACGATCGAGACCGTCGCCCGGGCGTTTCCCGGCGAGCCGGTCCGTGTTCTCGCCGAGGCGGACCATCTGGGCGAGCTGCGCCGGCGGCTCGGCGCGGTGGGCGTGGCGCAGGCCGAGTTCGTCGAAATCGACGTGCCGATGCATCTTCAAGGCAAGACCCACGTCGTCTCGGCGCGCCGGTTCCTGCGGGAGTTCGCCACCCTGCGCCACGCCCTCGCCGAGGCGCCGCGCGGCGAGCCGGTGCTGCTGGTGCTGCTCTCCGCCACCTCGACGGCGGTCTTCGCCGCCTCGCTGCTGGCTCGGATGACGCGAAGGCCGCTCGGCGTGCATATCGGGATGCATGGCAACCTCAACGAAATCGAGGGCTGGCGCGCGCGCAATCCGCTATCGCGTCGCTTCGATCTGCGCTCGGCGCTCTCCGCAGCGCACCCGCCGGCGCTGCGCTTCCTGGTGCTGGAGCCGGCGATCCGCAGGGAATTGGCGCGCCTGCTGCCGGCCACCGAGGGCCGCACCGACGTGCTGCCGCTGCCGACCAATGTCGCCGAGATCGACCTGCAAGCGGAAACGAGCCTCTCCTCGCCGCTGCGATTCGGCCTCATCGGCCAGGCGACGAAGGACAAGGGCATCGACACCTTCCTCGACATCGCCCGGCGGATGACGGCGCGCCATGGCAGCGCGGTGGAGTTTTACCTCGTCGGCGCGATGCGGTCCGGCGATGACCCGGCGCGCTTCGCCCCCCTCGCCCACCCGGTCGACGATGGTGCGCTCGACCGCGCCCGCTTCATGGAGCGGCTCGCGCGGCTGCATTATGTGCTGATGCCGATCCACCCGGGCTATTACCGTCTGTCCGCGAGCGGCGCGGTGATCGACGCGCTGACCTGGCTCAAGCCGATGATCGCGACGCCCCTGCCCATCATCGCCGACCTGTTCGCGCGCTTCGGCGATCTCGGCACGCTGTGCGCGGATGCGGCGGCGATGGAAGCGGCGGTGGAGGCGTTGATCGTCGATCCCGATCCCCAGCGCTACGCCCGCCAGCGCGCGGCCCTCGCGCAAGCGCGGGCGAGCCGCACGCCGGAACGGCTCGCCGCCGACTACGCGGCGCTGGTGGCACGCGGCTTCCCCGGCCTGCTCGCGCCGGAGCCATCGCGCCGGGTCCACGGCCTCGCGAGCGGTACTGTGATCAGCTGATCCACGATTCGGCGCCGCGCCCGGTCAGGTGCACGCCGCTGGCCTGCGCCCCCTCGGCATCGAGCGCGCGCAGGACCGCGATGCGCCGGGCCGGCGGGGTGATGAACATCATGAAGCCGCCGCCGCCGGCACCCGAAACCTTGCCACCGAGGGCGCCGGCGGCCAGTGCGCTGGCGTAGAGCCGATCGATCAGCTCGGTACTGATCCCGGCCGCTGTGCGCTTCTTGGCGAGCCAGGAGCGGTTGAGGATCTCCGCCAGCCGCGCAATGTCTCCCCGCAGCAGGGCCAGCTTCATGTCGACTGCGTCGGCCTTGAGGCGGTGCAGGCTCGCCAGCGCCGCGCCGTCGGACGCCGTCATGTTGCGTTGCTGCTCGGCGATGATCGTCTCCGAGCGGCGCGAGACCCCGGTGAAGCAGACCACCAATGAGGTTTCGAGCTCGTTCAGCACGGCCGCGGGGACCCGCAGCGGGTTCACGATGACGCGATCGTCGGGCAGGAACTCGATGAAGTTGGTGCCGCCGAAGGTCGCCGCATACTGGTCCTGCTTGCCGCCGGCCAGCCCGAGATCCACGCGCTCGATCTCATAGGCGAGATGGGCGACGTCGTAAGGCCCGAGCGGCGCGCC
Source organism: Acetobacteraceae bacterium (assembly GCA_027449745.1). Lineage (GTDB taxonomy): Bacteria > Pseudomonadota > Alphaproteobacteria > Acetobacterales > Acetobacteraceae > JAJZVV01. The sequence goes on along the minus strand of DAIDKZ010000037.1, from coordinate 9,884 downwards.
GAGATGGGTGGCGAACGCTTCGACGAGCGCGACGACGAGGGCGGAGGAGGAGCCGAGGCCGGACCCGGGCGGCGCATCGACGAACGAGGTGACCCGCATCGGCGCGATCCGCCCGCCGCCGAAATCCGCCGCGAGCCGGCGCGCAACGCCGGCGTGCAGCGCGAGCCGGGCGCCGGCGAAATCGGGCACGCCGGCCGGGAAGGATTCCTCGGCATCGAGGTCCGGGGCGACGAAATGAACCCGCCCGTCCGCGGATGGCTCGATGAAGGCATAGGCATAGCGGTCGATGGTGGTGTTGAGCACGGCGCCGCCATGCTCGTCGCAGAACGGGCTCAGGTCCGTGCCGCCACCGGCGAGGCCCAGACGCAGCGGAACGCGGGCGCGGATCGTTGACTTCACTTCGAGCACAGTCAGCTCCCGGGCTGCGGCTCGCCGCGCGCGGCGAGCAGGGGGTGGAGAAAGGTCGCGAGATCGCCACCCGGGAAGCGGTATCCGGCGATGCCGGCGGCGGCGGCGGCGGCGAGGTCGCTCTCCTGATCGCCGACCAGAAGACAGCGTGCGGGATCCAGCTCCCAGGCGCGGATCAGGTCGAGGATCATCCCCGGTCCCGGCTTGCGCCAGGCACTGTCACGCCGGTAGACGGGCAGCGGCGCCTCGGGATGGAAGGGGCAATAGCGGATATCGTCGATGGTCCCACCCGCCGCGCGCACGGTCTCGGCCATCCAGTCATGCAGCGCCGCCACGGCCGCCTCATCGTAGAAGCCGCGCGCGACGCCGGACTGGTTGGTGACGACGAAGACGTGCCAACCGGCCTCGGTGGCGGCGCGGATCGCGGCCAGCGCGCCGGGCATCCACTCGAACCGGTCGCGGGACCCGACATAGCCGTGATCGACATTGATGACGCCGTCACGGTCCAGGAACAACGCGGGCCGGCGCAACTGGTGGGGAATCTCCGCTCTAGCGCGCGCGAGGTCCTCGGGAATGCCGATATCGCGGAAATATCCCCCGGCCACGGTGGCACGGAGCTCGCCGCGCTCGGCCAGCTGCGGCAGCACGTCACGCTCGAGCGAGCCGCGGGGCGCGAGGCGTTCGAGCAGGGCGCCCTCGAAGCGGTAGATGCCGGCATTGATGAGGCCGGCGCCATCCCGCTCCGGTCGTTCGCGAAAGGCGCGGACCGTCTCTCCGGCCAAGGTGACCACACCGTAACGCCCGGTCGCGGCCAATCGGCGCAACATCATCCGCCCGACCGTGCCCGGCGCCTCGGGCGCGGCCAGCAGCCGGGACAGATTCGTGTCGAGCAGGGAATCGCCATTGCACAGCAGGAAACGCGCATCGAGCAGATGGCGCGCGTGGAACAGCGCCCCGCTCGTGCCCGCCCGCTCGGGCTCTTCCGACACCAGGATGCGAGCAGGCTTCGGCAGCCGCGCTTCGATCTCGGGCAGCGCGGCGCGGAGGGTCTCGGCCAGATGCCCGGCGAGCAGGACGAACTCCTCGATGCCGAAGCGCTGCCATTCGCGCATCAGCCAAGCGAGGAACGGCCGGTCACCGATCGGCAGGATCGGCTTCGGTATCGCCGTGGCAAGGGCGCCGAGACGGGACGCGAGACCGCCGGCGAGGATCGCGCATTGCCGCAGTCTGGCCTGGCGTACTGTAGGGTCCGTCACCGCCTCTCCCATTCCCTGTTCGCCGGCCAGGCACTGTGCATCCCCGGTTTGCCATCCTCCGAGCATGACCTACAATAGGTTGTTCATCGGTTACGCGTGGAATGCAGCAACGCATCGTCAAGGGCACTGGCCCCTGGCCATGTGCATGGCCCCCTGCCCCTCCTTTCCGGATACGGAGCCGCGATGCCCAGTTTATTACGTCTAACCATCTCGGCCCAACTCGCCCTGCTGCGTCCGCTGATGGCACAGCTGCCGCCGGGCAGCCGCAGCTGGCTGGCGCGGCAGTTGATGCGCGATCGGCGCGCCCCGGCAACCCTCGCCTTGGCCGATTTCTGCACGCATGCATTGATGGCGTGGAAAAACAAACAGTACGACGTCAACCTGAACGGCGAGGCGGCGCTGCTCGGCCGACTGCCCCCGTTCGCGCCGCGCGTGCTGATCGATGTCGGGGCCAATGTCGGCGAATGGTCGCTCGCGGCCTGCCGCCACCTGCCGGCGGCGACGGTCCATGCGTTCGAAATCGCCGCGCCGACGGCGGTACAACTGCGCGAGACGGCAGCGTCCTGCGATGGGCGCATCGTCGTCAACGCCTGCGGCCTGGGCGACCGCGAGGGCGAGATCACCATCTTCCATGCGCCCGAGAGCGATACGGCCACCAGCACACTGCGCGCGGCGATCGAAGTTTCCGCCTCCAGCCACAATATTCATACGATCACCGAAATGCCGGCGCGCATCACGACCGGCGATGCCTATCTGAAGGCGCAGGACATCGCTCACGTGGACATGCTCAAGATCGACGTGGAAGGCGCCGAGTTCGCGGTCCTGAACGGCCTCGCCGACGCCTTCGCACGCCGGGCGGTCACCCTGGTGCAGTTCGAATACGGCGAGATCAACCTGCGCACGCGCACCTTCCTTGCAGATTTCTACGATTTTTTCACGGCGCGCGGGTTCGTCCTTGGCAAGCTCTATCCCGACGGCATCGCCTTCAAGCCCTACAGCCTGACGGACGAGGATTTCGTCGGCCCGAACTATATCGCCTGCCTGGCCGAGCGCACGGATCTGATCGCCGCGCTGTCCTGTCCCTGACCGGCCGCGAAAGGAACCCGCCGCGATGACGAAAAAGTCGCTGCGCCAGGCGGTCGTCGAGGCGGCGCGGGCGCTGAACACGCTCGGCCTCAACCAGGGCACATCGGGCAATGTCAGCGTCCGCCACGGCAAGACGATGCTTATCACGCCCTCCGCGACGCCGTACGAACGGATGCGGGCCGCTGACATCGCCGAGATGCCGCTCGGGGACGACGATGGCGCCTGGAAGGGTCCGCTCAAACCCTCTACCGAATGGCGCTTCCATCGCGACATTCTGCGCGCGCGGCCGGAGTTCGACGCCGTCGTCCACGCTCACCCCACCTTCTGCACCGCACTGGCCGTCGCGCGGCGGCCAATCCCGGCCTGCCACTACATGATCGCTGCCTTTGGTGGGAGCGATGTCCGCTGTGCCCCGTATGCGACCTTCGGCACCGAGGCGCTCTCCGAACATGCGCTCGCTGCGCTCGAAGCGCGGAGCGCCTGCCTGCTCGCCAACCACGGCATGATCGCCTGCGGCGAGTCGCTGGAGAAGGCGTTGTGGCGCGCCGTCGAGCTGGAAACCATCGCCCGACAATTCTATCACAGCCTGCTCATCGGCGGGCCCGTGCTGCTGTCGGACGACGACATCGCCGCGACGGCGGAGAAGTTCGCAAACTATGGGCTGCGGGAGGCAAAGGGCAGGCGATGAGCGCGACGGGAACTTCCCTCATGCGGCGATTGGCGCTCATCGCGGTGCCGGCGATGCTGCTCGCCGCGCCGCGATCGGCCACGGCCGCCTGCCTGCCGGGCGGCGACGAACACACCATCAACGCCGCGCTGCAAGGCCCGGGCACCAAGGTCGCGCTATGTCCGGGCGCGGTGTTCGTGCTGAACGCGCCGGTCGTGCTGTCGGCCGACGGGCAGGAACTCGCGACCGAAGCCTACCCCACCGATACAACCCGCGCGCTGCTGCGCGTCGCCGGCCCGATGCAGGCCTCCGCGATCACCTCGCGCGCCAATGGGATCGCCATCCGGTCGATCGCCGTGGACGGCGCCCGCCCGGCGCTCGGGGTGATCGCGCAGGGCGCCGCGCTGATCGAGGTCGGCGGCGATGTCACGGGCATTCGCGTCGATGCGGTGCACGCTCAGGATCCACGCGGCTGGTCGTCGCTGCATGTCTTCGAGGGCAGTGGCAAGTGCGACGGCGCCACCATCACCAACAGCGATATCGGCCCGGCCGGGACGCCGGACGGGCATTGGGCGGACGGCATCTCCTTCGGCTGCCGCAACGGGCTGATCGCCGGCAACATCGTCACCGACGCGTCCGACGGCGGCATCGTGATTTTCGGCGCGCCGGGCACACTGGTGCAGAACAACCTCGTCCGCACCCGCACCAACACCCTGCTCGGCGGCATCAATCTCGTGGACTACAAGCCCTTCGCCGGCGACTACACCGGCACCGTCGTCAGCGGCAACCGCATCGAGGCGGATGGCGGCTTCATCAAGGTGGCCATCGCCATCGGCCCGGCGGCCTGGGGCGAGGACAAGGGGCTGATCAACCGCGGCGGCACGGTCAGCGACAATGTCATCTCGGGCAAAGGCATCGGCTACGGCATCGTGGTCAATGGGGTCAGCGGCTTCACCATCCAGGGCAACCAGGTTCAGGCAACGCTTGGCGGACGGAAGGGGCCGCGCTGCCCGCAAGGTCAGACCGAACCGGCCCAGGCGCTGGTGATGAACCCGGCGCACAGCGAGGGCCAATTCCAGCCTGGATTCGTCACCGGCCCGATCCACTACGCAATCTGCGTCGACCCTTCGTAGGCGCCTTGGGCCGGCGGGGTTCAGCCCTCGGCGCGATGCACCAGCATCGGGCCGAGGGGACGGCCGCCGAAAATATGGACGTGCAGGTGCGGCACCTCCTGGTGCGAATCCGGCCCGGCGTTGGCGAGCGCGCGATAGCCGCTCTCCTCCAGCCCCAGCGCCCTGGCCACGGCCCCGACCGCACGGAAGAAGCCGGCGATCTCGCCGGCCGGCGCTCGGGCGGTGAAATCGGCGAGTGAGACGTAGCGCCCCTTCGGGATCACCAGCACATGCACCGGCGCCTGCGGGTTGATGTCGTGGAAAGCCAGCGCGTGCTCGTCCTCGAACAGTTTCCGGCACGGTATCTCGCCGCGCAGGATGCGCGCAAAGATGTTCTGGTCGTCGTACGGCCCGATCCCGCTCACCGCCATCGCTTCCTCCCCAGGCTCAGGGGATTTTCCGGGTCTCGACGCGAAACGCAAGCGGCACCGCGCGCGCAGCCTTCTCGGCGATGCCGCTGACGCCCTCGCGCCGCATCAGTTCCGCCCACACCTCCTCGGACCGGACCCCGGCGTTCACCCACACCACGATCAGGTGATAGAGCACGTCGGCGCTCTCGGCGATGAGCTTGTCGCGATCACCGGCGATCGCCTCGATCACACACTCGACAGCCTCCTCGCCGAATTTCTGCGCCACCTTCGCCGTGCCGCGGGCGAGCAGCCGGGCGGAGTGGCTGACGGACGGATCGGCGCTGCGCCGGCTGGTCACCACGTCCCACAGCCGGTCGAGCACGGCCGCGTCGGCCAGCGGGTGCGGCACTGCATCGGCCGGCGCGAGGATCGAAGGCGCCAGCCCGGCCGCGCCGCCCTTTCCCGACCGTTTCGGCGAACGCTTGTCGGTCCCCTTGGCAGGATTCTTGGCCGGCTTCTTCGCCGCCTTCTTCTTCACCGCCTCTTTTTGCACCTTGGCCATGGCCGTCCTTTCACGCCGCCAGACGCGGCAGGCGCACTGGCAAGCCGGCACGCGCCAGTTCCCGCTTCACGTCCTGGATGCCGAACGTGCCGAAGTGGAACACGCTCGCGGCGAGCAGCCCGGTGGCGCCGGCGCGCGCACCGGCGATGAAATGCTCGATCCGCCCGACGCCGCCGGAGGCGATCACCGGCACCCGCACCGCGCCGCACACCGCGCGCAGCAGATCGAGATCGAAGCCCTGGCCGGTGCCATCGCGATCCATGGAGGTGAGCAGAATCTCGCCCGCCCCGGCCTCGGCCACCTGCCGGCACCAAGCCACCACGTCGATCCCCGTCGCGCGCCGGCCGCCATGGGTGAACACCTCCCACCGCCCGGGGACGACCGATTTGGCATCGACCGCGACGACGACGCACTGGCTGCCGAACTTCTGCGCCGCCTCGCCAACCAGTTCCGGCCGGGCGATGGCGGCGGAGTTGATGCTGCACTTGTCGGCGCCCGCAAGCAGCAGCCGGCGCATGTCGGCGACACTGCGGATGCCGCCGCCGACCGTCAGCGGCAGAAAGACCCGCGCCGCGGTCCGCGCCACGACGTCGAGGATCGTGTCCCGATTCTCGTGGCTGGCGGTGATATCGAGGAAGGTGAGCTCGTCCGCGCCTGCAGCGTCGTAGATCGCGGCCTGCTCGACCGGATCCCCGGCATCGCGCAGGGCGACGAAGTTGACCCCCTTCACGACCCGCCCGTCTTTCACGTCGAGACAGGGAATGATCCGCAACTTCAACACAGGGCCCGACCTCTCCTCGGCAACCGGTGGCGAATCGTGTCTTGGCTTGACACGTTCAGGTTGTATCACCAGACTTCAGAAGCAGCGCAAAAATTCCATCTGCGCCGCGCCGGCTTCAGCCGGCCAGCGCGGTCAGGGCCTCCGGCAGTGTCAGCCGGCCATCATAGAGCGCGCGGCCGACGATGACCCCCTCGATGCCGCGAGCCCGCCGCGCCGCCTCGCGCAGCGCCGCCAGATCCGCCACCGAGCCGACACCGCCACTGGCGATCACCGGCGTCGCCACACGCTCGGCCAGCGCCGCGGTCTGATCGAGATTGAGCCCGGTCAGCATACCGTCGCGGCCGATGTCGGTATAGATCAGCGCGGCAACGCCCGCATCCTCGAACCGTCGCGCCAGGTCCAACGCCGGCACCGAGGAGGTCTCGGCCCAGCCCTCAGTAGCGACGAGACCGTCGCGGGCATCGATGCCGACGGCGATGCGGCCGGGAAAGGCGTGGCAGGCCTCGCGCACCAGGTCCGGGGTCTTGACCGCCGCGCTGCCAAGCACGACGCGCTGCACGCCGGCCTCGATCCAGGCGCGGACCATCGCCATGTCGCGGATGCCGCCGCCGAGCTGCACCGGCACACTGGCGGCGGCCAGGATGGCGCGAACCGGCGCCGCGTTCACGGCGCGGCCGGCAAAGGCGCCGTCGAGATCGACCACGTGCAGCCAGCGGCAGCCGCCGTCCTGCCAAATGCGCGCCTGCGCGGCCGGATCGTCGGAATAGACCGTCGCCTCTTCCATCGCGCCGCGCTTCAGCCGCACGCAGGCGCCGCCCTTGAGGTCGATCGCCGGGTAGAGGGTCAGCCCGCTCACGAACCGATCCGCCCGCCCGGCTGGAGCAGCTTGTAGTAGTAGAAGCCCCGCTGCGTCTTGCCGCCGACGCGGGCGTATTGCGGGTGGATGCCCCAGCGGATGAAGCCCAGCGCCTCGTAGATGTGGATCGCCGCCTCCTGCGTCTCGCGCACGTCGAGATTGAGCACGTGGTAGCCGAGCGCCCTTGCCGCCTCCTCGACGCGCACGGTGAGCATGTGCGCCAGCCCCTGGCCGCGCGCATAGGGAGCGACGAAACTGTGCATCAGCGTCGCCGCGAAGGCCTGCGCCTCGTTGTTACGCGGCGGACGGACCAACTGCGCGGAGCCGACCACAACCCCGTCGAGCCGGGCGATATAGAGCTCGCGCTCCGGCACCAGCAGCACGCCGCGGAAATAGCGCTCCAGCGCCGCACGCCCAGGCGGGTTAACCCAGCCGAAGCCGCCGCCATCGATGATCGCCGCGTCGGCAGCCTCGCACAGAGCGGCGAGGTCGGGATCCGACAATTCGCCAGCCCGTTGGACCGATGCGACCGCCGCCGCCGCTTCCTCGCTCACCGCGCCACCTGCGGGCTCCAGCGCAGAAAGTTCGCCAGAATGCGCAACCCGACCTCCTGGCTCTTCTCCACATGGAACTGGGTACCGGCGCGGTTGCCGGCAACCACCATGGCGACGACGTCGCCGCCATAGTCCGTGGTGGCGATGACCTGCTCGGCGCGGGCCCCGCGCAGCGCATAGCTGTGCACGAAATAGGCATGATCGCCGGGCACGAGTCCGGCCAACAGCGGGTGGTCACTGCCCTGGGGAAAGCCCAACTCGTTCCATCCCATCTGCGGCAGGCGCAGACCCGGCACGTCGAGTTCGGCGATCTCGCCCGCCACCCAGCCGAACCCCGGCGTCACAGCGTGCTCGAGGCCGCGCTCGGCCATCAGTTGCATGCCCACACAGATGCCGAGAAACGGCGCGCCCTGGCCGGTGCGGTACTCGATCGCCGCGCTGAGCCCCGGGATCGCCGCCAGCCCGTGCGCGCAATCGGCGAAGGCGCCCTGGCCGGGCAGGACGATGCGGTCGGCGGCCCCGACCATGTCCGGATCCGCCGTCACCCGCACCTCGGCCGGAATTCCGGCGCGCTCGGCGGCCACCGCCAGCGCGCGCGAGGCCGAAGCGAGATTGCCGCTGCCGTAATCGACGACGGCGACCTTCATGCGTGGGCCTCGGCGAGCAGGTCGGGCCGGGCGGCGAGCAGGCGGGCATAGGCCGCCTCGCCGCCGCGAGCCGCGAGCACATGGGCCAGTTCGTACCCACGCCTGGCCAGATCCCAACGCAGCAGGTCACGCCCGAACAGACCGTGCAGCCACGCGAGCCCCGCCCAGACGAGCTCTCCCGGCCATCCTAGCCGCAGGCCGAGCGCGGCGAGCAGCAGGCTCGCCGCCAGCGCCAGCAGCCCGCCGATCCAGCCGCCCCGGGCGAACAGCCACAGCGGCCCGAACAGCGCCGCAGCCAGGCTGAATCCCTCCGCCACCAGTACCGGCTCACGGCCGGGGCGCAGATGGGCGGTGTAGATATTCACAGCGTCCCCTTGGTCGACGGCACGGCGCCGCCGGCGCGCGGATCGGGCTCGACGGCCATGCGCAGCGCCCGGGCGGCGGCCTTGAAGCAGGCCTCGGCGACATGGTGCGTGTTCTGCCCGGCCCGCTGCGTCAGGTGCAGGGTGAGGCGGGCATTGCCGGCCAGGGCGCGGAAGAATTCCTCGAACAGTTCGGTGTCCATCGTGCCGACCTTGGGCGCGGCGAACGCCACCGACCAAGCGAGATGCGCCCGCCCGGACAGATCGATCGCCGCCTCCACGAGCGCCTCGTCCATCGGCACCAACGCCTGGCCGAAACGGCGGATGCCCCGCTTCTCGCCCAGCGCCTGCGCGATCGCCTGGCCGAGCACGATGCCGATATCCTCGGTGGTGTGGTGGGCGTCGATATGCAGATCCCCTTTCGCCTGCACCTCGAGATCGAACAGCGCATGGCGGGCGAAGGCGGTCAGCATATGGTCGAGAAAGCCGATGCCGGTGCTGACCGACGCCCGGCCGCTGCCGTCCAGATCGAGGCGGAGGCTGATCTCGGTCTCCGCCGTCGCGCGCGCCACCGACGCGCCGCGGGCCTTCGCAGGGTTTTCCATGGCGCCAGCAACTAGCGGAACTCGCCTGGAGGGGAAAGGGCAATCCATGCGCCGCGACGTGACTTCCGGCGGGCTGGCCGATATGATGCTCCGACGTTGAACGATCCAGGATCCGCCGAAGATCCAGAACCCGGGGGAAACGCCGCCATGATCCGCGTCACCACGCTGCTGCTCGCGGGCGCGCTCCTCGCGGTCGCGCCGTCCTCCGGCCGCGCCGAGGGCGACGGGCTCGTCAAAGACACCGTCCGCATCGGCGTGCTCACCGACATGTCGGGCCCCTTCGCCGACCAGGTCGGCAAAGGCTCGGTGGTCGCTGCGCATCTCGCGGCGGAGGATTTCGCCGCCGAGGCCCAGGGGCTGAAGGTCGAGATTCTCGCCGCCGACCATCAGAACAAACCCGATATCGGCGTCGGCATCGTCCGCCATTGGGTGGACGAGGACCAGCTCGCCGCCGTGGTCGACCTGCCGAATTCCGGCGTCGCGCTCGCGGTGGCCAACCTCATGCACCAGAAGAACCGCGTCGCGCTGGCCTCGTCGGCCGCGACCTCCGATCTCACCGGCAAGGCCTGCGCGCCGAC
>DAIDKZ010000036.1 GCA_027449745.1 Acetobacteraceae bacterium | reverse complement strand
CGCGCCGGTCGGCGGGGCGGATGCGGCCGGCGACGGGGCGCCGGTGCTCCGCCGGCGCCGGCTGGAACAGGCCGACGATGCGCCCCGGCGTCGCCGTCAGACGCTTCAGCGTGCGCCCCTCGTAGCGCCCCGGCCCGATCGGGCGGAGCCGCGCCAGCACCCGTTCGCCGGGGGCGAGCGCCGGGCGGCCGCGCGGCTCCGGCGCCATCAGGATCAGCGGCGGTGCGCCCGGCTCGCGCCAGGTGACGGGCCGGGCGAGCGCCTCGCCATCCGGATCGGTGCCGGTGACCTGCACCACCATCGCCTCCGGCAGCCGGCCGGGGCCGGTGAAGCGGCGATGCCCGGCCGGCGCCAGGACGCCTTCGGCGGCCAGCGACTTCAGCAGGTCGCGCAGCTCGCCGCGCTGGCTGGCGTGCAGGCCGAACTCGCGGGCGATCTCGCGCTTGCCGATGCGGCCGGGGGCGGTGGCGATGAAGCGGCGGATCTCCTCCCGGCTGGGCAAGGCGGGCGGGGTTGCGCGCGGCGCGCGACGCGCCACCTCAGCCGGCCGCCCGACGCGGTGCCGGCTTCGCCTTCGGCTTGGTCGCCGCCTTGGGCTTGGCTTTCGGCTTCGCCTTCGCCTGGGCCTGGGCCTTCGCCTGGGCCTTCCCCGGGGGCTTGGCGGCCGGCTTCGCCTTGGCCGCGGCCTTCGGCGCCTCGGCGGCCGGCGGTTGGGCCTTCTTGCCGCTGCGCGATTGGGCGCCCTTGCGCCCCTTCGGCTTCAGCTGCTTGCCCTTGGCGGCGAGCAGGGCCACCGCCTCGTCGAGCGAAACCGTCTCCAGCGTCGCCTCGCGCGGCAGATTGGCCACCGTCTGGCCGTGCTGGGCATAGGGCCCGAACCGCCCCTTGCGCACGATCACCGCGGCGCCGTCCTTGGGGTGGGGACCGAGCGAGCGCACCGAGGCGAGCTTCTTGGCCAGCACATCCACGGCGCGGTTGAGCCCGACCGTCAGCACGTCGTCGTCCGGGTCGAGCGAGGCGAACACGGCGCCCATGCGGACATAGGGGCCGAACCGGCCGAGCCCGGCCTCGATCGGCTCCCCGGTCTCCGGATGCGGGCCGATCGCGCGCGGCAGGGAGAGCAGGCCGAGCGCCTGGTCCAGCGTCATCTGTTCGCCGTCCATGCCGCGCGGCAGCGAGGCGCGCTTGGGCTTGCGCTTCTCCTCGCCCTCGCCCTGCTGGACATAGAGCCCGTAGGGGCCGCGGCGGACGCTGATCTCCTCGCCGGTGGCCGGGTCATGGCCGAGCGTGCGGGTGCCGTCCTTCAGCGTCGGCTCGTCCTCGGGGCCACCCTCGACGGCCAGCTTGCGGGTATATTGGCAGGCCGGATAGTTCGAGCAGCCGATGAAGCTGCCATAGCGGCCGAGCTTGAGCCCGAGCCGGCCGGCGCCGCAGGCCGGGCAGGCGCGCGGGTCCGAGCCATCGGGGCGCGGGGGGAAGAAATGCGGCCCGAGATCGGCATCGAGCGCGGCGATGACGTCGCTGATCTTGAGGTCGCGGGTCTGCTCGACGGCGTGGGAGAACTCGTCCCAGAAGGCGCGCATCACGTCGCGCCAGCCGGCGCGACCGCCGGAGATGTCGTCGAGCTGCTCCTCCAGCGCGGCGGTGAAGCCGGTATCGACGTAGCGGTTGAAGAAGCTGACCAGAAAGGCGGTCACCAGCCGGCCGCGATCCTCCGGGACGAACCGCCGCTTGTCGAGGCGGACATAGTTGCGCTCCTGCAGCACGGTAAGGATGGAGGCGTAGGTGGACGGGCGGCCGATGCCGAGCTCCTCCATCTTCTTGACCAGCGAGGCCTCCGAATAGCGCGGCGGCGGCTGGGTGAAGTGCTGGGTGGCGGCGACGTCCCCGGTGGCGAGCGCATCGCGTTCGGCCATCGGCGGCAGCACGCGGCCTTCCTCATCGCCATCGGCGGCGATGTCGTCGCGATCCTCGCGATAGAGTTTGAGGAAGCCGTCGAAGGCGATGGTCGAGCCGGTGGCGCGCAGCACGGTGCCGCCATCGGCGATGTCCACCGCGACCTGGTCGAGCTCGGCCGAGGCCATCTGCGAGGCCATGGCGCGCTTCCATACCAGCTCGTAGAGGCGGCGCTGATCGGGGTTGAGAAAGCGCGCGACGGCATCGGGCGTGCGCGCGACGTCGGTCGGTCGGATCGCCTCGTGCGCCTCCTGGGCGTTCTTGGCGCGCGAGGTGTATTGGCGCGCGGCGGCGGGCACATACCTGGCGCCGAATTCGGCCCCGACCTGGGCCCGGATCGCCTCGATCGCCTCGCGCGCCATCTGCACACCGTCGGTGCGCATGTAGGTGATCAGCCCGACGGTGTCGCCGCCGATATCGACGCCCTCGTAGAGTTGCTGGGCGAGACGCATCGTCGCCTGGGCGCCGAAGCCGAGCTTGCGCGCGGCCTCCTGCTGCAGGGTCGAGGTGGTGAAGGGCGGCGGCGGGTTGCGGCGGACGCGCTTCTTCTCGACCGTGCGGACCGCGAACCGCCCGGCCTCGACGGCGCGCTTCGCCGCCAGCGCATGCGCCTCGGTGGCGAGGTCGAACTGCTCCAGCTTCCTGCCGTCGAGATGGGTCAGCCGCGCGGTGAACGCCGCCCCGGCCGGCGTGGTGAACCCGGCCTCGACGGTCCAGTATTCGCGCGTGCGAAACGCCTCGATCTCGGCTTCGCGCTCGCAGATGAGCCGCAGCGCCACCGACTGCACCCGCCCGGCGCTGCGGCTGCCCGGCAGCTTGCGCCACAGCACCGGGGAGAGGGTGAAGCCGACGAGATAGTCCAGCGCGCGGCGGGCGAGATAGGCCTCGATCAGCGGCTGGTCGAGCTCGCGCGGATGGGCGATGGCGGCGCGGATGGCGCTGCGGGTGATCTCGTTGAAGGTGATGCGGCGCACCTCGACGCCCTTGAGCGCCCGCGCCTCCTCCAGCATCGCGCGGACATGCCAGGAAATCGCCTCGCCCTCGCGGTCCGGGTCGGTGGCGAGATAGAGCGTCTGCGCCCCCTTGAGCGCGCGGGCGATGGCGGTGATCTGGCGCTGGCCGCGCTCGTCGGCGGCCCAGTCCATGGCGAAATCCTGCTCCGGCCGCACGCTGCCATCGCGCGGGGGCAGATCGCGGACATGGCCGAAGCTCGCCAGAACGGTGAAGCGGTCGCCCAGGTATTTGTTGATGGTTTTCGCCTTGGCGGGGGATTCGACGACGACAACGTCCGGCATGGAGCCCCTAGCGGAAAGTGGAGTGAGGCGGGTCGGCGATACGCGCGACACGATTGCCCGGCAATGTCTCGACGCGCCCGGCGAGTTCCAGTTCCAGCAGCACCGCGATCACCGCGGTCGCAGGGAAGTGACAGCGGCGGATGAGTTCGTCAACCGAGACGGGCGCCGCGTCGAGCAGATCAGGTATATCCGCGCGTGCCCGCGCCATCACCGCCGGCGCCGGATCGGGTTCCGGCGCCGCCCGTTCGAACCCGGGCGAATCCTCGGCAAAGCCGCGCGCGCCGCGGCGGAACAGCGGCAGGCGGCCGACGCCCTCGCGCGCCGGATGGTCCGGCAGGTTGTCGAGCACGTCGGACGCGGTCTCGGTCAGCGTCGCGCCCTGGCGCAGGAGGTCGTTGCAGCCCCTCGCGCGCGGGTCGAGCGGCGAGCCGGGCACGGCGAAAATCTCGCGCCCGGCCTCCTGCGCCAGGCGCGCCGTGAGCAGGCTGCCGGAGCGCGGAGCCGCCTCGACCACGACGCAGCCGAGCGCGAGCCCGGCGATCACCCGGTTGCGGCGCGGGAAATGCCGCGCCTGCGGGGCAGTGCCGAGTGGTGCCTCACTGAGCACGGCGCCGCGCGCGGCGATCGCGGCCTGCAGCCCGGCATGCTCCGGCGGATAGGGACAATCCAGCCCGCCGGCAACCGCGGCCACGGTACGGCCGGCACTGGCGCGCAGCGCGCCGCGATGCGCCGCCGCATCCACCCCGCGCGCCAAGCCCGAGACGACGACGAGCCCGGCGCTCGCCACCCCCTCGGCCAGGGTTTCGGCCATCCGGCTGCCATTCACCGAGGCGTTGCGCGCGCCGACCAGCGCCACCGCGCGGGCGCTGAGCGCGCTGACATCGCCAAGCACGGCAAACAGCGGCGGCGCGTCGGCCAGCAGGGCGAGGAGCGGCGGATAGTCCGGCTCGCCCTGCACCAGCAACCGCCCGCCGATCGCCGCCACCGCCGCCTCCTCGCGCGCGGCGTCGGCGGCCGATGGCACCCTGGGCGCCTTGCCCCGTCCGCCGGCGCGCGCCAGTTCCGGCAGTGCCGCGATCGCGGCCTCGGCGTGGCCGTAGCGCTCGAGCAGGCGGCGGAAGGCGATGGGGCCGACGCCCTCGGCCCGGGCGAGCCGGATCCGGCCGGCCCGCTCGCCCGGGCTCACCGTCCGGCCCCGATGCGCGGTTCCGTGCCGGCGAGCAGGCGGCGGATATTCTCGGCGTGGCGGGCATAGACCAGGACCGCGATGACCAGCGCCAGCGCCGCCCCGGCCAAGCCGGAAACCGCAGCCGCCACCAGCGGCGCGACGGCGAAGGCACCGAGCGCGGCGGCCGAGGAGATGCGGGTGCGCCGCGCCAGCGCGAGCCAGGTGGCGGCGGCCGCGACGCCCGCCCAGGGCAGCGCGGCGAGCAGCACGCCGAGCCCGGTCGCCACGCCCTTGCCGCCACGGAACCCGAGCCAGACCGGGAAAAGATGGCCGAGCACGGCGCCCAGCCCGGCCAGAAGCCCGGCGCCACCGCCGGCGAAGCCGGCCGCGAGCAGCACCGCGGCCGCGCCCTTGGCGCCGTCCAGCACCAGGGTCGCCGCGGCCAAGCCGCGCCGGCCGGTGCGCAGCACGTTGGTGGCGCCGATATTGCCCGAGCCGATGCGGCGGATATCGCCGAGCCCGGCCGCCCGCGTCAGCAGCAGGCCGAACGGGATCGAGCCGAGCGCGTAGCCGGCCACCAGCGCGACGAGGAGGGGTGCCGCACTCATCCGAACACGCGCCGCCCGGCCTTCCAGGTGCCGGTGACCAGCCCCTCCAGCGGACGGCCGTCGAAGGGCGTGTTCTGCGCCTTGCCCGGCAGCGCCCCGGCGGCGACGCGCCAGGCGCGGTCCGGGGCGAACAGGCAGAGGTCGGCCGGCGCGCCGCGCGCCAGCCGTCCGGCCTCGGCGCCGAGCAGCGCCGCCGGCGCGGCGGTGAGCAGGAACAGCGCGCGGGCGAGATCGAGCGCGCCGCCATGCACCTGCGCCAGGGTCACGCCGAGCAGCGTGGCGAGCCCGGCCCCGCCGGGTGCGGCCTGGGCGAAGGGCAGGCGCTTGTCGTCGGCGTCGCGCGGCTGATGGTCCGAGGCGATGGCGTCGATGGTGCCATCGGCCAGCGCCGCGACAACGGCGAGCCGGTCCGCCTCGCCGCGCAGCGGCGGGGAGAGTTTGGCGTAGGTGCGGAAATCGCCGATCGCGGTCTCGTTGAGATCGAAATAAGGCGGCGCGGTGTCGCAGGTCACCGCCAGGCCGCGCGCTTTCGCGGCGCGGATCAGGTCCAGCGCCTCGCCGGTCGAGACATGGGCGAAGTGCAGCGCGCCGCCGGTCAGCTCGGCGAGGCGGATGTCGCGCGCCACCTGCACCGCCTCGGCGCAGGCGGGAATGGCGGGCAGGCCGAGCCGGGTGGCCAGCTCGCCCGAGGTCGCCGCGCCCCCCTCGGCCAGGCTCGGCTCCTCCGGGTGCTGGACGATGCGGGCGCCGAGCGCGCGGGCGTAGGCCAGGGCCCGCTGCATCAGCCGCGCCGGCCCGATGGTGCGCGCGCCGTCGGTGAAGGCGACGGCGCCGGCCTCGCGCAGCAGCCCGAGTTCCGCCATCTCCTCGCCGCGGCAGCCGCGGGTCAGCGCGCCGTAGGGCAGCACGGTCAGGCTGCCGGTCGCCTCGCCGCGCATGCGCAGGAAATGCACCAGCGCCGGATCATCGATCGCCGGCCGGGAATCCGGCAGCGCCGCGAGAGTGGTGATCCCGCCCGCGGCGGCGGCCTCGGCGGCGGAGTCCAGGGTCTCGCGATATTCGAAGCCGGGCTCGCCGAGGGCCACGCGCATATCGACCAGACCGGGGCACAGCACGGCGCCGGCGCCATCGACGACCACCGCGCCCTCCGGCCGTGCGTGCGGGCCGGGACCGAGATCGGCGATCCGACCCGCGCGCACCATGAGCTCACCCGGCGCGTCCAGCCCGCTCGCCGGGTCGAGCAGGCGTACGCCGGTGAAGACGAGCGGCGGCGGCTCAGGCAGCATGCCGCCTCGCGGACCAGGCGAGCGTATCGAGCACGGCCATGCGCACGGCCACCCCCATCTCGACCTGCTCCTTGATCACGCTGCGCGCCGGATCGTCGGCGATGGCGCTGTCGATCTCGACGCCGCGGTTCATCGGTCCGGGATGCATCACCAGCGCATCGGGGCGGGCGGCGGCGAGCTTGTCCGCATCCAGCCCCCAGAAGCGGAAATATTCGCGCGCGCTCGGCACCAGCCCGCGCACCATGCGCTCGGTCTGCAGCCGCAGCGCCATCACCGCGTCGGCCCCGGCGAGGCCGGCGGCCATATCGTGGAAGACCTCGACGCCGAGCCGGCCGATCTCAGCCGGGATCAGCGTCGGCGGCCCGATCACCCGCACGCGCGCGCCGAGCGCGCCGAGCAGATGGATATTGGAGCGGGCGACGCGGGAATGGGCGATGTCGCCGCAGATCGCCACAGTCAGGCCGGCGATGCGGCCCTTGCGGCGGCGGATGGTGAGCGCATCGAGCAGCGCCTGCGTCGGGTGCTCGTGGGTGCCGTCCCCGGCATTGATCACCGCCGCGTCGACCTTCCGCGCCAGCAGGCTGGGCGCGCCGGACTGGCCGTGGCGCACCACCAGCAGGTCGCAATGCATGGCGTTCAGCGTCGCCGCCGTATCCAGCAGCGTCTCGCCCTTGTTCACGCTGGAGGTGGCGACCGCCATGTTGATCACGTCCGCGCCGAGCCGCTTGCCGGCAAGCTCGAAGCTGGTGCGGGTGCGGGTGCTGTCCTCGAAGAACAGGTTGATCAGCGTGCGCCCGCGCAGGAGGTCGCGCTGCGTCTTGCCGGAGCGGTTGAGCAGCGCGTAGTTCTCGGCGAGGTCGAGCAGGCTCAGAATCTCAGGCGGCTGCATGCCTTCAATGGCCAGCAGATGGCGCCTCGCCGACCCGCTCATGCCGCGCCGCCGCTCACCGGTATCGTTTCCTTCCCTGCCGCAGTCTCCTTCATGCCGCTACCGCCAGGATGCGGGCAAGCGATTCGTCGCGCCCGAGCGCGGCCAGCGTGGCATCGATACCCGGGCTGGTGGTGGACCCGGTCAGCGCCGCACGCAGCGGCTGGGCGACCTGGCCGAGTTTGCGCCCGGTGCTTTCGGCGAACTGACGCAGCGTGGCATCGAGCTGAGCGGCGGCGAACTCGCTGGCGGCGAGATGCGCGGCGAGGGCGCCGAGCATCGCGCGCGCCTCCGGCGTCAGCAGCGCGGCCGCCTTGGCATCCAATGGTAGCGGCGCCGTGCGCGCCAGAAATGCCGCATTGTCCGCCAGTTCCACCAATGTTTTCGCGCGCTCTTTCAGCCCCGGCATCAACGCCGCGATGCGCGCCCGCGCGGCCGAATCGAGGCTGAGATCGTCGCGTCCGCCGAGCCGCTCCAGCACCTCGGCGGTGAGGCGGTGATCCTCGGCGCGGCGAAGCCAGACGCCGTTGAGATGGGTCAGCTTGGCGTAGTCCATGCGCGAGGCGGCACGGCCGACGCCATCGAGATCGAACAACCGGACCGCATCCTCGCGGCTTATCACCTCATCGTCGCCATGGCCCCAGCCAAGCCGCAGCAGATAGTTGCACACCGCCTCCGGCAAAAAACCCTGGGTGCGGAATTCGAGCACGGAGACGGCGCCGTGGCGCTTGGAGAGCTTGGCGCCGTCGGCGCCATGGATCAGCGGGATATGGGCGAAATGCGGCGGCTCCCAGCCCATCGCCTGATAGATCTGAACCTGGCGGAAGGTGTTGGTGAGATGGTCGTCGCCGCGGATGACATGGGTGATGCCCATGTCGTGGTCGTCGACGACGACGGCGTGGAGATAGGTCGGCGTGCCATCGCTGCGCAGCAGGATGAGATCGTCGAGCTCGGCGTTGGCGACCCGCACTTCGCCCTGGACGAGGTCCTGGACCACGGTCTCGCCCTCGCGCGGCGCCTTGAGGCGGATCGCCGGCATGACGCCGGGGGGCGCCTCGGCCGGATCGCGGTCGCGCCAGCGTCCGTCATAGCGGGGCGGGCGGCCTTCGGCGATCGCCCGCTCGCGCATCGCCTGCAGTTCCTCGGCCGTGCAGTAGCAGGGATAGGCGTGGCCGGCGGCGAGCATCGCCTGCGCCGCCTCGGCATGGCGGGCGGCGCGGGTGGACTGGTAGAGCGGCGGCGCGTCGGGGGTCAGCCCGAGCCAGGCCAGCCCGTCCAGGATCACCCGGGTGGCTTCCTCGGTGCTGCGGGCGCGGTCGGTGTCCTCGATGCGCAGATGGTATTCGCCGCCATGGTGGCGGGCGAAGAGGAAGTTGAACAATGCGGTGCGGGCGCCGCCGATATG
This sequence comes from Acetobacteraceae bacterium, assembly GCA_027449745.1. Lineage (GTDB taxonomy): Bacteria > Pseudomonadota > Alphaproteobacteria > Acetobacterales > Acetobacteraceae > JAJZVV01. The sequence continues at coordinate 1,820 of DAIDKZ010000036.1, read as the reverse complement.
GAGCATGCCGGTCGGGCTCGGCGCAAAGCGGGTGCGGACGGTCATCGGCGAGGCCTGTTCCTGTGACGGGACCGGCGTTCTAGACCAACTCGCCGTTCAGCGCATCCGGCTCACCATGCCGAGCGGCGAGGCCATGGTATCGGCGGTTTCCACGTGCAGCATCGCCGTCTGCGGCATCATCGCCACGCCATGGGCGAGCCCCTCGCCGCTCGCCTGCATCGGCACCAGGCAGAGCTGGACCTGACCATTGCCCATCGGGGCCGCGGACCAACGGCCGCTGACCGCGCTCGACGGGCCGCCCGCCGCGCTGGTCATGCGGAAGGAGCCGTCGGTGGCCAGCTCGGCCATCATCGTCCCACCCGCTGTCTGCACCCGCCAGAAACCGCGCAGAAAGCGCGCCAGAACCTCGCCGCCCTGGCCCAAGCCCTCTGGGTCGTCCGCGCGAGCGGAGACAGTGGCGACCATGGAAGGCGCGTGGCGGCGGAACACTTGGTAGATGCGCCCCATCAGCTCGTGGCACATGGTCACCGAGCCGTCCTTCGTGTCGTAGAACGCATTGACGACGCCGCAATCGCGGAAGACGATCCTGGTGTCGCGCGGCAGCACTTCGAGGTTCGAAATGGTCGCGGCGATGGCCTCGAACCCGCCGCCGCGCTGAAGCATGGCCGACAACCGGGCGGCGAGCGGATCAGCGGCCGGACGCCACTCGACGCTGATCCGCCCACCCGGCGCGTCCGCGGGCAGGTCGCCCGGGAAATCGGGATCGGCGTTGCGGCGGCGGTGCGGGCGCAGCAGCGCCGCCCAGGCGCCATGGCGGCGGCGCTCGTCGGTGACGCAGCGTTCGCGGCGATGGGCGGGAATCTTGCCGACCTCCATGACGCCGGCGAAGCTCTGCGGATAGGCGCCGTAGAGATCGCAGATGAACAGACCGAAGCGGCGCAGATCCGGTGAATGCTCGTCGTACCAGGGCGAGGGATCGTGCCGCGCCTCCTCATCCTCGGCGAGGTAGAGCCAGAGCCGGGCGGCGGCGAGCGCCATCGGGGTCAGATGCATCGGGTCCGGACGAATGGTGTCGATGAAGCTCATCGCGGCGAATTCGTCGGCGACGTCCTCATCCGGACCGGTGACCGGCAGATTCAGCTCGCCGACCATGAAATGGCCGAACTCGTGGGCGAAAATTCCGACCATGGCGCTGACGGCGTCGACCAGGACCGGATCCGCCAGCGTCGCGTCGCCGGCCATCATCGCCCCGGCCCGGCCGACGGCCATCGCCGGAAGCGCATTGCCCGCGGCGGCGCGCGGCACGGCGCCGCTCGCCGTGCTCGGCGCGCCCTCGTCCGCGCGCGCCGGGGCGATGGCGAAAGCCGCCAGCGCCAAAAGAGCCACCATCAGCCGCGTCGTCAGCCGCATCGCCGCCTCCCTGCCTGCCGCAGCTATACGAACGAAAGCACCGTCCGGATACAGCGACGCCGATACCGAGACCGGCCGGCGCTTGGCAATCCCCAGCCGCATACGCCCTCTGGCGCGGCGCCGGCAGCACGCGTTACTGTGCGGTCGGACTGCAACCAGAGGTTGGCCCAGTGAGGGGGATCGCGCTCGCTTTGCCGGCCGGCGATGAGACACGCGCGGGTGAGCGCGCGCTGGCGCTTTGGCACGCGCTGCTCGCCGCCGAGCGTGGCCGCTTCGCGCTCTGGCTGCCGGTGTTCATGGGCGCTGGCGACGCCCTCTATTTCGCTTTGCGCGCCGAACCGCCGGGCTGGCTCGGCGCGGCCGGCCTCGTGGCCGCTCTCGCCGCCTGGGTCCTGCTCGGCGCGCGCCCG
>DAIDKZ010000035.1 GCA_027449745.1 Acetobacteraceae bacterium | reverse complement strand
CTTGCCTCGCCCGGCCCGGCCATGGCATGCGCCTCGCTCATGGCCGCCAGCTCGTTTTTCCGCTCGCCCCGACGCTTCGGGCGCGGTTTTTTGCGGCGCATCATGAAGGTGTTTACGCGATGAATGTTCCGTCGCCGGTCGTCCCGCCCGGCCCCTCGCTGGGCCATGGCTTCAGCTTCGCCGATCTGACCGGCCGCGAGGGGCTGATCCGCCTCGACCGAAACTTCCTCGATCGGCTCGCCGCCGCGGACGCAGCGCTGCACGCGCGCCTGCTCGCCGCCCGCGCCGCGCCGGATGCGCTGGGTGCCAAGGACGAAGGCGATCTGCTGGTCGCGATCGGCCCGCATCTGGAGGCTTTCCTCGGCGAGCTGTTCGGCATCGGACAGGAGCTGGAGGCACTCGCTCGCGCCACCCATGCGCTCGACCCCATCCATGCCTGCAAGCGCCTTTTCGTGCAGCGCCAGGCCGTGAAGAAATGCGCCGATCCGAGCGGCTTCGATGGCGTGGCCCTGGAAGCCGCTCTGAGCCAGCGGATGGGCGAGGCGCTGACCGAGGCCGGTTTCGCCGCCCATGTCCAGCGCTGGGAAGCGGCCAATGACGCCGAGGCGCTCGATCTGGCCCAGCGCTACGCCGCCTGGGCGACGCTGACCGCGGCAGGCCAGGCCCGGCACGCTGGCGGCACGCTGTTCAAGGTGCCGCACAAGCCCGATCCGCAGCACTTGATCCCGCTCGAGACCATCGAGCGCGACGGCGTCACCATGCTGCGCCTGCCGCAAGAGCACTGGCGCGCGCGCGACGGGTTCGCCCTCACCGATGCCGGCATGAACGCCCAGCAGGCGCTCGACCAGATGAATTACTGCATCTGGTGCCACACCCAGGGGAAGGATTCCTGCTCGAAGGGCCTGCGCGACCGCAAGAGCGGGGCATTCCAGAAATCGCCTCTTGGCGTGACCTTGGCCGGCTGCCCGCTGGAAGAAAAAATCAGCGAGATGCACACGCTGCGCGCCCAGGGCTGCGCGCTCGGCGCCTTCGCCACCATCCTGGTGGACAATCCGATGCTCGCCGCCACCGGGCATCGCATCTGCAATGACTGCATGAAGGCCTGCATCTACCAGAAGCAGGAGCCGGTCGATATTCCCCAGGCCGAGACCGCGGTGCTGCGCGACGTGCTCGCCCTGCCCTGGGGGTTCGAGCTCTATGCGCTGCTCTCGCGCTGGAACCCGCTCGACCTTCGCCGGCCGCTGCCGCGCCCGGACTCCGGACGCAGCGTTCTGATCGTCGGCCTCGGCCCGGCGGGGTTCACCCTCGCGCACCATCTGCTCAACGACGGCCACACCATCGTCGCCATCGACGGGCTGAAGATCGAGCCGCTCGGCTTCGATCCGAACCAGCCGGTGCGCGACGCACAGGCCCTGTTCGAAAGCCTTGACGACCGCATCCTCGCCGGGTTCGGCGGTGTCGCCGAGTACGGCATCACCGTGCGCTGGAACAAGAACTACCTGAAGCTCATCCGCCTGCTCCTGGAGCGGCGCGCCGGCTTCGCGGCGTTCGGCGGCATCCGCTTCGGCGGCGGCGCCACGGTTTCGATCGATGACGCCTGGGCGATGGGCTTCGACCATATCGCGCTGTGCATGGGCGCCGGCCGCCCGACGGTGCTCGATATCCCGAACGGACTCGCGCGCGGGGTACGCCAAGCATCGGACTTCCTGATGGCGCTGCAGCTCACCGGCGCGGCGAAGCGGTCCTCGATCGCCAATCTCCAGGTGCGCCTACCGGTCGTGGTCATCGGCGGCGGGCTGACCGCGATCGATACCGCTACCGAGAGCCTCGCCTACTATGTCCGCCAGGTCGAAAAATTCGCCCTCCGCTACCGCACGCTCGCCGCCGAGCGTGGCGAGGGCGCGGTGCGCGCGCGCTGGAGCGAGGAGGAGGCGGAGATCGCGGCGGAATTCCTTGCCCACGCCGAGGCCATCGGCGCCGAGCGCGCGCGCGCCGCCGCCGAGGACCGGGCGCCGCGCTTCGCGCCGCTGCTCGAATCCTGGGGCGGCGCGACCATCGCCTATCGTCGCCGCCTCGTCGATGCGCCGTCCTACACGCTGAACCATGAGGAAGTGGCCAAGGCGCTCGAGGAGGGCGTGCGCTTCGCGGAAGGGCTGACGCCCACCTTGGTTGCGGTGGACCGGCACGGCCATGCCGCGGCCCTGCACGCCAGGCGTGCGGACGGCAGCGAGGCGGTGCTTCCCGCGCGCGCGATCCTGGTCGCCGCGGGCACCCAGCCCAACACCGTGCTCGCCCGCGAGGACGGACGCATCCGGCTCGACGGCAAATATTTCGCCGCCATCGACGAGTCCGGTGCGCCGGTTGCGCCAGAGCGCGCCCTGAGCAAGCCCGAGTCCACACAGGTGCTGATGCACCGGGCCGAGAACGGCCGGTTCATCAGCTTCTTCGGCGATCTCCATCCGAGCTTCTTCGGCAACGTGGTCAAGGCCATGGGCAGCGCGCGCCGCGGCTATCCGATGGTCTCCAGGCTGCTCGCCGCCGCCGCGCCCACCGCCGGGCCGGGCCTCCTCGAGCGCTGCCGCGCCCAGCTCACCGCCCGGGTACACCGGGTCGACCGGCTGACCCCGACCATCGTCGAGGTCGTCATCCATGCGCCCGCAGCGGCCCGTGCCTTCCGCCCCGGCCAGTTCTTCCGTCTGCAGAACTACGAGACCACCGCGGCCCGCCTCGACGAGCCCGGAATCGGGCGCACCGTCCTCGGCATGGAAGGGCTGGCGATGACCGGCGCCTGGACCGACCCCGAAGCCGGTCTCGTGTCCGTCATCGCCCTGGAGATGGGCGGCAGCTCCGATCTCTGCGCGCAGCTCAGGCCGGGGGAACCCGTGGTCCTGATGGGTCCGACGGGCATGCCCACCGAGATCGCCGCCAATACCACGGTCTGCCTCGTCGGCGGCGGGCTCGGCAACGCCGTGCTGTTCAGCATCGGCGCCGCGCTGCGCGCCGCCGGCACGCGCGTGCTGTATTTCGCCGGCTACAAGAAAGTGATGGATCGCTACAAGGTCGAGGAGATCGAGCGCGCCGCGGATGTCATCGTCTGGTGCTGCGACGAGGCGCCCGGTTTCACCCCGACACGGAAGCAGGACCGCAGCTTCGTCGGCAACATCGTCCAGGCCATGGCTGCATACGGCGCCGGTGCACTCGGCCCGCAGGAGGTGCCTCTGGCCGATGCAGAGCATTTCATCGTCATCGGCTCGGATCGCATGATGCAGGCCGTCGGCGCGGCCTGCCACGGCGTGCTGGCGGCCCATCTCAGGCCCGGCCATACCGCGATCGGGTCGATCAACAGCCCCATGCAGTGCATGATGAAGGAAGTCTGCGCCCAGTGCCTGCAGCCCCATATCGACCCGCAAACCGGGGCGCGCAGCGTCGTGTTCTCCTGCTTCAACCAGGATCAGGCACTGGACCGCGTGGACTTTCCCGCGCTCCACGAACGGCTGGGCCAGAACAGCCTGCAGGAGAAGCTGACCGCGCTCTGGGTCGATCGCGCGCTGCGCCAGTTGCGTGCCCGCCCGGCGCTGGCGGCGGAGTGACCGGCCCGGGCCGCACGCTTCATTCCTCGCGGCGCGGGCGGGACAGCAATGCCGCCGTGACGTCGGCGAGCGTCATCCGCCCGCTCAGCAGATCGGCGACGGCGGCGCAGATCGGCAACTCGAGTCCCACCGTCCGGGCCCGGGCGCGCAGCGCCGGTGCCGTCGCCACCCCTTCGGTGACGGCGTCGCGGCCGGCGAGGATGGCGGCCAGCGGCTCGCCGCGGCCGAGGGCGAGACCGAGACTGTAATTGCGGCTGGCCGGCCCGGTGCAGGTCAGCAGCAGATCGCCGAGGCCGGAGAGGCCGGCCACTGTCTCCGCCCGGCCACCCAGCGCGGCGACGAGCCGGGCGATCTCGGCCAGACCCCGCGTGATGAGGGCGGCGCGCGCATTCTCCCCAAGCCCGGCGCCGGCGACGGTGCCGGCGGCGATGGCGATGACGTTCTTCGCCGCGCCGCCGAGCTGCGCCCCGACCGGATCGTCGTTGCCGTAGAGGCG
>DAIDKZ010000034.1 GCA_027449745.1 Acetobacteraceae bacterium | reverse complement strand
GCGCGGCTATGCTGTTGTCGGGTGGTCGGGGTCCACATCGCGATCTCGTCTGGTGTGTCGCAACCCTGACGAATCACGATTTGCCCCGGCTGCCCAGCCCGACCATGTCATGCCGATATCGTTCCGAGACAGCCTCTCAGGCATTGGTGTTTGTCAACGAGATAATCGCCCATTTATGGGCAGGACATGCGCACGGCGCGAAACCCAGGGCCCCGACAGTCACCGCCTGTATTGCTCGTCGCTCACATGCTCCAGCCAGGTCACCGGCGACCCGTTCAGCTTTTCCTGGATGGCGATGTGGCTCATCGCCATGGTGGCGGAGGCGCCGTGCCAGTGTTTTTCGCCGGGCGCGATCGCGACCACGTCGCCGGGGCGGATTTCCTCCACCGGCCCGCCCTCGCGCTGCACCCAGCCGAGGCCGGTGGTTACGATCAGGGTCTGGCCGAGCGGGTGGGTGTGCCACGCCGTCCGCGCGCCCGGCTCGAAGGTGACGAGCGCGCCGGCGACGCGCGCCGGTTCGGGCGGGCTGAACAGCGCGTCGATGCGGACGGTGCCGGTGAACCGGTCCGAAGTGCCCTTGCCGGAGGGGTTTGAGCCGGCGCGCGTGATCTCCATGTCGATCTCCTTTGCTGGCCGCTTGCCCCTGCCGCGCCGGCGTCCCGCCCGTTCACGGCTTGGGTTGCGCGGCGCTGCTGCCCGGCGCGCTGGCCTTGGCGCGCGCGGTCTGTTCGGCCTGACGCAACTTGCTGATCGCGGCGCGGATCGGCTCGAACGGGCCGTATTTGTGCTGGCTTTCGGGGAAACTGTCGGCGTAGGGGCCGAACGGCGCGTCCACCAGCTTCTCCAGCCGGTTGGGGAAATCCTTCTCCAGCCCCGACCGGTGCGGCCGCGGCTGGGAATCGATGTAGGCGGCGACGTCCCACGCATCCTCCACCGGCAGGCTCGGCGCCTCCCAGGTGGTGCCGTTCGGCATGTTGTTGTGGATGAAGTTGGCCGAGGTGATCACCCGGTTCATCCCCGCCCCGTCGTTGAAACTGTCCGGGCCCCAGAGCGGCGGCACGGCGTAGCCGCGGGCGTCGCCGACGGTGCCGTTGCGCTGCCCCTGGCCCTCCGCGCCGTGGCAGGCGGCGCAGACCTGGGTGAAGACCTGCTTGCCCCGCGCCGGGTCCGCCGGCCGGCTCAGCTCCGCCATCCTCCCGGGCCCGCGCCCCTCGGTCGGCGCGCCGATCTCGCGGCCGGTGGAGAGGAACTTGATGTAGGCGATGATCGCCGTCATCTCCGGCCCGTCGGGCGGCAGCAGCTTGCCGTTGAGGCTGCGCGTCATGCAGCCGTTGATGCGGTCGGCTAGCGTGCCGACGTGCCCGGAACGGACGCGGTAGCTGGGATAGGCGGCGAAGACGCCGACATAGGGAAGGCCGAATTTGTGCGTGCCGGCGCCGAGATGGCAGTTCTGGCAGGCCATGTTGTTGCCGGCATAGCGCTGCGCCGGGTCGGCGACTTCGGGGCCGATCAGGGCGTAGGTCTTGGCCACCAGGTCGCGGCCTTGGCGCACCGTCTCGCCCCAGACATCGTGGGGCAGGGCGTCGATATCGGGGACGATCCATGCCCCGGGCCAGGCCCCGGAGGGAGCGTCGGCGCCGCCGAGCAGCAGCAGCAGCGCGGTTGCGGCGCCGGCCCGGCGGGCCAGCCTCATCCAGCGTCGGGTCACGAACTCTCCTGTCCTGCCGTGGCGATCAGTGCATCCACCGCGACGATCGCCCCGCCGGCGCAGATCAGCGGATTGACGTCGAACTCCCGAACCAGCGCGGCCTGGTCGGCGGCGAATTCGGACAGGCGGCAGATTACCCCAGCCAGCGCGGCGCGGTCCACCGCCGGCGCGCCGCGGAACCCGTCGAACAGGGCGCGGCCCTTCAGCCGATCCAGCATCGCCAGCGCCTGCGCCGGCGTCACCGGGGCGAGATCGACCGCGGTATCCTTGAGCACCTCCACCAGCACGCCGCCGAGCCCGACCAGGATGAGCGGCCCGAACAGCGGGTCGATCCGCGCCCCGACCATGATCTCGACGCCGGCCGGGGCCATCGGCTGCACCAGCACGCCCTCGACGCGCGCGCCGGCGCGCGCCGCGTTCGCCATCACTGCCTCGTAAGCCGCGCGCACCGAAGCCGCGCCTTCGAGACCGAGGCGGATCACGCCGGCCTCGGTCTTGTGCGGCAGGTCCGGCGATTCGACCTTCAGCGCCACCCGGCCGCCGAACGCAGCGGCGGCGGCGACGGCCTCCTCGGCGTCGGCGCAGAGCCGCTCCTCGACGACGGGAACGCCGTACTGCGCGAGGAGGGATTTCGCCTCGCGCTCGCCGAGCGTGCGCCCGCCGGCGGCGCCGAGCGCGGCGGCGACGGTTGCAGACGCGCCTGCCGGTGCCAGCCGGGCCGGCCCGGTAGCGGGCTGCGCGGGGCGCAGCCAGGCGGCGAGGGTGGCGAAGCAGCGGTCCATGGAGCGGAACAGCGCCGTGTGCGGCGCCTGCTCCGCCTCGCGCGCACCGGGGCCTTCGAGGAACTCGTTGACCCAGACATGGCAGACCAATTTGCCGGCCCGCTCGGCCAGGGCGGAGAGCTGGGCGACGCGCATCGGCACCCGCTCGGAGGCGAAGACCTGCGGCACCAGCAGCGCGGCGTAGGCGGGATCCTCCAGCAGCGCGCCGGCGCAGGCGCCGAGGCTGTCCGGGTCGGTGAGCACCTGTGCCGTCACGTCGCACGGGTTGCGCGCGGAGCCATATTCGGGGATGCGCGATTCCAGCACCGCGCGCGTCGCCGCCGCCGGCTGGGGCAGGGGGACGACGTATTTGTCGGCCTTGTCCGCGGCCATGATCGCCGCCCCGCCGGAGGTGGCGAGCACGGCGATGCCTTCGGACCGGGGTGGCGGGGCCTTGGCGAAGAAGGCGGCGGTTTCCATCACCGCCTCGAAATCCTCCACCACCACCGCGCCGGCGCGGGCGAAGGCGGCGCGCCAGGCGGCATCGGAGCCGGCGAGCGAGCCGGTGTGCGAGAGCGCCGCCGCCGCCCCGCTGCTGCCGGTCGCGATCTTGCAGATCACCACCCGCCGCCCCGCGGCACTGGCGCGTTCCACCGCCGCGATCAGCCGCGCCGGCTCGGCCATGCCCTCGAACATGCAGGCGATCGCCTTGCAGGCGGGTTCGCCGGCCAGGTAGGCGACGTAGTCGGCCATGTCCACGTCGCAGGAATTGCCGGAGGTGAGCAGATGGCAGACCGAGGCGCCGTGCTCCACCGCCTGCGCCATGGCGAAGCCGAGCGCGCCGGACTGGCTGACGACGCCGATCGAGGCCGGGCGGATGCTCTCCTGCGGCGGCGGGGTGAAGAAGGTCATCCAGGCGCGGGCGGCGTAGTTCACCACGCCGAGGCAGTTCGGCCCGACGATGGGCAGCCCGGTCTCGCGCGCGATGGCGACGAGGCGCCGCTGGGCGGCAACGTGCTCGGGGCGCCCCGTCTCGCTGTAGCCGGAGGCGAACACCACCGCCCCGCCGACGCCGGCGGCGGCGCATTCACCGATCACCGCCTCCACCGCCTCGCGCGGGGTGGCGATGACGACGCAGTCCGGCACCTCCGGCAGGGCGCTGACCGAGGGGTAGCATGGGCGTTCGCCAATGCGATCGGCGCGCGGATTGACGAGATGCACGCGGCCGGCGAAGCGGCCGAGATTGGCCGCGACGCGCTCGCCGAAGGCGCCGGCGCGGGCGGAGGCGCCGACGACGGCGATGCTGGCCGGGTGCAGCAGCCGGCGCAGCTCGCCCTGGCCGCGCAGGGGGCGGATCGATGTCTCGGTCATGGGTTTCCTCCCGATCGAGCGGCGAGGATAGGTCGGCGCCCCGCCAGGCTCAACCGGCGCTCAGCATTCCAGATTGTCGATCAGCCGCACGGTGCCGAGACGCGCGGCGCCGAGGGCGACGAGCTGCCCCGGCCCGTCACCCTCGCCCGGCGGCCGCAGATCGGCGCGGCGGCGCAGGGTGACATAGCCGGGGGCCCAGCCATGCTCGGCGAGCCGGCGCATCGCCTCCGCTTCGAGTGCGGCGCGGCGGGCCGGGTCGGCGGCGGCCTCGGCCTGCTCCGCGAGCCAGCGCAGCGTCGCGTGCAGGCGCGGCGCCTCGGCCCGCTCGGCGGCGGCGAGATTGACGTTGCGCGAGGACATCGCCAGCCCGTCCGGCTCGCGCACCGTCTCCACCGGCTCGATCGCGACCGGCATGGCGAACTCTGCCACCATGCGGCGGACGATGAGCAGTTGCTGATAGTCCTTCTTGCCGAACATCGCCGCGTGCGGCTGGACCATCTGGAACAGCTTCATCACCACCGTCGCCCTGCCCTCGAAATGGCCCGGGCGTTCCGCACCCTCCAGCAGGCCGGCGAGGTCGGGGTCGGGGCGGACGCGGAAGGTCTGCGGCGCGGGATACATCGCCGCCTCGTCGGGGGCGAAAAGCAGATCGCACCCGCCCGCTTCCAGGAGCGCGGCGTCGCGCGCCAGGCCGCGGGGATAGCGGTCGAAATCCTCGCGCGGGCCGAACTGCAGCCGGTTGACGAAAATGCTCGCCACCACCGGAACACCGCCGGGGATGCCGTCGGCCAGCGCGCGGGCGCGGGCGAGGAGGGCCATGTGGCCGTCGTGCAGGCTGCCCATCGTGGGCACGAACATGGGCGCAGGGCGCGCAGCCAGGGCGTCGCGCAGCGCGGCGAGCGTATGGACGGTGTGCATGGCGGCGCAACCTTGCCCGCCGCGCCGCCGTGGTCAATCGGTGTTGACGAGGTTGTACTGGCGCAACTCGTCGGCGTTCAGCCGCCGCGGGCTGGAATTGGGGATGGCGGCGAACTCGGTGAGGAAACGCAGCGAGACCGACATCTCGACCAGGAACCTTGCCACCTTGGCCGCCGTCTCGGCCGCTTCCTGCTCGATCGCGCGGACCGTGGACGGCAGGCCCTTCTCGCGCGTCTCGGCGGTGATGTCGTTGATGAAATCCTCCGAGCCGGAGGCGGTGAACATGTGCACCATGAACACGCCGCCGGGATCCACGTAGCGCACGACGCCGCCCATGAAGACGAAGTTGCAGGCGCTGATGCAGGCGAACCCGTTGGGCACGTGGGTGGTGAGTTTCCGCGCCCGTACGATGCGCCCGATGGCCAGGCCCTCCTCCAGCACGCCGCCGGGGGAATCGAGCATGATCTCGTCGATCGGCCCGGCCTGCTCCATCGCCTCGCGGAACCGCTCGGTATCGCCGGCGCCGATGCCGCCCTGCAGCACCAGGCTGCGGCGGCGGCCGGCGCGGTGGATGGCGAAATTCAGCTGGTCGCAGAAGAACAGCCGGCCCTTGGCGCAGAGCTCGGCCGGAGTCGGCTCATGGCCGGGGGAAGCCGCGGCACTCGGCTGCGGCCCAGGGGGCGGTCCAGGGGGTGGTCCAGGCGGCGGGGCCGGTGTCTCGGCGGGCGGAGGCGCTGTGACGGCCGGCGCCGTGGTCACCTGCGGCGCGACGGGCGCGGGCTGAGGAGCGGGCGCGACGCGGACGCCGTTCTCGATGATCAGCGGCTCGTCCACCGGCGCGGCGGCGGCGAGCAGCAGGGCGGCGGCGGCGAGCAGCGCCGGCTTCATGGGCCCGATCTCACGATTGCGCCCGATCTCACGATTGCGCCACCCACTCGCGGTCGGTGCCGCGACAATAGCGGGTGTTCTGAGTGGTTTCCTGGCCGCCGACATAGGCCACCTCCCGCACCGTGCGGCACTCGCCGCCGGCGGTCTGCTGCGCATCGACCAGGGTGGCGCTGCCGTGGACGCCCTGGTTGTGGTCGGAGGACCAGGCGGCGGTGGTCGTCCGCACGTGCGGCTTCGGCGGCGTGGCGGCGGCGGTCTGGGTCGGCGGATACTGTACCGGCTCGTTGAGCAGCCGCTGCGTGGCGGCCTGGGCACGGGCGCGGTCCCGCTCGTCGAGCTGGCGGCCGATCGTGCTGCCGACGAAATACCCGCCGGCCGCGCCGAGCGCGCCGCCGATGAGCGCGCCGGTGCCGTGGCCGATGGCGCCGCCGGCGAGGCTGCCGATGAGCGCACCGCCGCCGGCGCCGAGCAGGCCGCCGGTCTGTTCCTGCGTCTGACAGGCGCCGAGCAGGGGGAGGATGGCACAGGCGACAAGCGCCGTGGTCCGGGGCATGCGTTTTTCCCTCGCAATCGTCTCACGCGGGCCGCAGTACAGAGCACTCATTGCGCCGTTGCAAGTAAATTCCGTTGCGATCGCGCCCCGTGCGGGTTGCGCGCGGAGCGGGTGGCGCATAGCCTGCATACCAGTGCGGTTGCGGGTGGCCGCGGCCCGACGGACAGAGGCTGCATGGCGAAGACCCGCACCAAATCCCCCGCCGAAACGCCGGCGCCCGCGCGGCCCGGCAAGGCGGCAGCGGCCCCCTCCGCACCCGCCGTGGTCGGCTTCATCGACCGGATGGAGGACGACGTCATCGAGGGCTGGGCGGTGGACCCGGCCAACGCGAAAACCCCGGCAACGCTGCGGGTGATGATCGACGGGCACCTGGTGGACACGGTGGTCTGCGATCTGCTGCGCCAGGACGTGGAGGCGCGGCGGCTGGGCGTGGCGAAGGTCGGATTCTTCTACCGCATCCCCGAACGGTTCCAGGACGGCATGCGCCACGTGCTGGCGCTCAGCACACTGACCGGGGCGCCGGCGGCGCTGCCGAGCCGCGCCGGAACCGGCCTCGCCGAATGGCATTTCTGCCTGCGCAACCCGACGCGGATCGAGGGCGTCGTCGATGGGCTGGTTGAGGGTCTGATTCGCGGCTGGGCGCTGCGGGTGAATGAGCGGGACGGATCGCGGCACGGCGGGGTCCCGATCCTCGTCACCTGCAATGGCCGACCGCTGACCCAGCTCACCGCCGACCAGTTCCGCCCCGACGTCGCCGAAACGTTCGGTGCCGACCCCGCCGCCGGTTTTGCCTTCAGCCCGCCGCCGGAATTGCGGCTCGGGCGGCCCATCACCCTCTCGTTCCGGGCGCTGCCGGACGGGGTGGAACTGCTCAACAGCCCGATGACCGTGGAGTTGCCATCCAGCCGCGGAGCCGACCGCATCCAGGCCCTCACGGCGCAGACCGACGAGCTTTTTCGCATTGCGCTGAAGCTGCGGCAGGAACTGAAATCCCTCGTCGCGCCGCCGACCTACGAACTCGGCGACTATCCCAACTGGGCGACGCGCGCGCTGGCACATGCGCGTGATCGCGCGATCGCGCGCTATGGCGCGGATGCGCTGGCCGATGCGCCGCTGGTCAGCATCGTCTGCCCGGTGTTCCGCCCGCGCCTGGCCGATTTCCTCGCCGCCGTCGATTCCGTACGGGCGCAGACCTACGCCAACTGGGAATTGCTGCTGGTGGACGACGCCAGTGGCGACGCGGATCTCACCGCCGCCATCACCGGGCTGGCGCGGGCCGATGCGCGCATCCGTCCCTTCGTCCAGCGCCGGAACGGCGGCATCAGCCGGGCGACGAACCACGCGCTCGCCGATGCGCGCGGGGATTTTGTCGCGTTCTTCGACCATGACGATCTGCTCGAGCCCGCCGCGATCGAGATTCTCGTCCGCGCGGCGCGGCGAACCGGGGCGAAGCTGCTCTATTCGGATGAGGACAAGATCGATGCCGGCGGCAGATTTTCGGAGCCGCACCTCAAGCCGGACTGGAATCCGCGCCTGCTGCTGTCCATCAACTACATCTGCCACTTGGTGCTGGCGGCGCGCGACGCGGTGGCGGCGGCGGGCCCGCTCGATCCGGCGATGGACGGGGCGCAGGACCACGACTTCCTGCTGCGCCTGACCGAGCGGCTGGAGCCGACGCAGATCCATCATGTGCCGGAAGTGCTGTACCATTGGCGCAAGAGTGCGAATTCGACCGCCGTGAGCCGCGCCGCCAAGCCGCATGCGGCGGATGCCGGGGAGCGGGCGATCGACGCGCATCTGCGCCGGCGCGCGCTGCCGGCGAGGGTCGAGTCCCGCTTCACCGAAGGTGTGCATACCTACCGGGTGCTGTGGCGCTTTGGCCGGGCGCCGCGCGTGGCGATCATCATTCCCTTCAAGGACCATATCGACATCACGCGGCTCTGCGTCGAGCGCATCCTCGCCGTCACCGAGGGCGTGGAGTACGAGATCCTGCTCGTCGACAACTGGTCCGAGTCCGCGGAAGCGCAGGAATTCTGCGCCACCATCGCCAATGATCCGCGGATGCGGGTGCTGCGCGTCGAGGAGCCCTTCAACTATTCGCGGCTGAACAATCTCGCGGTGGCGGAGACAGCGGCGCCGTTCCTGCTGTTCCTCAACAACGATGTCATCGTCTCCCAGCCCGACTGGCTGCGCGTGCTCACCGACGAGGCGCGGGCGGATGCGCGGGTGGGCGCGGTGGGGGCCAAGCTGCTCTATCCCAATGGCAGCGTGCAGCATGCCGGCGTGGTGCTCGGCGTCGGCGGCATCGCGGACCATATCCATCGCGGCCTGCCCGGCGCCGCACCCGGCTACGTCGCCCGCGCCATCTGCGCGCAGGAGCTTTCCGCCGTTACCGCCGCCTGTATGCTGGTGCGCGCGGAGGCGTTCCGCGCCGTCGGCGGGTTCGATGCGGCGGAGCTGCCAGTGGCGTTCAACGATGTCGATCTCTGCCTGAAACTGCGCAGGGCGGGCTGGGCCGTGGTGTGGACCCCGGATGTGGTGGCTGAGCACCGCGAGAGCATGAGCCGGGGCAGCGATCACCAGGAAGCGAACATCGCCCGATTCCTCGCCGAGGAATATGCGATGCGTGCACGTTGGGACGACGTGCTGCCGTTCGACCCGTTCTACAACGCCCAATTCTCGCGCGAGAGCGGCATCTATCGGGAATTGGCGGCGAGCTACACGGAGGCGCCGATGGCAGAGATGGGGTTTGCGCCGATCGTCACCACGGCGGTGGACCTACCCGAGCACGCTGTACCGCCAACGATCAGCAAGCCGCACGTGCCCCGGACGACAAAGCCCGCGTCGTTCCGAACCGATGTCCCTCGGGCCGCGGCCCTCGGCGATCACTGAGCATTACGGGCGGTTTCACGAAATGCCGGCTTTACGGAGCCGCCACAGGATCGGTTTGCCTCGCCGCCGAGAGGCCGTTACTCAAAGTGCGTGGCGCGACAGGAATTCCTCCAGGTCCGGCCACAGCGCATCGACGCTGACATCGAAGTTTGCATAGGAGGGCTGCAAGTGGTCACCCACGATCACAAGCGGCATCTCATCCATACGATCGTTGACGATCGTCGGATCAACGAAGGCGACTTCGGTCGGAGCCTCCATGTATTGCGGCAGATCGTAGATGTGCAGATCGCTACGCTCACGCAGATTCCATGCGCTGGAGACGACATAGCCGGGCGTATTCGTCACCCAGCGGTATTTCGCGAGCCCGGCTCCCCAGATGGCGAAGAAGACCCGGCTCAGGCGCGACCACGAAATGCTGGCCTGGATGGTGGAGCCGATGGTCGAGACGATCCGGGTCGGGGAATCGGCAAAATGTTCAGCGAGTTCAGTGACGATCCGAAGCTCGACGTCCTGCGGGCGGCGCACCGCGACGTGCTCCCAGTGACTCTCGAAGGAACTTTCAGGGTCGTCGGAAAGGCGGCGGTTGTGCCCGTCGATGACGAAAACGGCAGGGCCGAGCCGCTGAGCCAGCCGTTCAATCAATTCCTTGAGGAATGCGGCCAGCCTGACGTGCGTCCGATTTTCCACGCGCAGGCCGATCGTGATGATCGGCCTGCGCCCACCCAATGCCGCAGCCGCTTCGGCGGCACGCCCGGCAGGACTGTTGCTCGCGAACCGCACGATCCGGTCGCGCAGCCCTGCCGGTACGGTGATCCCGGTCAGGCGGGTGACGCAGAATCTCCGCGCGTACGCGTCCGGAATGAGGCCATGAACGCCCTGTTCGGAGCGGACGACGCGGCCTGCGAGTTCCGGAAACAGCGCGTCCAATGGCCCGTAGATCTCCACACCTTCAGGCGCGTTCGGCACCAGGAAAAGCGGCAGGTTCGCCGACGGCAGGGCGGTGATGATAGTCTCGATGGGGCCGAGCTCGTTCCAGAGCTGATGGCCGAGATGCAGACCCGGCCGGCCACGGAAAACGGACGCGAAATCGTAGCTGTCCAGGCCGAAATAGCGCTCCAGCAGCAGGCTGAACTTCCAGAGATGACGCTCCAGGGTCTTTGCGAGGCCGCGGAAATGTACCGAGAGGAGATGCGCTGCCAATCCGGATGGCGTGAAGGCGAGACCGGCTTGCGGTAGGAACACGGCGATCGTCCGCGCGAAATGCTCCGTGACGATTGGCACCACCACGAGCCCGCTCGTCGCGTCGAGCATCCGGTAAGCGAAGCGGAAATCGTCCAGGAACAGTCCGCCCAACAGGCGCATCGGCGCGCCGTCCACCGGCGAGGGCCAGGTAAGGTGGCCGGTGGCGCAGGCCTCGATGAAACGATCCTTGATCGGGGCGGCGAACAAGGCTTCGAGATGCTCGCGTCGCAGCATCGCCTCGCCGCCGTTCCACGAGCAGGCGATGGTCGGCTCGCTGTGGGCGGCGAGGTCGATCACTGTCGGTTCAGCGGGATTCGCCTGCTGCAGGGCGGCGAGAATCTGATCGCGGATCGGTTCGTTGACGTGGAAGAAGGCGCGCGTCGCCGGGCTCAGCGCCGGGCGCGCGGCGAGCATCAGCTGCGTCCAGAGATCCGCCCGAAGCTCGGCCGCGGCGTCGAGCAGCCGGGCCTGGTGCGGGGGCGGCAGATCCTTCACCGCATCGCCCAGCCGCTCCAGCCGGTCATCGAGGAACCAGGTCGCGCGCTGCCGATTCTCGTGCTGCAATTCGAGCAGATGCAGTCCCGGAAACGCGGAATAGACGAACAACGGTGCCCAGCCGGGGAGAAACTCGCGTACCGGCACGCCGCCGAGCCGGATCGGCCGCAGCTCGCCCTCGCCATCGCGCAGGCAGAACCCCTC
>DAIDKZ010000033.1 GCA_027449745.1 Acetobacteraceae bacterium | reverse complement strand
GGCAGGGGCTGAGCCGGTGATCTCCGCCATCTTCATCCGCCGGCCGCGTCTCGCGGTCGTGATCGCGCTCGTCACCACCATCGCCGGCGCGCTGGCGCTGTTGCAGATTCCGGTGGCCCAGTTCCCCGACATCGTGCCGCCCGTCGTCCAGGTGACCACCTCGTACCCTGGCGCCTCGGCCGATGTCGTCGAAAGCAGCGTCGCCCAGCCGTTGGAAGCGCGGGTCAACGGCGTCGACGACATGCTGTACATGAAATCGACCAGCGGCAATGACGGCAGCTACAGCCTTTCCGTCACCTTCACTCTCGGCACCGACCCCAACATCGACACGGTCAACGTCAATAACCGGGTGCAGTCCGCGCTCGCCCAGCTGCCGCCGGAAGTGGCGCTGGAGGGCGTGACGGTGCAGAAGCGCTCCTTCTCGGTGCTGCAGTTCATCGTCTTCTATTCCTCGAACGGCCAGCAGGATCCACTATACATCACCAACTACGTGATCGTTCATGTGCTCGACGCGATCGCGCGCGTGCCCGGCATCGGGCAGGCGCGGCTGTTCGCGCAGATGAACTACTCGATGCGCATCTGGTTCGACATTCAGCGCCTGGTGGCGCTGAACATGGCGCCGTCGGATGTGGTCGCGGCGATCCAGACGCAGAACGTCGTCGCCCCCGTCGGGCGGATCGGCGCCCGGCCGATCAGCAACCAGCAGCAGTTCCAGTTGAACCTGCAGACCAAGGGGCGGCTGCAGACGCCGGAGGAATTCGGCGCGATCGTGCTACGCGCCAATCCGGACGGCTCGGTGGTGCGGCTGCGCGATGTCGCCCGCGTCGAGCTCGGCGCGCAGAGCGAAGACAGCGAGAGCCGCGTCAACGGTCAGCCTGCCGTGCCGATCGGTACCTATCTCGCGCCCGGCGCCAACGCGGTGCAGACGGCGAAGCTGCTCCAGGCGACCCTCGCGCGCCTGTCCAAGAACTTCCCGCCCGGACTGACCGCAAAGGTGATGTATGACAGCACCACCTTCATCAACGACACGATCCACGAGGTGGCCCGCACGCTGGCCGAGGCGTTCGCGCTGGTGGTGCTGGTCGTCTTCCTGTTCCTCGGCAGCTTCCGCGCCACCATCATCCCCGCCGTTGCCGTCCCGGTCAGCCTGATCGGCACCTTCGCCGTGCTGCTCGCGATCGGATATTCGGCCAACACCGTTTCGCTGCTCGCCATGGTCGTCGCCATCGGCATCGTCGTCGATGATGCCATCGTCGTCGTCGAGAATGTCGAGCGGGTGATGGCCGAGCATCCGGATCTCACGCCGCAAGAGGCGACGATGCTGGCGATGCGCCAGATCACCGGCCCGATCATCGCCATTTCGCTCGTGCTGCTTTCGGTGTTCGTCCCGATCGCCTTCCTGCCCGGCCTCTCCGGCACGCTGTTCCGCCAGTTCGCCGTCACCATCAGCGCGGCGATGGTGATCTCGGCCACCAACGCCTTGACCCTCTCGCCGGCGCTCTGCGCGCTGTTCCTTCGCCATCACGGCCGCGCGCGCGGGCCGATGGGCTACGTGCTGCGCGGCATCGACGCGGTCCGCGACGGCTATGCCGCCATCGTTCGCCGCCTGCTGCGCGTCTCCGTGCTGGCACTCGTCATGGTCGGCGTGTTCGGCGCCGGCATCTGGCAGATCGCCGGGCACACGCCGACAGGGTTCCTGCCCGAGGAGGATCAGGGTGCGTTCTTCACCATGGTCCAGCTTCCGGACGGCGCTTCATTGCCACGCACCGCCGCCGCGGTGCGTGAGGTCGAGGCAATGTATAAGCGCATGCCGCAGGTCTCCGACGTGCTCTCGATCCTCGGCTTCTCGCTGCTGGATTCCGCCTACGAGGCGAACGCTGCCTTCATGGTGATCCGTCTCAAGCCCTTCGCCGAGCGCACCGGGCGCGGCGATTCCGCGCAGGCGCTGATCCGCCAGGCCTTCGGCCAAGCGCAGCAGATCCGCTCCGCGGTGGTCTTTCCATTCAATCTGCCGCCGATCATCGGCCTCTCCACCTCGGGCGGATTCGAATACGACCTCGAAGGACTGGAGGGCCAGGAACCGGCGGCGATCGGGGCGGTGATGCGCGGCCTCGTCGCGGCCGCCAACCAGGATCCGCGCCTGGCACGTGTCTTCTCCACCTTCTCGGCCTCGACCCCCTCGCTCTATCTCGACATCGACCGCGAGAAAGCACAGGCGCTCGGCCTTGCGATGAACGACGTCTTCATCGCGCTTCAGGCCACGCTCGGGGGCATCTATGTCAACGACTTCAACATGCTCGGCCGAGTATGGCAGGTCAATCTGGAGGGTGAGGCGAAGGATCGCGCCGATATCGAGAACATCTGGCAGATCTACGTGCGCAACAATCAGGGCCAGATGGTGCCGCTGCGCTCCATCGCCAGCCTGCGCGTCGTGCAGGGGCCGCAGGTCATCGTGCGCTACAACAACTACCGTGCCATCGCCATCAACGGCAGCCCGGCGCCGGGGGTCTCATCCGGCACGGCGATCGCCGCGATGGCCGAACTGTCCGCCAAGACCCTCCCCACCGGCTACGGCTACGAGTGGACGGGCACCGCATTCCAGGAACAACTCGCGGCGGGGCAGACACTGGGCATCCTGGCGCTGGCGGTACTCTTCGCCTACCTGTTCCTGGTCGCGCTGTATGAGAGCTGGATGATTCCGATCCCGGTGCTGCTCTCGGTCAGTGTCGGCGTGCTCGGCTCCTTCACCGCCATCGTGGTCGGCGCACTCTCGCTCGATCTCTATGGCCAGATCGGCATGGTGGTGCTGATCGCCCTGGCCGCCAAGAACGGCATCCTCATCGTCGAGTTCGCGAAGGAACAGCGCGAAGGTGGGATGTCGATCCGTGACGCGGCGGCGCTCGGCGCGAAAATGCGGTTCCGCGCCGTGATGATGACCTCGATCGCCTTCATTCTCGGCCTGGTGCCGCTGGTCTTCGCCGAAGGCGCGGCAATGCTAAGCCGGCGTGGTGTCGGCACCGCCGTGTTCGGTGGTATGATCGCGGCCAGTGCCATTGGCGTGTTTCTGATCCCCATGCTCTACGTGACGTTCCAGGGTCTGCGCGAACGGCTCCGGGGCCGCGGACATGCCCAGCACCTGCACGCGCCCGGCGAGTAGCGGCGCGGTCGAAAGAGATCGGCGAAGGAGACTTTGGCCGACGGACGATGGCCAAGGGAACATCGGTAAGAACGGGAGAATGCCATGACCAAGTTCGGTCTCGCCCAGCCAGTGCCCCGCATCGAGGATCCGCGCCTGCTACGCGGCAACGGCCGGTACACCGACGATTACGCGCCGGCGAGGATGCTGCGCGCGGTGGTCCTGCGCAGCCCGCACGCCAACGCCCTGATCCGCGGCATCGACACCGCCGCGGCCCGTGCCATCCCCGGCGTGGTCGCGGTCTACACGGCCGCCGACCTCGCCGCCGATGGTATCGGCACCCTGCCCTGCGCCGTCCCACTGAAGAATCGGGACGGCTCCGCGGCCCCCCTTCCCCCACACCCGGTGCTGGCCGATGGCGCCGTGCGCCATGTCGGCGACCCGGTGGCGCTGATCGTCGCCGAAACCGTGGAGGCCGCGCGCGACGGCGCCGAGGCCGTGATGGTCGACTATGACGTGCTGCCCGCGGCGACGGACCTGGCCGCGGCGACGCAGTCCGGTCAGCCGCAGGTTTGGCCCGAGGCGCCGAACAACATAGCGTTCGACTGGGAGATCGGCGACAAGCCCCGCGTCGATGCGCTGTTCGCCGGCGCCGCTCATGTGACGAAACTCACCATCGACAACAACCGCGTCGTCGTCGCCAGCATGGAGGCGCGCGCCGCGGTCGCCGAATTCGATGCGGCGAGGGGGCGCTGGACGCTGACCACCAACACCCAGGGCGGCTGGCTGCTGAAGGACATCCTCTCCAAGGCGATCTTCAAGACCGACGCGGAAAAGTTCCGCGTCGTGACGCCGGATGTCGGCGGTGGCTTCGGCATGAAAATCTTCGTCTACGCCGAACACGCGCTGACCTGCTACGCCGCGCGCAAGCTCGGCCGCCCGGTCAAATGGACCTCGGAGCGCTCGGAGGCGTTCCTCTCCGATACGCAGGGCCGCGCCAACGTCACCGACATCGAGCTCGCGCTGGACAAGGACGGGAAATTCCTCGCGCTGCGCACGCGCAACCATGCCGACATGGGCGCCTATCTCTCCACGTTCGCGCCCTTCATTCCGACCATGGCCGGCACCAAGGTGCTCGCCAGCGTGTATGGGTTCCAGGCGATCTACGCCAACGTCATCGGCGTCTTCACGAACACGGTGCCCGTCGATGCCTATCGCGGTGCCGGCCGGCCGGAGAGCAATTACGTCGTCGAACGCGTGATCGACCAGGCCGCGCGCGAGGTCGGCATCGACCGCGCCGAGCTGCGCCGGCGCAACATGGTTTCGTCCTCGGCGATGCCGTGGACATCGGCGATGGGCCAGATCTATGACAGTGGCGATTTCGCCCATGTCTTCGACGCCGCGCTGGCGAAGATGGATTATGCCGGCTTCCCCGCCCGCCGCGCCGCCGCCGCGCGCACCGGGCGCCGGCGAGGCATCGGCATGGCGTATTATCTGGAGGCGACCGGCGGGGCTCCATCCGAGCGCGCCGAGATCCGTTTCGCCGAGGACGGGTTCGTCGATGTCTATGTCGGCACCCAGTCGACCGGCCAGGGCCACGAGACCGCCTATGTCATGCTGACCTCGGTCGAGCTCGGCATCGACGCCGAAAAGATTCGCATCCGGCAGGGCGACACCGACACCATACCGACCGGCGGCGGCACCGGTGGCGCGCGCAGCCTCTACTCGGAAGGCCAGGCGATCCTGCTGACCGCGGAAACGGTGATCGAGAAAGGCAAGAAAGCCGCTTCCGAGGCTCTCGAAGCCGCGGTGCCGGACATCGTGTTTGCCGATGGGCGCTTCAGTATCGTCGGCACCGATCGCGGCATCGACATCCTGGCGCTGGCCGCGGCGCAGCGCCAACGCGCGTTGGCAGGCCAGGCGGCGACGCTGCTCGACGCCGCCGAGGTCGCCACGATCGACCGCCATACCTTTCCGAATGGCTGCCACATCGCCGAAGTGGAGGTCGATCCCGACACCGGTGCGGTGACCATCGCCCGCTACGTGGTCTGCGACGATGTCGGCAAGGCGGTGAACCCGCTGATCGTGCGCGGCCAGGTGCATGGCGGCGTCACCCAGGGCATCGGCCAGGCAGTGATGGAGCACACCGTCTATGATCCCGGTTCGGGCCAGCTCGTCACCGGCTCGTTCATGGACTACGCCATTCCGCGCGCCGCGGACCTGCCGGACATCGAGGTCGAGCTGATCGAGGTGCCCTGCACGTCCAACCCCCTCGGCGTGAAGGGCGCGGGCGAGGCCGGTGCGGTCGGCTCGCCACCGGCGGTGATCAACGCGATCATCGATGCGCTGGCGTCCGACGGGGTGACGCGGATCGACATGCCGGCGACCCCGGAGCGCGTCTGGCGCGCGCTGCACGCGGCGTAACCCGAGGAAAAGGCGCGCTGGCCCCTCAGGTCCTCGGCGGGGCGGCGAGCCCTTTCGGCCCGGCGCGTCGCAGGGCGGCTTCGATGTCCGCGAACAGCCGTGCCAAGGCTTGGCGCATCGCGGCGACCGCATCCGCGGCATCGGTTCCGGAAGCCGGCGCCGTCGCGGCGAGGGTCTGCTGCAACACGAGGCGCTGCTGTTCGCCGCCCGCCAGCACCACGAGGCCGATCCCGGCATGCGCGAGCCCATCGCGCTCGTCGATCCAGAGCGCGGTGAGTTCGCCTTCCAGGATCTGATCGGCGATCACCCGGCTGCCCGGCGCGAGCACCGCCGAATAAAGGCCGCTCGCGGCGAGCCAGCGCCGCAGCGCGTCCTCCACGCCTTCGCCCGGCGGCACCAGCCACTCCTCGTAGGCCGCGCGGGTCAGGCTGCCGTCGCGTTCGAGTGTCGGCAGGCCGCGCACTTCCAGCCCCGGCGCCGCGCGCAGGCTGCGCACCGCCAGCACCGGGGCGCCCGGCGGCGGCGGTGAAACGCTCGGGCGAGCGACCAGCAGCGGCCATTCCCGCGTCGGCACATAGGCGCGTTCGGAGAGGAGTCCGCCGCAGCCGGAGAGTGCGAACGGCAGGGCGAGCCAGGTCCGGCGCCTCATCGCACAGGCCTCCCCGGCGGCGGCGCGCCGAACAGGATCTGCCCGGGATCGCGCCGCAGCGCCTCGGACGTATCGCGCAGATTGGCCGCGGCGGCACGGATGTCACGCAGCGTCGGCGCCAGTGCCTGCTGCACGTCGGCCGCGGTGGCGTCGGTCCGCTGCGCGGTGCGGGTCAGCGCCGCGACCAGGGGTGGCAGCCGGTCCGCGGTGGCCGCCAGGCGGTTCGCCGCCGACGCCGTCGCGGCCAGCAGCGCCCGGGTCTGCTGGCCCTGCGCAAGATCGCGCACGGCGCTGGAGGAGGCGCGGAGCTCGGCGGCGAGCCCCGGCAGGTCGGCGGCGGCTATCGCGATCTGCACCGTGCGAAGCGTGGCCGTGGTCTGTGCCAGCGCCTGCTGGGCGTCGCCGGAGTGGACCTGGTCGTGGAGCTCACCGAGCAAGGACTGGAGCCCGGCGGCGATGGCAACGAGATCGATCTGGTCGAGCCGGGCGAGAAAGCGCTGCGCCGCATCCTGCACCTGCGCGATCGTGCTCGGCACCGAGGGAATGTAGAGATCGCGCGGCCGCCAGGGCACCTGCATCGGCGGGTTCTGCGCCGGATCGACGAAGTCGAGTTCCAGGTAGGTCAGCCCGGTCAGTCCCTGCGAGGCCAGCCTCGCTCGCAGGCCTAGCGGCACCGCCTTGGGCATGTTCGCCGAGATGCCGCCGATCTGCTCCGGATCCAGCCGGTAGCGCACCATCACCAGCCGGGAGCTGGCGAGGCGGAGGTCGAACGGGCTCTGCGTGGCATAGGCCGAGCGCGCGAGCAGGATGGCGTTCACCCGACCGATGGACACGCCGCGAAAACGGACCTGCGCGCCGACCTCGAGCCCCTGGACGGATTCGGAGAAATAGGTCTCGGCGATGACATGGGGCGCGAAGCGGTTGCCGCCGAAAAACAGCACCAGCCCGACCAGCGCCGCCACGGCGCCGAGAAGCAAAAAGCCGACCCGCAGGAAGCTGGCCCGCCCGGGCTCGATCCCGGCGCCGCTCATGGGGCCTGCCGATGGAAAAAGGCGCGCACCACGGGCTCCGTGCTGTCGTCGTGCAGACGGCGCGGATCGCCGGCGGCGATGACGCCCCGGGCGGTCGCATCGAGCATGACGCAACGATCGGCGATCGCGAGGATCGACTGAAGCTCGTGCGTGACCACCACGAACGTGGTGCCGAGATCGCGCCGAAGGTCCAGAATCAGTTGGTCGAGCCCGGCCGACGTGATCGGATCGAGCCCGGCCGAGGGCTCATCGAGGAACAGCAGCGGCGGATCGAGCGCCAGCGCGCGCGCGATCGCCGCCCGCTTGACCATGCCACCCGAAATCTCCGCCGGCAGCCGCATGGCCGCGTCCCGCAGCCCGACCAGGCCGAGCTTGACCCGCGCCACCGCGGCCCGGGCCTCGGGCGGAAGATCGGTGTGCATCTCCAGCGGCAGCATCACGTTCTCCAGCAGAGTCATTGAGCCGAACAGCGCGCCGGACTGGAACATGACGCCGATCGCCGGGCGCACCAAGCCGCGCTCGCGCGGCATGGCGTGCCCGAGCACGGTGATGGCCCCGGCGCTCGGCACCTGCAGGCCGACGATCTGGCGCAACAGCGTCGATTTGCCGCAGCCCGAGCCGCCGAGGATGGCAAACACGTCGCCGCGCCGGACGCTCAGGGAAACATTCTCGAAAATGCTCCGCCCGTCGAAACGCTGCGCCACGCCCGAGACCTCGACCACGATCTCCTCGGTCGCGGCGCTCACGAGCGCAACCGGTAGAGGATCACCGCGAACAGCCCGTCGATCACGATGGTCGCGACGATGCCCCCGACCACCGCCCGCGTCGCCGCCTCGCCGACTGCGCGCGGGCCGTTGCCGGCGGCGAGCCCGGCCGCGCAGCCGATGGCGGCATTGGCGGCGGCAAACGCCAGCGCCTTGCCGAGACCGTCGAGGGCGTCACGGAGGGTCGCGAACTGGGCCACCTCGTGCAACACCGCGGCGAGTGGAAACCCGAATGCCCGCATCGCGACCGTCATCCCCGCGAGCGCGGCGAGATCGAGCGCCAGCGTCAGCGCCGGCATCACCAGCACCACCGCGATCACCCGCGGCAGCACCAGGAAGGTCATCGCGTCGAGCCCCATGGTGAGCAGCGCGTCCAGCTCCTGATTGACCTTCATCGTGCCGATCTCGGCCGCGTAGGCCGAGCCGGTACGGCCGGCGACGATCACTGCGGCCAGCAACGCGCCGAGCTCGCGCAGCACGGAAATCGACACCAGGTCGGCGACGAAAATGTCGGCGCCAAAACGGCGCAACGGGATCACCGACTGGAAGGCGAGGATCAGCCCAAGCAGGAAGCCAAGGAGCAGGGCCAGCGGCAGCGCACCCGCCCCGGCAGCGTCGGCCATGCGCAGCAGGTCACGCGGCCGCAACATCCCCACCCGCCGCGGCAGCGCCACGACGGCCAGCGCCGCTTCGCCGAGGAATGCGACGGCGTCGGCCGCATCGGCGAGGAGACGCGCCCGCCACCAGCGGGGCGGCAAGCGTGCGGCCGGCTGTACCGCGCCGGGCGTGAGCGGGCGCAGCCGCTGGAGCAGTGCCGCCGCCGCCTCGGAGAGACCATCGAAGTCCACCGTGCCGCCGTGCGCGGCCTCGGCGGCGAGCAGCAGCGTCGCCCCGGCGGTGTCGCACAGGCTCACGGCGCCGAGATCGAAACGCAGCGGCCGGCCGCGCGCACGGCCGGCGGCTATGAGCGCAGCGCGCCAGATCGCCGCGGCCCCCACGGCATCGAGCCGGCCGGCGAAGGCCATCACGATCGTGCCCGCATCCGCCGCCACGGCCAGCCGCGCCGTCGGCATGGCGGCTCAGCCGGGCCCGGGGTGGGCGCCGTCGGGCGCGGTCACTTCTTCAGCCATGCCTCGAAGCGCGGCTTGAGCTTGGCCAGATTATCGCGCCAGAAGCCCGGATCGAGCGCCAGGGCATCGCGCAGATTGGCCGGCAGGCTCGGCGAGAACGTCTGCTCGGCCGGCAGCACCTTGTCGTTCGCGCCTTTCGCCGTGCCCCCATAGCCGCTTTGCGCAGCGAGCTGCCCCTGGCGGATGGGATCGCCGTAGAAGGCCAGGAAGCGGTTGGCCTCGGCGAGGTTCGCGGTGCCGGTGACGATCGCCCAGCTGTCGACGACGAAGAGGCTGCCGGCCCATTGGATGGCGAAGCTGCGCTGCCCGTCGCGGTCGGCCGCGACCACCTGCTCGTTCGGCGCACTCGTCATCAGCACCTCGCCCGAGCCCAGCAGTTCGACGGACTGCGCGTCGTCCTGCCACCAGACGAGATAGGGACGGAGCTGGTCCAGCTTGCGGAAGGCGCGACGCACCCCGTCTTCAGTCCGCAGCGCGGCATAGACCTCTCCGGGGGCGAGCCCGTCGGCCAGCAGCGCGATCTCGAGATTGCCGACGACATCGGCTTTCAACCCGCGCTTGCCGGGGTATTTGGCGACATCCCAGAAATCAGCCCAGCTCGGCGTGCCCTGGAGCTTGCCGCGGTCCCAGCTCAGCACCGTCGATTGCAGGAACGCCCCGAGCCCGCACTCGCTCACCGCCATCGGCAGGTAGCGATCCTTGCCGCCGACCGCATTCCAATCGAGCTTCTGCAGGAGCCCGCGCTCGCAACCCGTGCGCAAGACATCGGCGGTGACGAGCACCACGTCCCAGCGTGTCTCCGTCCCGGCCTGCGCGGCGATGCCGGCGAGGCCGCCGGGCCAGTTCAGGGCATCGACAACGACCCCGGTCGCGGCGGTGAAGGGCCCCAGGAATATGGCTTGCAACGGCTCCGAAAACGGCCCCGCCCGCGTCACCACGGAGAGATCTCGCGCCAACGCGGCACCGCCGACGCCGGTCGCCAGCATGGCCGCCGCCAGCCCCGCGCGCGCCGTCCTCCGCGCCGAGACGCGGCGGAAGTTGCGCAGGGGCAGGAAACGCTGGATCGTCTGCATCGTGGAAGATGGGGTCCGATTCGATTACGCAACGTGGAGGCCTGCCAGTGCAGCACGTCCCCGCCCCGACGGAAACCCTGCGAGAAAGGAGACCGCCTGATGAGCACCGCCGCCAGCGAGACTGCGCGCCAGAAGGACGCCGGCGAGGAGATTGCACAGCTGCGCCGCCAGGTCGAGCAACTGATCGGCGAGCGGGGCGCGGCGCTCGCCGAGCAGGCCGCTGCCACGGCTCGCTCCGAGGTCGAGGCGCTGGCCGAACACGTGCGCAGCCGTCCGATAGCCGCCGTGGTGATCGCTCTCGGCCTCGGCGTGCTGCTCGGGCGCGCGCTGAGCCGCTGAGCCGGCTCGCCTTCGGAATGTTCGGCATGCGACGGAGCCTTGGTTCGAGATCGTGGCCAGATGCCACGGGCGGCTCGAACCAGGCATTGGCGCCAGACCGCTAGCGCGGGATCGTGCGCAGCCTCCGCCTCGCACGAATGGCCGCGGCGGCCGAAAGCGTGCGCCTGCGGCTGGCGCTGCGCCGCCTGCTGCTGCGCGCCATTCTGGGTCTGATCGCTGCCGCGCTCGCCCTGGCCGGCCTCGCCCTCGCGCATCTCGCCGCCATTCTCGCGCTGGCGCCGGCGCTGGGCATGCTGCGGGCCGTGCTGGTGGTCCTCGGCGTGGATGTCGGCCTCGCCACATTGCTGCTGGCGATCGCGGTGCGGCGGCGACCGGGGGCGGCGGAGCGTGAAGCCGCGCGCCTGAGGGACTTGGCCGGCCAGGAGCTGGCCGAGGCAGCGAGGCTGCTGCGAGTGCTGCTGACGCTGGCACGCCGGCGGCGCTAGAGCACGGTCCGACCTGATGGAATCATCTGGTCGGACGGTCGTGCTCTAGAACATATGACTCTAGAGCAACTTATCTCCGATCGGCCCGAGCCGGAACGGCTCGGTCAGATCGGAGGTTGCTCTAGCGCCAGCCGCAGGCGCACGCCTTCGGCCGCCGCGGCCAGGCAGGCCGGATCTGCCGCCCCTCTTGCTCTTTCGCTCTG
This sequence comes from Acetobacteraceae bacterium, assembly GCA_027449745.1. Classification (GTDB taxonomy): domain Bacteria; phylum Pseudomonadota; class Alphaproteobacteria; order Acetobacterales; family Acetobacteraceae; genus JAJZVV01. The sequence continues at coordinate 29,121 of DAIDKZ010000033.1, read as the reverse complement.
CCGTGCTTCTCTCAGCCATGGACCTTGCCGCAGAACCGTCCGGTCTCACCGACGACGAGGCCGCCGCCCGCTTGGCGGTGTCCGGGCCCAATGAACTGCCGCAGGAGGCGCCTCGCGGCGTTGCGCGCATTGCCGCCGAGGCTCTGCGCGAGCCGATGCTGCAACTCTTGGTGGCGTCGGCGCTTCTCTATCTGCTGTTCGGCGAGCTGACCGAGGCGCTGTTCCTGTGCGGCTTCGCGCTGGCCGACGTGGCTCTGGTCGTGACCGAGGAAGCGCGCAGCGAACGGGCCTTGCAGGCCTTGCGGGCCCTCGCGGCACCGCACGCGGTGGTGATCCGCTCCGGCCGGCGCCAGTCCGTGGCGGCGCGGGATATCGTCGTCGGCGATCTCCTGGTGCTTGCCGAGGGCGGGCGCGTGCCGGCCGATGCCCGCGTGTCGATGGCCGAAGATGTCGCCGTCGACGAATCGCTTCTGACCGGCGAGTCGGTTCCCGTCACCAAGCGGGCGGATGGGCCGGGCACGGCGGAACCGGGAGGCGAGGGCACGGCCCGGCTCTGGTCGGGCACGCTGCTGGTACGCGGCCATGCCGTCGCCAAGGTGGTCGCGACCGGCCAGGCGACGGCGATCGGGCGGATCGGGCTCGCGCTCGGCACCGTCGAGAGCGCGCCCACCCCGCTGCAGACGCAGACGCGGCGGCTGACACGGCAATTCGCGGTGGTCGGCCTGGTTGCCGCGGGGCTGATCGCGATCATGTATGGGCTGCGGCACGGGGCCTGGCTGCAGGGATTGCTGGCAGCCGTGACGCTGGCAATGGCGGCGCTGCCGGAAGAGTTCCCCGTGGTGCTGACCGTGTTCCTCGCCCTCGGGGCACGGCGGCTCTCCGGACGGCGGGTCCTGGCCCGCCGGGTCGCGGCGATCGAGGCGCTCGGTGCCGCGACGGTGCTGTGCACCGACAAGACCGGCACGCTGACGGAGAACCGCATGCGCCTGGCCGAGGCAATGGGGCCGGACCGGGCGGAGCTGACGCGGCTGGCGGCGCTAGCGTCGGCGCCGGATTCGGCAGACCCGATGGAGCGCGCGCTGCACGAGGCCGCACCGACGGCCGCCGCCGGGCTGACCCTGGCCCGGACCTGGCCACTGCGGGCCGAGCGGCTGGTGATGGCGCAGCTTTGGCGTGGACCCGCCGGGACGATCGTGGCTGCCAAAGGCGCGCCGGAGGCGATCGCGATGCTCTGCCAGCTCGATCCGCCGGCGCAGGCAGGCTTGCAGGGGCAGGTCGCAGCGCTTGCCCGGCGCGGCCTGCGCGTGCTCGCCGTGGCGCGAGCCCCCGCCTTGGCCGCCGAGCCGGAGGCGTTGGAGGGGCTGCCGTTCGACCTCGCCGGTCTGGTCGGGCTGGCGGATCCGCTGCGCGCCGGCGTGCCGGCAGCGGTCACGATGTGCCGACAGGCGGGCATCGCGGTCGCGATGATCACCGGTGACCATCCGGCCACGGCGGAAGCGATCGCAGCCCAGGCAGGCATCAACCACGATTCCGTGCTGACCGGCCCGGAGCTCGCGCGCCTGGATGACGCCGCGCTCGCGATGCGCGTGCGCCACACGCGCGTCTTCGCCCGCATCACGCCGGACCAGAAGCTGCGACTGGTCAGGGCGTTCATCGCCGATGGCGAGGTCGTGACGATGACCGGAGACGGTGTCAACGACGCGCCGGCGCTGAAGGCGGCGCATATCGGGGTGGCGATGGGCCGGCGCGGCACTGACGTGGCCCGCGAGGCGGCTTCGCTGGTGCTGCTGGACGATGATTTCGAAAGCCTGGTCGAGGGGATGCGCATGGGGCGGCGAATCGCCGACAACCTGCGCAAGGCGATCACCTACGTCACCGCCGTCCACGTCCCGGCCATCGGCTTGGCACTGCTTCCCGTGCTGTTCGGCTGGCCGATGGTGCTCGGGCCGCTGCACGTGGTGATGCTGGAGATGATCATTGACCCGATGTCGGCGATCGGCTTCGAGGCCGAGCCGGAGGCGCGAGGCGCAATGACGCGGCCACCGCGCCGGCCGGACGCGCCCCTGTTCGATCTGCGACTGCTGCTGCTTGGCGCCGCCCAGGGCACGGTGGTCCTCGCCGCGGCGCTTGTGGCTTTCCTCACGACACTGCCGACGGGAGCCGAGTCCGCCCGCGCCGTGGCGTTCATTGCGCTCGTGCTGGGAAATCTCGGTCTGGTCCTCACCAGCCGCGGCCGCGGGGCGGGCCGCCCCAGCGGCCTGATGCTGGCCATGCTCGCAACCGCGGCTGCCGCGTTGGCGGTGATTCTCGTCAGTCCCTGGCTGCGCGCGGTGTTCGCCTTCACGCTGCCGAGCCAGGCCGGGATCGTCACTGGGCTCGCCGCCGCATTCGGCAGCTTGGCGGTGAACGCCGGCCTGGTCGCGGTTGGCGCGGCGCCCGCCTCAGCCCGCCGCTGACGGGTCAATCCAGCCGATATTGCCGTCGCCGCGCCGGTAGACGACGTTGAGCTGGCCGGACGAGCGATTGCGGAACATCAGCATCGGCTGGTCGGCGAGATCCATGCGCATCACCGCCTCGCCGACGGACAGCAGGCTGATCTCGGCGGGCACCTCGGCGACTACGGTCGCGAAGGTGGCGTGATCCATCACCTCGGCCCCTTCGGCGGCCTCCTCGCCGGTCTCACGAAGAATATACTGGCGCGCAGCCTCCGGCCGTGCCCGGTTGGCAAGGTCGCGCGCGTGCTCGTTCACCCGGCGGCGATAGCGGCGAAGGCGCTTGGCAACGTGTTCGGCGGCATCGTCGAAAGCGCCGTTGGCATCCGCCGCCTCGCCTTCGCCGCGCAGTGTCAGCCCGCGCCCGGCATGCATGTTGATATCGCAGGTGAAGAAGCTGCGCGCGCGGCTGAAGGTGACGTGCGCCTCCAGCGCGTGGTCGAAATATTTGGCCGCGATCGCTTCGAGATGCTCGGCGACGCGGGTGCGCAACGCATCCGAAAGGTCCAGCTGCTTGCCGGAAACCGTGATCTGCATCGACCTCATTCTCCTATCATAACAGTGCCACTGGCCGGGAGACCCAGCCTGGCGCCGCCCAGTGCCATGCGTCCGCTGCATCGGTTCCGCTACACCAGTACCGCCTTTTCCCGCCGCCGCTGTACCGACCCCGGTATTCCCAGGGCTTCGCGGTATTTGGCCACGGTCCGGCGGGCGATGTCCACGCCTTCCTGCCGCAGCGCCGCCACGATCGCGTCGTCCGAGAGCACGGCCTCGCCATCCTCGGCGGCGACGAGCGCGCGGATGCGCTGGCGGACGGACTCGGCGCTGTGGGTCTCGCCCGACGTGCCGGTGATGGCCGTGGTGAAAAAATATTTGAGCTCGAAAATCCCGCGCGGCGTGGCGATGGATTTGTTCGCCGTCACCCGGCTCACGGTGCTTTCGTGCAGCGCGACCTCACCGGCGACGTCGCGCAGGGTCAGCGGGCGCAGATAGCCGACTCCTTGGCGAAAGAAGGCTTCCTGGCGGCTGACGATTTCGGCCGCGACCTTGAGGATGGTCTGAGCACGCTGCTGCAGCGAGCGGACCAGCCAGGTGGCCGCGGCCAGGTTCTCGGTGAGGAAGGCGCGATCCTCACGGCTGGCGCGCGGCCCGACGCGAACATGGAAATCGTGATTGACCAGCACGCGCGGCAGCGTCTGCGGGTTGAGCTCCAGCCGCCACGCGCCGCCCGGGGCCGGGCGCATCAGAATATCGGCGATCCGACTCTGCGGCGCCGGCGCTTCGAACCCGGCGCCCGGCTTGGGATCGAGCCGGCGCAGCTCGGCGATCATGTCGCGCAGGTCCTCGCCGTCGACGCCGCAGACCGCCATCAGTCCGCGCAGATCACGCCGCGCCAGCAGTGGCAGATTGTCGAGCAGCGCGGCCATCGCCGGATCAAGCCGGTTGCGCTCGGCCAGCTGGACGGCGAGGCACTCCCGCAGGTCGCGGCAGAACAGGCCGACCGGATCGAACCGCTGCATGCGCGCACGCACCGCCTCGACGCGCGGGACCGTCGTGCCGAGCGCGGCGGCGATGGCCTCGGGAGAAGCGGTGAGCCGCCCGGCGCCGTCGAGCAGGGCGATCAGATGCGCACCGATCAGACGGTCCACCGGGTCGGTGATCTCCAGCCGCAACTGCTCCCCGAGCTGCTCGGCGAGCGAGCGTGGCGCCGCCAGTGTTTCTTCCAGGCCACGGTCGTCCTCGGCGAAATCGGCACGGCCGCCGGTGCCCATGGCGGACGGTGTCCAGGGCCCGCCGTCGGCGGCGCCGCCGGGGTCGTAGTCCTCGGCATGCTCGGCATCGAGCGGCGCGCTGGCGCTGTCGGGCAAGGTTTCGGCCCGTGCCAAGTCCGCGCTATCCAGCGCGGCCGCCGCCGTGGCCGGCTGCTGATCCAGCCTTGGCGCCTCATCGAGGACGGTCTCGGGCCGCTCGTCGCGCTCGAGCAGCGGATTGCGTTCGAGTTCCTCGGCGACGAAGGCAGAGAGTTCGAGGTTGGAATATTGTAGAAGCTGGATCGCCTGGCGCAGTTGCGGCGTCATCACCAGGGAGGTGGAGTGACGCAGCTCCAGGCGCGGGCCGAGTGCCATGGGGCAGATTTACAAGCTGAATCTTTCTCCCAGGTAGACGCGACGCACGTCCTCGTGCGCCACGACCTCCTCGGGGCGGCCCTGCATCAGCACCTGGCCGGCATGCATGATATAGGCGCGATCGACGATCTCGAGCATCTCGCGGACATTGTGGTCGGTGATCAGCACACCGATGCCGCGATCCTTGAGATGGGAGACGAGTTCGCGGATTTCGTTCACGGCGATCGGGTCGATGCCGGCCAGCGGCTCGTCGAGGAGGATGTAGCTCGGCTGCCCGGCCAGCGCGCGGGCGATTTCGAGCCGTCGGCGCTCCCCGCCGGAGAGCGCCAGCGCCGGGGTCCGGCGCAAATGGGAAATACCGAATTCCGCCAGCAGCGTATCGAGCATCTGCTCGCGCCGGCCGCGATCGGGTTCGACCACCTCCAGCACGGCCATGACGTTCTGCGCGACATTCAGGCCACGGAAGATGCTCGCTTCCTGCGGCAGATAGCCGATGCCGAGGCGGGCGCGGCGATACATCGGCAGATCGGTGATGTCCACGCCGTCGAGCAGGATGCGGCCGCTGTCGGGGCGCACGAGGCCGACGATCATGTAGAAGGTGGTGGTCTTGCCGGCGCCGTTCGGGCCGAGCAGCCCCACCGCCTCGCCGCGCCGCACCGAGACGGCGACGTTCCGCACCACGGGGCGTTTGCGATAGGTCTTGCCGACCCCGACCGTCGCCAGGCCGGTTGGCAGCACGTGCAGTTCGGTCACTTGGCCGGCCCGTTGGCCGCCGGCGGGCGTACCGCCGCGCGCGCCGGTGGCGCTGCACCGCCGGCCGACGATGCCTCGTTCGGCATGATCAACCCCTGCACGCGCTGATTCTCGTTGGCGAGCAGGGTCGAAACGCCGGTGTTCAGATTCACGTCCGCTGCCACTCCGTTCACCTGGTTCTCCCCGCGGGTGATGCGCACATGGCCGACGACTCGCGCCAGGCCGCTGTCCGGCAGGTAGACGCCGCGGTCACCGTAGACGGTTTCGGTGACAGTGCGAATGCTGACATTGCCGTAGGCCTCGACGCGCTTGATGTGGCTACCGGCGGCGAGATCGTCACCGCCGGTAGCCGGCTTCGCCGTCGGCGCAGCGGTTTGGCTTGCGCCCGTTGGGCCCGCACCCGCCGCGGGCGCGGCGTTCGGCTCGCTGTAGCTCACCAGCGTATCGCCGGCGACACGCTTGGCGTCGCTGGTGACGACGACGGCATTGCCGCGCGCCACGGACATGTGCTTCTGCGACCAGTACTCCATGTCGTCGCGCGCGGTGACGATATCCTGCGGCGTCGTCAGGCGGAGATCGCTGCCGGTGAGCACCAGCACCGCCTGGTCCATGTCATAGACCGCCTTGTCGCCCCAGGCATTGTCGCTCGGCGTGAAAATATGCACGTGCCCGATCGCGTCCAGCCGGTAGATTTCGCTGCTGCCGGTATCGTCGGCGCTGCCCGGCACGACCGGCTTGGTGGGGTGGGCGGGCGCCGCGGCCGGCGGTGCGCCCGGGGTCGCCTTCTTGCGGTAATGCGCGATGAGCGTATCGGCGGTGACGGTGACGGTTCCCCGCACCGCGCGGGCATCGCCGCGGGCGATGACCTGCTGCTCGTTCTGCAGCCAGTCCATGCCGTCGCGCGCGGTCACCGTGATGGGTCCGCCATGGGAGAGATCGATCCCCTGCGCGTGCGGGTGAGGTGCGCCGGAGAACGCGAGCAGCGTGCCGATAATCGCGGCGGGACCAGCGCGGCGCATCATTTCCGCTCGTCGAGCACGAGGCGCGCCGGGCCCGCGAACTGCAGTTCGGCGCCGCCGCTGACGGCGGCGAAGCCCATGGCGTCGAGCGTGCCGAACGGTCCCTCGGCGCTGACGGGCTGCGCGCCGGCGCCGGCGCCGGAATTGAGATCGAGCGCGGCGCTTTGCGTGCGCATCGTGGTCCCGTCGTCGCGATAAAGCCAGACATCGCCGGCGAGATCGAGCTTGCCCTGGTGCTGGAGATAGACCCCGGTCTTGGACTGGACCCGCAGCCAGGTGCCCGACTGGAGCAGGATGTCGCCGATCGGCGCCGTCAGGTCGATGCGCTCCTCGCCCGCCTGAACCGCACTCGCAGCGGTGATGGTATAGGGACGGCCCTTTTCGTCCACGCTCTGGTATCGCGGCGACACCATCCGGCCGCTGCCGACCGCGCCGCGCAGGCTGCCGCGCAACGCCCGCTCCGCGCGGTCGGTCTGGCGGGCGATTTCGGGCCACAGCGCGATGGTGGCGAGCAGGGTCAGCGCCGCTGCCGGCAACAGCCGCTTGGCCCAGGCGATCGAGCGCCGCCGCCGGGCGATCTCGGCCGCCGAGACCGTCTCGCGCCGCGCCGGCGCGGGCCGGCGTGGCGGCGTCTTCGGGTGCAGCGGCAAAGGCGCTATGGTCATGCCACCCCGGCGCGCAGCAGGTCGTGGATGTGCAGGATGCCCAGCGGGACGCCCGCGTCCTCGCCGGACCCCGGCGGCGCAACGACGAACAAGGTCGTGATCGGGTGGCCCTGGTTCATCTCTCGCAAGGCCTCGACCGCCAGCGTCTCGGGGCCGATGGTACGCGGCGCCCGGGTCATGATCTCCCCGGCGCGTCTGGCGAGCAGGTCCGGCCCCATGGCGCGGCGCAGGTCGCCGTCGGTGAGAATGCCGACCAATCGCCCCGCGTCGTCGACGATGCCGAGGCACCCGAAGCGCTTCTCGGTCATGCGCAGCAGCGCCGCACTCATGGGCATTTCCGGCCCGGCCAGCGGCATGGCCTCGCCGCGATGCATCAGTTCGCGCACGCGCTTGAGCCTGGCACCGAGCTTGCCGCCGGGGTGGAACTGCCGAAAATCGGTGGCCGTGAAGCCGCGGCGGGTCAGCAGGGCCACGGCGAGCGCGTCTCCGAGGGCGAGCTGCATGGTCGTACTGGTGGTGGGCGCCAGACCCATGGGGCAGGCTTCCGGCGCCGGCGGCAGGAGCAGCACGACATCGGCAGCCTCGGCCAGTGCCGAGGCGGCGCGCGCGGTGACGGCGACGAGGGGCAGGTCAAAGCGGCGCGTGTGCGCGACGAGATCGGCGAGTTCCGCGGTCTCGCCGGAATTGGACAGCGCCAGCACCGCGTCGCCGGGCACGATCATGCCGAGGTCGCCATGCGACGCCTCGGCCGGATGGACGAACAATGCGGGGGTGCCGGTGGAGGCGAGCGTGGCGGCGATCTTGCGCCCGACATGGCCGGATTTGCCCATGCCGGAGACGACGACGCGCCCCGTGCGCGTCGCCAGCAGGTCCACCGCCCGAGCGAAGCGGGCATCGAGCCCGGCGGCGAGCGCGGCGAGCGCCTCGGCCTCGGTGCCGAGCACCGCTCGGGCAACGGCAAGATCGCCCTCGCCCGTGGCGGGGATGCCGCTGATGGCGGCGGGGTCGGCGTCGGTCACGCTCATGCGGTTGGCGAACTCCCTGACTGTCTCCGTTCCCCCCGACAGGATTCTATGGGCAGGCGAACCCGCCCGGTCAACGATCGGCAACGGATGCGGCGGGATTGCGGCGCCGCGGCCGCCCCATCAGTGGGCGAAGATGTCCGGCTCCTCGTAGCCCAGCAGGTCGAGCCGGGCGCGCGCGGGGAGGAACGCGAAGCACGCCTCGGCCAGATCGAGCCGGGATTCGCGCCGCAGCGTCGCCTCCAGCCGCTGCCACAGCGCGTGCAGGTGCAGCACATCGGAGGCGGCATACGCCAACTGCTCGGCGGACAATTCCGGCGCGCCCCAGTCCGAGGTCTGCTGCTGCTTGGACAGATCGACCCCGAGGAGTTCGCGGCACAGGTCCCTGAGCCCATGGCGGTCGGTGAAGGTGCGGACCAGCTTGGCAGCGATCTTGGTGCATTTTACCGGGGCGACGGTGATATCCAGCGCATGCTGCAGAATGCCGACATCGAACCGGGCGAAATGCATCAGCTTCACGGTGGCCGGGTCCATCAGCAGGCGCTTGAGGTTGGGACAGTCCGCGCCGCGCCCGCCGAGGCTGGCGGGGAGAATCTGCACCAGATGGGCGATGCCGTCGCCGGCGGAGAGCTGGACCAAGCAGAGCCGGTCGCGATGCGGGTTGAGCCCCATGGTCTCGGTATCCACCGCGACCATGGGCCCGAGCACGAAGTCATCGGGAAGGTCGTGGCGGTGGAGATGGATGGTGGCGCCGGGGAGGAACTGAGTGAGCGCGGGCATCGCCTGCCTTCCGTCCGCCGCCGGCGCCGGGCCGGTGCGGGCTAAAGTGTCGGGGATCGGGATGGTGCCCAGGAGAAGACTCGAACTTCCACGACCTTGCGGCCACAGGTACCTGAAACCTGCGCGTCTACCAATTCCGCCACCTGGGCACGGCTCGCCTCGGCCCAGGGCCGAGGCAGCGGTGGGCGCGCGATGTAGCGGCCGACGGGGTTGACGTCAAGCCTCTGGGCCGACACTAGTGCGTCAGCGAAGGCGTCATCGGGAGCGACGGCAACGCCCTACGCGAGCAATGCCGACCTGCCGGCACCGGTGCGGCATGCGCTGCCGGCGCACGCGCAGGACATCTATCGCGCCGCTTTCAATGCGGCCTGGGCACATCAGTCCAGCACGTTCGGCGTGGACGAAGCGAGCGTGCACCGCATCGCCTGGGGCGCAGTGAAGCGCCACTACCGCAAGATCCGCGGGGTCTGGCAGCGGGTCGACGACGGATAGGCCGCGGCGCCGCCTGGCTCGGCGCCGCCTGGCTCGGCGCCGCCTCGCTCGGCGCCCAGGTGCCGGCATTCGGAAAGTCCCGGGCGGATCACTTCCCGTTTGGCGTCAGCGGGCGGCCGACGCCGGCGCCGCCGTTCCGTGGCGCGCCGCCCGGTCGGCCTCGAACATGTAGTCGCGCGTGAGCGGCGTCGCGGTGCGTGTGCGGGTCAGCTGCAGCTGGAAGTTCATGTGGCCCTCCCGGCGGAACGCGAGTTCCGAGCCGGCGAGGTAGAATTCGAACATGCGGCAGAAGCGCTCGTCATAGAGCGCGGCGATGGCATCGCGATTGGCGGCGAAGCGGCGGCGCCAGTGGCGCAGGGTTTCGGCGTAGTGCAGGCGCAGAATCTCGATGTCGGTGACGAACAGCCCTTCCCGCTCGACCACGGGCAGCACCTCGCTCAGCGCCGGGGAATATCCGCCGGGAAAGATGTATTTCCGCAGCCACGGATTGGTCGTGCCGGGACCGTCCGACCGGCCGATCGAATGGACCAGCGCCACCCCGTCCTCCGCGAGGCAGCGCCGGATGGTGGAGAAGAAGCCGCGATAATGGCCGACGCCCACATGCTCGAACATGCCGACGGAGACGATCCGATCGAACGACTGATGCATGGCGCGGTAGTCCATCAGCTCGAACCGGACCCGGTTGGCGAGGCCGTCCGCTTCCGCGCGTTCCCGAGCCACGGCAAGCTGTTCGGCCGAGAGGGTGATGCCGGTGACACGGGCGCCGAACTCGCGCGCCAGGGTCAGCGCCAGGCCGCCCCAGCCGCAGCCGATGTCGAGCACCGAGAGGTCCGGCCGGTCCAGGCGCAGCTTGGCTGCGAGATGGTACTTCTTCGCGCGCTGGGCCTCCTCCAGCGTTTCCGTCCCGGTGGGGAAGTAGGCGCAGGAATATTGCCGGTCCCGATCCAGGAACAGGCTGTAGAGCCGACCGTTGAGGTCATAATGGTGGGCGACGTTGCGCCGTGCCCGGCCGATGGAATTGAACTGGGCGAGCCGGCGGATGACCCAGGCGACGCCGTTGCGCAGCCGGTAGAATGGGTGCGCCGCCTCGCTCTCGGCGAGGTTCGCGACGAGGACATCGAGGAGCTCGTAGATGCCGCCGCCGTCCGGCGCCAGGCTGCCATCCATGTAGCCCTCGCCGAGGCCCACGGCGGGATTGAGCACCAGGCGGCGGACCGTGCGCCAGTCCCGCAACACCAGACCCGCCGAAGGTCCGCCGCCGGGCTCGACCCGCCCCTGATACAGGGTCGTCGCTCCGTCCGGCCACCGGACCGAGAGCCGGCCGACGACCACGAGACGCCGCAGAATTCGATCAAGAACCGGTCGCATCAGCCACCGCGCCTCCCGTCGATGCCTCTTTCCGGCGGGGATGCCCGCACCGGCACAGCGAGATTACGAAAAAATGACTCCGGTGAACCATTTCGTCAAACCTGGATGACATCAGTCTGGCCCATTTGACGCGGATGTGATCGGGCGGCGCGTCCGGTCGAGGAAACGAGCGCGCGGGGCACCCTTGGAAGCCGCGTGGCATCCGACTATCGTCGCGGCCAACAGCCGGTTTGGACCGGTCAGGGAGGACAGGAATGAGCAGTTTCGTGGGCACGTGTTTCTGTGGCGCCGTCGCGGTCGAGGCCACCGGGCAGCCGGAAGGCATGGGCTACTGCCATTGCCGGTCGTGCCGGTCCTGGTCGGCGGGTCCGGTCAACGCCTTCACGCTGTGGAAGCCGGAGAATGTCCGCGTCACGCGCGGCGCCGAGCACATCGCCACGTACCACAAGACCGATGCCAGTCATCGCCAGTTCTGCCGCGTCTGCGGCGGGCATCTGATGACCGCCCATCCCGGGCTCGGGATGATCGATGTCTATGCCGCGACGCTGCCGGACCTGCCGTTCCAGCCGCAGCTTCACGTCAATTACGCCGAGACCGTCCTGCCGATGCGCGACGGGCTGCCGAAGCTGAAGGACTTCCCCGCCGAGTTCGGCGGCTCCGGGGACATGCTCCCCGAATAGCGGCGCGGAGACCGGATATGGACCTGCGGGTTGCGGGGCTGCGGGCCTTGGTGACGGGTGGCTCCAAGGGAATCGGGCGGGCCGCCGCGGAAGCGCTCGCCGCCGAGGGCTGCGCGCTGGTGCTGGCGGCGCGCGATGAGTCGCGGCTGACGGCGACGGCGGCCGCGATCCGCGCGCGCCATCAGGTCGCCGTCGACACCGTGGCGGTGGATCTGTCGCGGCAGGCGGAGGTTGAGCGACTGGTGGCGGCCGTCGGGGTTCCCGACATTCTCGTCAACAATGCCGGCGCCATTCCGCCCGGAACCCTGGTGGAGGTGGACGACGCCACCTGGCGGGCGGCGTGGGACCTCAAGGTGTTCGGCTTCATCTCGCTGTGTCGGATGCTGTATCCGGGCATGGCGGCGCGCCGCTCCGGCGTGATCGTGAACGTCATCGGCGCTGCCGGCGAGCGTTTCGATCCGGCCTACATCGCGGGATCGTCGGGCAACGCGGCGTTGATGGGCTTCACCCGCGCCCTCGGCCGGGCGGCGCCGGCGGACGGGCTGCGCGTCGTTGGCATCAATCCCGGACCGGTCGCGACCGAACGGATGGAAATGCTGCTGCGCGCGCGGGCGGAGCGCACGTTCGGTGATGCCGGGCGATGGCGTGAGCTTTGCGCCCGCATGCCATTCGCGCGCCCGGCCGAGCCGGAAGAGATCGGTGCGGCGGTGGTGTTTCTCGCCAGCCCGCGCTCGGGCTATACCTCCGGCACCATTCTGACCATCGACGCCGGCGGCGGCTGAACCGCCGGCTCGCTGGTCGCGGCGAGGACGCGATTGCGGCCGCTGGCCTTGGCGCCGTAGAGGGCAGCATCGGCCAGCGCCACGAGGTCGCCCATCGCGGCATCGCCTGCCGGCACCAGGGCGACGGCGCCGATGCTGACGGTGACATAGCCGAGAGCGCATGCGGGGTGCGGGATCGCCAGAGCGGCGATGGCGGCGCGCACCCGTTCGGCGACGAGCGCGGCGCCGTGCAGATCGGTCTGCGGCAGAACGGCCACGAACTCCTCGCCACCATGGCGAGCGACCACATCCTCGGGCCGGCGCAGTTCGGCCGCCAGAGCGGCGGCGACGAAGCGCAGGCACTCGTCACCGCGGGGATGGCCGAGCGTATCGTTGAATGCCTTGAAATGGTCGATGTCGATCAGCAGCAGGGCGATGGAGGCATGGGCGCGCTGCGCGGCCCGCCATTCCCGCGCCAGCGCCTCGTCGAAGCCGCGACGATTGGCGAGCCCGGTCAACGCGTCGGTATTGGCGAGGGCGGCGAGACGGCCATTGGCGCGGGCGAGATCATCGTTGGTCGCGGCCAGACGGGCGAGCAGCCGCTCATTGTCCGCGCCTGCAACCAGAAGCTGGGTGGTCTGGCGCGACAGGAACCGCATGGTGCTGCGCGATGACAGCACGTGCAGCAGGATGAAGCCGCAGAACACGATGTAGGGCAGTTGCAGCGTCGCGATGCAGGCGGCCGCCATCATCCCCAGGGTCAGCACGATCTGGCCGTGGGCGGCGGCGGGCAAAACATTGTTCCGCGCCACCGCGCCGGACAAATAGCCGCTCTCGACCGAGATCACGACGAGGTTGATCAGAGGGTCATGCTCGGTGACGATGACCAGGTTGATCAGCCCCCACAGCGCCCCGCTGGCCCAGGCTCCGATGGTGAAACGCCGCGCCCAGACATAGGGGCAGTCCGGCTCGGCGCGGGCGTGATAGGCGCGCGCAAGCGACAGCCGCCCGACCAGCGTCGCCGCGCTGGCAAGGGTCCAGCCGAGCATCCACAGCTTGCCCGAATGCAACCACACAAGCAGCCCGACCAGCAGCATCGCCAGCCCGCCAACCACGAGGGACTGACGCTGGGCGAAGGCGGAATCAACCAGGGCGCGTTCGATCCCCGGAGAGTTGGCTTGGCTCTCCGGAATGGCCAGCAGCGGGGGGAAAATTCGCTTCGGCAACGCAAAGCCTTCGCAGTGAAGTTCGTCGGGACCGACCGGACGGAATCGCGCAGCCACACTGCGCTTCGGCGGTTAGCGCCGCGTGAATGGCCGGCGAGCCGCCCCCGCGCAATTCCCGGGGCGCTTGCCGTGATGGGGAAGCATGGGCAGCATGCGGTGAAAATCAGGGTGAGTCCACGATCATGCCGCGCATGACAACCGCCGAGGCCGTCGTCGACAGTCTCATCCGCCATGGCATCGACACCGTCTTCGCCCTCCCCGGCGTGCACAATGATCCGTTCTTCGATGCCATCGCGCGGTCCGGCGGCCGCATCCGCGCCATTCATGCACGCCATGAGCAGACCGCGGCCTACATGGCGCTCGGTGCGGCGCTGGCCACCGGCCGGCCCGCCGCCTTCTGCGTCGTGCCTGGCCCCGGGGTGCTGAACGCCGCCGCCGCGCTGCTCACGGCCTACGGCCTCGGCGCGCCGGTTCTGGCGATCCTCGGCCAGATCCCGCAAGGCGCGATCGACCGCGGCCTCGGCCATCTGCACGAGCTGCACGATCAGCTCGGCCTGCTGCGCCATGTGACCCGCCACGCCACGCGCATCACCCATCCCGGCGAGGCGCCGGCCCACGTCGCCGAGGCGATCGCGCGCGCCATGCGCCCTCGCCAGGGGCCGGCGGCGCTCGAAATCGCCATCGATGTCTGGCCCCGCGCCGGGCTCGTCGAACCGCTCCCCCTCGCCACGCCCGCCGCGCTTCTCCCGGACCCCGAAGCCATCGCCGCTGCCGCCGGGCGTCTGGCGGCTTCTCGCCGACCGCTGATCGTCGCCGGCGGCGGGGCACTCGGCGCCGCGACTGAGCTGCGGGCGCTCGCCGAACGGATCGGCGCGCCGGTAATGACCTACCGGCGCGGCCGCGGCGTGCTGGACACCACCCATCCGCTGGCGGTGAACCGCCCGATCGGCCATGCCCTCTGGGCGGCCACCGACGTCGTGCTCGGCGTGGGAACGCGGCTGCACGCGCCACTGGCCTGGTGGGGCCAAGATCGGGAGCTCGGCATCATCCGCATCGACGCGGACGCTGAGCAGATGGATCGTCCGCGCCCGCCCGACATCGCCATCCTCGCCGATGCGACCGCCGGGCTCGCGGCGCTGAACGCAGCACTGTCCGGCGAAACGCCCCGCGCCCCGCGCGCCGATCTCGCCGCCGCACGAGCCGCGTTGGCGCCAGCCCTGTCCGCGCTCGAGCCGCAAGCAAGCCTGCTCGCCGCCATCCGCGCCGCCTTGCCCGAGGACGGGATTCTGGTGGAGGACGTGACCCAGCTCGGCTTCGTCGGCCGGCTCAGCTTCCCCGTCGCGGCACCGCGGCGCTATCTCTCCGCCGGCTATCAGGACAATCTCGGCTGGGCCTACGGCGCCGCGCTCGGGGCCGCAGCCGCCGCCCCGGGGCGGGCCGTGGTGGCGCTGTGCGGCGACGGCGGCTTTCTCTACCAGGGCGCTGAGCTCGCGACCGCGCTCCGCCATCAACTGCCGGTCGTGGCGATCGTGCTCGACGACGGCGCGTTCGGCAATGTCCGCCGCATCCAGGCCGAGCAGTACGGCAACCGGCTGATCGCCTGCGACCTGGCCAACCCCGACTTCGTCCGGTTCGCCGAAAGTTTCGGCCTGCCGGCGTGGCGCGCCACCACTCCGGCCGCGTTGGAGGCGGCCTTGGGTGAGGCGATCGCCCGGCGCAACCCAGCCCTGATCCACGTGCCAGTCGGCGAAATGCCCAGCCCGTGGCCGCTCATCCTGCTGCCGCGCGTGCGCGGGTTCGAGAGCAGCTGGCAGCGTCTCTTGCCGTAGCGGGCCGACGCTAGAGCACGGTCCGACCTGATGGAATCATCTGGTCGGACGGTCGTGCTCTAGAAACCTATGACTCTAGAGCAACTTATCTCCGATCGGCCCGAGCCGGAACGGCTCGGTCAGATCGGAGGTTGCTCTAGCCGGCTGTCGCGGCGACCGTAGCGCGTTCGGCGCCGATCAGGACGGCCGCAGCGCCAGCGAGCCGATCACCGCCCGCAGCGGTGTTTCGTCGGTGTCCGCGGCCGCGCAGATCAGCGCCGAGCAGCCGTTGACCATATGGAACGTATAAACCGTCCGACCGCCGCCCGCGCCGGGGGCGAGATAGAAATAGACGACGCTGGCCTCAT
Organism: Acetobacteraceae bacterium; assembly: GCA_027449745.1. GTDB lineage: Bacteria > Pseudomonadota > Alphaproteobacteria > Acetobacterales > Acetobacteraceae > JAJZVV01. The sequence goes on along the minus strand of DAIDKZ010000033.1, from coordinate 13,561 downwards.
GCACGACGGGGCTTTCGGCATGGAGGCGAACATCGCTGCGGTAGCGGAGCCAGTGCCATGTGCGCCCGGCGCTTTCGGTCTGGCCGGCGGTGACGGCCATTGGCCCGCTGCCGGTGCCGCCGGCGGTCCTCGCGCCGCTCTCCGCCTCTCCCAGTTCGCGATTGAGCAGCATCTCCGCGGTATCCGCCTCTCCCATCGCCGCCGCGGCACCGCGCTGCACCTCGGCCAGGGCGGCAATGATCTGCATGCGCACGGGCTGGCCGTCGGGCAGGTCCCAGATGCGATCGAAGGCGAGCACGCCGCCGGATTGGCCGAGCGTCCAGCCATCGCCGGGCGGGGCCGCGATGACGGCGTTGGCGCCGAGCGGGTAGAGGCTCCCGGCATGCGCCGGTGAAAGCGCGAGCGGCAGAGCGAGCGTGGCGAGAAGGAGCGTAACGGGTGAGCGCATGGGGCGTTTCCTTTCACGGCAGGCGTGGGACGCGGCGCGAACCCAAGTATGCCGCAAGCTCGACAGAGGTCCAGCCGGCAGGGCCCGCGATGGCATCACCGATGATGCAAATCAATCGCAATGGGGGGATTAACGCCGGCTCACGCACCGGCTAGGCTCGCGGTCTCAACGGCTCGACCCGGCTCGTGCGCCCCCGCTCGGTGTGCGCCGTTTGCGGCGTGTCCGAGTGCAGGCGAAAGGAAGAAGACCGCAATGGCAGATCGGTTCTGGCAGGCCAGCGCACTGGAGTTGCGCGCCCGCTTCGCACGGCGCGAAACCTCTCCCGTCGAGGTCGTCGAGGCGCTGCTGGCGCGGATCGACACACTCAACCCGGCGCTCAACGCCGTGGTGACGGTTGATGCGGCCGGCGCGCGCATCGCGGCGCGGGAATCCGAGCAACGCTGGCGGGCCGGCACCGCGCTCTCGCCGCTCGACGGCGTGCCGATCACGGTCAAGGACAGCATCCCGGTGCGCGGCATGCGGGCGAGCTGGGGCAGCCGGCTCTACGCCGATTTCGTGCCGGCGCGCGACGAACTTCCCATCGCGCGGCTGCGCGCCGCCGGCGTGGTCATCCTGGGCAAGACCAACTGCCCGGAGCTGACGGTGCAGGGCTATACCGATAACGCCCTGTTCGGCCCGACCCGCAACCCATGGGACCTGGCGCTCACCCCCGGCGGCTCCTCGGGCGGCGCGGTGGCGGCACTCGCCGCCGGCCTCGGGCCGATTGCCATCGGCACCGACGGCGGCGGCTCGATCCGCCGCCCCGCCGGATATACTGGCCTCGTCGGGCTCAAACCCTCGCGCGGGCGGGTGGCGCGCTGTGACGGGTTTCCGGCGGTCATGGCGGATTTCGAGGTGATCGGGCCGTTTGCCCGCACGGTCGGGGACGTGGTCGCGGTCATGGGGCTGATGAGCGATCCCGACCCGCGCGACCCGGCGAGTCTGGTCTGGGCCGGCAACCCGTTCGCCCTGCCGCCGCCGCGCCGCCTGTCGATCCGCTATGCGCCGAACTTCGGCGGGCTGCCGGTCGAGCCGGTGATCGCCGCGAGCGTCGCCGAGACAGCGGCCATGCTCGCGCGCCTCGGCCATCGCGTCGAGCAGGGGGAGGCACCCTACGATGTCGAAGGGCTCAACCGGGTCTGGCCGGTGCTGGTGCAGGCCGGACTGGCCTCTCTGCTCGGCAAGCGGGCGGTGGCCGAGAGCGGGCTGACCGCCTCGATCACCGAGGCCGCCGAGGCCGGGCGGAAGCTCACCGCCGCTGCCTATGTCGAGGCGATGGAGGTGGTGGCGCAAGTCAAGTGCCGGCTCGCCGAGTTCTTCGCCGGCACGGACCTGCTGCTGACCCCGAGCGCTGCGGCGATGCCGTGGCCGGCCCAGGATATCTACCCACCGACGATCGCCGGCCTGCCGGCCGGCCCCCGCGCGCATGCGGTGTTCACCGGCTTCGTCAACGCCGCCGGCCTGCCCGGCATCAGCGTACCGGCCGGCTCGGCACCCGCGGGCGGGCCTTGGGCGGGAATGCCGATCGGCGTGCAACTCGTCGGCCCGCCGGGCTCGGATGGGCTATTGTGCGCGGTGGCCGCGGAGATGGAGCAGGTGAGCCCGTGGGACGAACGCTGGCCGCCGCTCGCCGGGGCCTGAGCTGGGACGGGACCTGAAACGGGAGACGCTCGCATGACCGCGCCGCACGCCGCCTTCGCCGCCGGAGGGGTCTTTCCAGTGGCGCCGACGATCTTCACCGAGTCGGGCGCGCTCGACCTCGACGGCCAGCGCCGCGCCATCGACTTCCTCATCGGCGCCGGGTCGAACGGGATCTGCATCCTCGCCAACTATTCCGAGCAGTTCGCGCTCACCGATGCCGAACGCGAGACGCTGACAGCGATGATCCTGGAGCATGTCGCCGGCCGCGTGCCGGTCATCGTCACCACCAGCCACTTCAGCACCCGCATCTGCGCCGAACGCAGCCGGGCGGCGCAAGCGGCCGGCGCGGCGATGGTGATGGTGATGCCGCCCTATCACGGCGCCACCCTGCGCGCGGGCGAAGCGGCGATCGAGGCATTCTTCCGCGAGGTCGCGACCGCCATCGACATCCCGGTTCTGATCCAGGACGCACCGGTCGCCGGCACGCCGCTCTCGGCCCCATTCCTCGTGCGCCTGGCGCGCGAGATCCCCAATCTCGGCTATTTCAAGATCGAAGTGCCTGGCGCCGCGGCCAAGCTGCGCGAGATGATCCAGCTCGGCGGGGAGCGCATCCTTGGTCCCTGGGATGGCGAGGAGGCGATCACCCTGCTCGCGGATCTCGACGCCGGGGCGCGGGGGACGATGCCGAGCGGCGCCTATCCCGATCTGCTGCGCCCGATCGTCGATGACTATCGCGCCGGCAAGCGCCAGGCCGCCGCCGCCCACTACGCGCGGATCTTGCCGCTGATCAACTACGAGAACCGCCAGTGCGGCCTGCTCGCCTGCAAGGTGCTGATGGAAGCCGGCGGCATCATCGGCTGCGCCGGCGCCCGCGCCCCGACGGCGCCACTCCACCCGGCGACCCGCGCCGGCCTGCTCGACCTCGCCAGGGCGCTGGACCCGCTGGTGTTGCGCTGGGCGCGATGATGATCTGGGCGTGGTGATCGTCGGGCCACGCGTTCATTACGAATAGGACATATCCCAGCCACAAATCACCGATCCGAAATGGTCGTGAAATCATAATGTCACGGCCGCGCGCTAAGAGGGGCTCCCCGAAACCAGGGAGACTCTCGGACAATGAAATTCAAGGACACCCGCAGGCGGTTGCTCGCCTGCGCCTCGCTGGCGGCGATGCTGGTCAACACGGCCGCTCCCGTCGCCTTCGCCCGCGACCATCGCTCGGGCGACGACGACACCTATACGCGCACGCCGATCAAGCACCTGATCGTGATCATCGGCGAGAACCGCACCTTCGATCATGTCTTCGCCACCTACAAGCCGCGAGACGGCCAGACGGTGTCGAACCTGCTCTCGAAGGGCATCATCAACGCCGACGGCACGCCGGGCCCGAACTTCGCCATGGCGGCGCAGATGCAGGCGAGCGACACCACCACCTACTCGATCAGCCCGACCATCACCGGCCCCTACGCGACGCTGCCGCCGGTAAACACGGGCGGCACGCCGACGACCGCGACAGACGGCAGCTGGCCGCCCTTCGCCACGCTGGCCTACGCCGCCGCGCTCGACCACGGCCTGTTGCCGCGCGACATCAAGCTGCTCACCACCGGCGCCTCCGGCCTGCCGACGGGCACGATCGACACCCGCATCGCGAACGTGAACGCGCTGGCGAACGGCCCGTTCCAGCTCACGCCGTCGGTGCCGTACGACGCCTATGCCTCCAGCCCGGTGCACCGCTTCTACCAGATGTGGCAGCAGATGGACTGCAGCGCCGCGCATGCTTCGGCGGCGAACCCGTCCGGCTGCCTCAGCGACCTGTTCCCCTGGGTCGAGGTCACCGTCGGCGCCGGCACCAACGGCAAGAAGCAGCCGGCGGGCTTCAACATCGAGAGCACCCACGAGGGCGCGACCTCGATGGGTTTCTACAACGTCCAGCAGGGTGACGTTCCCTACTTCAACCAGCTCGCCCACGAATACGCGCTGTCCGACAACTACCACCAGGGCGTGATCGGCGGCACCGGCGCCAACCACATCATGCTCGGCTCCGCCGATGCGTTCTGGTACAGCGACGGCCACGGCAATGCGGCGGTGCCGCCGGCGAACCAGATCGAGAACCCGGACCCGCAGGCCGGCACCAACAACTGGTACACCCAGGACGGCTACTCGGGCGGCAGCTACAGCGTCTGCGCCGATACCAGCCAACCCGGCGTCGGGTCGGTCGTCTCCTACCTCAAGGCGATGAAGGTCAACGCGAACTGCGAGCCCGGCCACTACTACCTGCTCAACAACTACAATCCCGGCTATTTCGGCGACGGCAGCGTGGACACCACCGATACCTATACGATCCCGCCGTCGACCACCCGCACCATCGCCGACGTGCTGATGGAGCATAAGATCTCCTGGGCCTACTACGGCGAGGGCTGGAATCAGTACGTCGCCAATCCGCATGATCCGAACGACACCTACTGCAACATCTGCAATCCGTTCCAGTACGAGACGGCGATCATGACCAACGCCGAGGTCCGTGAGACCCATCTCAAGGATGCGGCCGATCTCTACGAGAACATCGAGCACGCCTCGCTTCCGGCGGTCTCGATCGTCAAGCCGGACGGCTACAATGACGGCCATCCGACCTCCTCCAAGTTCGACATCTTCGAAGGGTTCGTGAAGAAGATCGTCACCGAGCTGCGTCAGCATCCCGATCTCTGGGCGAGCACCGCGGTTCTCGTCACGGTCGACGAAGGCGGCGGATACTGGGACTCGGGCTACATCCAGCCGGTCGACTTCTTCGGCGACGGCACCCGCATCCCGATGCTGATGATCTCGCCCTGGTCGCGCGGCGGCCGCGTGGTGCATGACTACTACGACCACGCTTCGATCGCGAAGTTCATCGAAGCCAACTGGAACCTGCCGACGATCACGCAGCGTAGCCGCGACAACCTGCCCAACCCGGTGACCCACGACGACAACGCCTACGTGCCGACCAACGGCCCGGCGATCGGTGATCTGATGGGCATGTTCAACTTCGATCGCGATCATTCCGACCGCGGCCGCGGCGACGACCACCGCGACCAGTAACCGCTTCGAAGCGTGCCGACCCGCGGCCGGCGATCCTGCGATCGCCGGCCGCATCCTTTTTCCGCCGCCTGATCAAGCCGCCGCGTCCCATCACCCGCTTCTGTCGGCCAACATGCTGCTCCAGGCCTGCCAGACCCAGATCAGCCACAGCGCGACCGCGAGGAACGGCCCGAAGGGCAGCGCCCGATCCCGCTGGAACCGGCGGCGATAGAGGGCAACGCCGAGGCCGACGGCGAGCGCCGAGAGGGCGGCCATCAGCACGAGATCGGCGAGCGGCTGCCAGCCGACCCATGCCCCGCCGGCGGCGAGCAGCTTGGCGTCCCCCTCGCCGAGCCCGTCGCGGCCCCGCAGCCGCGCATAGACCGCGCCGACCACGCGGAAGGCGGCGTAGCCCGCTGCGGCTCCCAGCGCGTGGTCGGGAACGGTCACGGGATCGTCGAGCCACGCCACGCCCAGACCGGCAAGGATCAACGGCAGCGTCAGCGCGTCCGGCAACAGCATATGCTCGGCGTCGATCCAGGCCAGCGCCAGCAGCCACCAGCCCAGAACGCAGCCGGTCCAGACCCGCTGGGACTCGGGCGTGAGCGCGACCGCAGCGAGCGCCACCCCCACCGCTGCCAGCTCGATCGCGAGGTGGAACCCGCCGATCGGCGCCCGGCAGGTGCGGCAGCGGCCACGGAGGGCCAGAAAGCTCACGATCGGCAGCAGGTCGCCGGCGCCGAGCGGGCGGGCGCAGGTCTCGCAGGCCGAACGCGTCCAGCCGACCGGCTCCCCGCGCGGCAGGCGGCGGACCAGCACGCCGAGGAAGCTGCCGACGAACGGGGCGACCAGCACCGCCAGCCACTGCACGACTCTCTCCTCCGGCGCGCGCTGTCGCCATTGTGTCACTTGCCAGCGGGCGCTCGCGCCGCCCAAACAGCCGCCGCGCCGACGCCGCGCGCATGGCACCGCGCAGCGTCCGGCGCAAGCAGACCGGCGGCAGAGCAAGGATGATGAGCGCGATATCCGGCGCACCGGGCGGCATCGAGACGGCGGACGAACGCCTCGCGGCGCTGCTGCGCAGCCGCGGCGACTGCGATGCCCTGACGATCGAACGCGCCCGCCGTCTCGCCGCCGAGACTGGCGAGCGGCTTCACGCCGTGCTGATCCAGCTCGGCCTGATCGGCGAGCGCGCGTTGGCCGAGGCGCTTGCGAGCCTGCTCGGCCTGCCCCTGGTCATCCCGGCCCGCTATCCCGCCGCGCCCTTGTTCGCCGAGCGCGTCGCGCCGCGCTTCCTGCGCGCCGCCCGCGCCCTGCCCCTCGCGGTCGCCGACGGAGTCCTGGCCCTCGCCTGTGCCGACCCGCTCGACCCGTTTCTCCCCGCGGCGATCGCCGCCGCAACCGGGCTTCCGGTCCGGCTGGAAGTGGCGGTGCCGATCGAACTGGACGCCGCGATCGAGCGCCTCTACCCGGACCGGGAGGAGGACGCCGAGGCTCCCGAACCGGCGGACACGGTGGCGCCGCTGGCCGAGGACACCGAGCGGCTCAAGGACCTCGCCAGCGAGGCGCCGGTGATCCGCCTGGTCAATCAGATCATCGCCCGCGCCGTCGAGACCGGCGCCTCGGACATCCATCTCGAGCCCTTCGAGGACCGGCTGCGGGTACGCACGCGCCATGACGGTGTGCTGGCCGAGGCCGAGGCGCCCCCGGCCCGCCTGGCCGCGGCCATCGTCTCACGCATCAAGATCATGGCGCGCCTCGACATCGCCGAGCGCCGGCTGCCGCAGGATGGCCGCATCAAGCTCGCGGTCCGCGGCCAGGAGGTCGATTTCCGCGTCTCCACCATTCCCTCGCTGTTCGGCGAGACCGTGGTCCTGCGCGTGCTCGACCGCAGCGCGGTGCAGTTCGACTACGACCGTCTCGGCCTGCCAGCACCCGTGGTGGCCCGTTTTTCGGCGGCTCTCGACCTGCCCAACGGCATCGTGCTGGTCACCGGACCGACCGGCAGCGGCAAGACGACGACGCTCTATACCGGCCTGTCGGCGCTGAACGCGGTCAGCCGCAAGATCATCACCGTCGAGGACCCGATCGAATACCAGTTGCGCGGCATCAACCAGATTCAGGTCAAGCCGCAGATCGGCCTCTCCTTTGCCGCGCTGCTGCGCTCGATCCTGCGCCAGGATCCGGACGTGATTATGGTCGGCGAGATGCGCGACCTGGAGACCGCGCAGATCGCGGTGCAGGCGGCGCTGACCGGGCATCTCGTGCTCTCCACCGTGCACACGAATTCGGCCGCGGCCACGATCACGCGCCTGCGCGACATGGGGCTAGAGGACTACCTGCTCGCCTCGGTGCTGCGCGGCGTGCTGGCCCAGCGCCTGGTGCGCCGGCTCTGCCCCGCCTGCCGCCGTGCCGCGCCGGCGCCGCCGGAACTCGTCGCCCGCTTCGCCCTCGATGCGCGCTCCGGCGAAGCTGCGCCGATGCTGTTTCATCCGGTGGGCTGCGGCGCGTGCCGCTCCACCGGCTATCGCGGACGGCAGGCGATCGCCGAGTTCCTGGTGCCCGACGCCGCCATCGAGCGGCTGATCTTCGCCCGCGCCGAACAGTCGGTGATCGAGGCGGCGGCGGTCGCGGCCGGCATGGTGCCGCTGTTCGAGGCCGGGCTCGACGCCGCGCTGGCCGGCATCACCAGCGTCGAAGAGGTCGTGCGCAGCCTGCGGTCGGAAGCCTGATGGCCCGCTTCCGCTACATCGCGATCGGCCCGCAGGGCGAGACCGAGCGAGGCGTGCTGGAGGCGGCGAGCGAGGCAGAGCTCATCGCCCGGCTGCGCCGGCAGGGGCTGATCCCGATGCGCGCCGAGCCGGACGATGCGCGCGGACTGTCGCTCGCTTCGCGGCTCGGCGCGCTGTTCCGCGCGCGCTCGACCGCAGGCGCCCTGCGGCCGGCGGAGCGCGCCCATCTCACCCGCGAGCTGGCGGTGATGCTCGGCGCGGGCCAGGATCTCGACCGCGCCCTGCGGTTCCTGATCGAGACCGCGACGAGCGCGCGGCTCGGCCGGACGCTGACCGCGCTGCGCGAGGCGGTGCGGGACGGCAAGCCGCTGGCCACCGCGCTGGCACAGCACCCGAGGAGCTTCCCGCCGCTCTATGTCGGGCTGGTGCGCGCCGGCGAGGCCGGCGGCACGCTGGCCAGCACGCTCGACCATCTCGCCGCCCTGCTCGAGCGCGAGCGGGCGCTGGCCGCCAGCATCAGCACGGCGATGGTCTATCCGGCGCTGCTCGCGCTCGCGGCGGTCGGGGCCATCGCGCTGCTGCTGACCCAGGTCCTGCCGCAGTTCGTGCCGCTGTTCGAGGAGAATGGCGCCGCCCTGCCGGGGCCCACCCGGGCGCTGATCACCGCCGGCGACCTCGTCTCCCGGTTTGGCCTGGCGGCGCTGCTCGCCCTGGCGCTCACCGGATTGGCCGTGCGGGCGGTGCTGCGCCGCCCCGGGCCGCGCACCGCATTCGATCGGCTGGTGCTGCGCCTGCCGGTGCTGGGCGGCATGGCGCGCGAGGTGCTGGCTGCGCGCCTCACCCGCACGCTCGGCACGCTCCTGACCAATGGCGTGCCGCTCATCACCGCGCTGGGCATCGCCCGCGACGCTCTCGGCAACCGCGCCGGCATGCGCGCGGTGGACGAGGCGAGCCAGCGCGCGCGCGACGGCGCCGGGCTCGCCGAGCCGCTTCGCGCCAGCTTCGTGCTCCCGGTGCGCACCATCCACTTGCTCCGCCTCGGCGAGGAAACCGGGCAACTCGGGCCGATGGCCCTGCGCGCGGCGGAAATCCATGAAACGGCGAGCCGGCTGGCGATCCAGCGCCTGGTCGCGCTGCTGGTGCCGGCGATCACGATCGTGATGGGCGCCGCCGTCGCCGGCATCGTCGCCTCGCTCCTTCTCGCCATGCTGAGCCTCAATGATCTCGCGCACTGAGCGTGGGGCGCGCGGCTTCACGCTGGTCGAGATGCTGGTGGTGCTGGCGGTTCTCGGCCTGATGGCCGGCATCGTGCTGGCGCGCGGACCCGCACGCAGCCCGCGGGTGGAAACCGAGGCGGCGGCGCGCCAGATCACGGCGGCGCTGCGCGGGGCGCGGGCGCGGGCGATCGCCAGCAACGCGCCGGTGGACGTCGCCATCGATCTCGTCGCCGGCAGCGTCCGGGTCGTCGGCACGCCGGCACACGCGCTGCCCGGCGGGGTGCAGCTGGCCATGCGCACGGTCGCGGGCGCTGGCGGCGGACGCATCGGGCTGATCCGCTTCGCCCCGGACGGCAGCGCCAGCGGCGGGCGCATCGACATCGCCAAGGGCGGGGTCCATGTCGTCGTCGGGGTCGACTGGCTGAGCGGGCGGGTCAGCCTGGCCGATGAGCGCTGAGCGGCGCCGCGCGGAACGCGGCTTTACGCTGCTGGAAGTGCTGATCGCGGCCGTGATCGCGACGCTGGCACTGGCGGTGCTGTTCCAGGGCGGGCTCGGCGGGCTGCGCGCGAGCAGCCGCGCGGCGCGGGAAGGGGAAGCACTGGCGCTCGCGCGGTCCCACCTGGCCGCCGCCGCGGCGCGCCCGGCGGCGGGCGAATGGCAGGGCACCGAGGGTGACGGGTTCCGCTGGCATGTCCGCATCACCGCCTTGGCGGCGACCACGCCCGGCGCGTTCGGCGCCACGGGGCTGTTCGGCATCCGGGTCGCGGTCTCGTGGCCGGACGGCGCCGCGTGGCGGCGGGTCGAGCTGGCAAGCACCGCCCTCGGCCCGGCCGGCGGCGGCCCTTGATGGCGCGGCGCGCGACGGGGCGGGGTGGGGAAGCGGGCTTCACGCTGCTCGAAGTGCTGGTGATGCTGGTCGTGCTCGGCCTGCTGCTCGCCGGCCTGTCGCAGGGGCTGCGCTTCGGCCTGCTGGCGTGGCGGACGGAGGCGCATGTGCAGGCCGCGCATGGCGAGCTCGACGCACTGGATCGCACGCTGCGCCACCTCGTGGAGGGGCTCGAACCCGGCACCGCGACGACACCCTCCTCGCTGCGCGGCGAGCCGGGCCGGGTGAGCTTCACCACGACGCTGCCCGCCGCCGCCAGCGCCCTGCCCACCCGGCTCGCCGACGTCACGCTGTATCTCGATAGCGCCCATCGGCTGGTGCTGGGCTGGACGCCGCATCGGCACGCGCTCCGGGTCGGGGTCGCGCCGCCGCCGGCCGAGGAGGTGCTGCTCACCGGTGTCGCCGCGCTGCGCCTGGCCTACGCCGCTTCCTCCGGCGGCGGCTGGCAGGACAGCTGGACCAGCCCCTACCCACCGGCGCTGATCCGTCTCCGGCTGGTCTTTCCGGCCGGTGATCCGCGCCGCTGGCCCGATCTGGTGGCGGCACCGCGGCGCGACCGCGTCGGCGAGTAGCCGGGGCGGGCCGGCGGAATCCGTGTCTTAAATCTTTCTTTTTGCCGCCCTCCAGCAACGGGCTAGCAGTCGCGCCGATGCGAAACAGGATCGAACCCGGCTGGTCGCCGCAACCCTACAACGCGCGCCGATCCTGCCGCGAACGCCGCCCGCACGCCCGGCGGAGCCATGGTGGCTGAGGTCCTGTCCTGGTGGCTGGCCCGGCTGATCGAGCTGGTTCCGGCTTGGCTGCGGCGTCGGCTCACCGCCGTGCCGCGCGAAACGGTGCTGGTCGCCGACCCCGCGCTGGATGCCGTCGCATTGACGCCCGCCGGGACCGATGCGCCGGCGCGCTTCGCGCTCGATGCGCCGGGCATCGCCGCCCTGCGCGCCGCTCTCGGCGCCAGCGCCCGGCCCGCCTCGGTTAGCCTCGCGCTGCCCACGGGCTTGCTGCTGGAACGCCAGGTCAGCCTGCCGCTGGCCGCCGCGCGGGACCCCGGCGGCGTGCTGCGGTTCGAAATGGACCGGCTGACGCCATTCAGCGCCGAGGACGTCGTCTTCGGCTGGTCGATCCGCCAGCGCGACCGCAAGCGCGGCCGCCTCGACCTCGCCCTCTGGCTGATCCCGACGGCGCCGCTGCGGCCCTTGCTCGCCGCCCTCGCCGACGCGGGCGCGGCCGTCCATTCCGTGCTGGAAGGCTGGCCCGCCGCGCCGCGGCGACTGCCGCTCTCCCTCACCGCCGCGCCAGCGAATGGCTGGCGGCGCGGCATCCGGCGGCTGAGCCTGGCCGGATGCGCGCTGCTCGTCCTCGCCGCCGTAGCGATCCCGTTTCTCCGCCAGTCGCTGGCGCTCGCCGCGACCGAGGCGCGCATCGCCGCGCTGCGCCCGCGCGCCGAGCAGGCGACCGAGCTGCGCCAGCGTCTCGCCGCCGCCGAGGCCGGGGGCATCGCGGTGGCGCGCGAGCGGGCACGCCTGGCGGACCCGATGGACACGCTCGCCACCCTCACCGCCCTGCTTCCCGACGACACGCACCTGACCCAGTTCGCCCTGCACGAGGGGCGGATCGCGGTGAGCGGGCTCTCCCATGCGGCGGCACGGCTGATCGGCCTGCTCGCGGCCAGCTCGGCGCTGCGCAACCCCACCTTCGCCGCCCCGGTCACGCGCGCGGAGACGGGCAGCGGCGAGATGTTCTCGATCCGGGCCGATCTGGCCGGGCCGGCGCGATGAGCCGCACCGTGCATCTCCTGCTGGTGACAGCCGCCCTGGCGCTGGCGGGCGTCATCGCGCTCGAGCTGCGTCCGGCGCCACCGCACGCGCCGCCGGAGCCCGCGCGCGCCGCCGCCAACTCGTCCGCGGCCAAGGCGGACACGCTCCCGGCGGACCGCTCGGCGGAGCTGCTGGCGCGGCCGCTGTTCACGCCCGGCCGGCGGCCCGCCGCGGTGAGCGCCGGGTCGGGGCCGCAGGCCGGCCTGCCGCGGCTGTCCGGCGTGCTGGTCGGGCCGTTCGGCCGCACCGCCATCTTCGCCGCGTCCGGTGCAGGAAAGCCGATCGTGCTCGTCGAGGGCGGCGAGATCGGCGGCTTTCGCGTCGTGGCGATCGCGCCCGGCCAGGTGACGCTGACGGGCAAGGGCCGCACGCTGGTGCTGAGCCCCAGCCTCGGCACCGAACCGACAGAGCGCCCCCCGGCCCCGGCGCGCACGGCGGAAGCGGACCCACCGGCCCATACGCGATGATCCGCACCGCCACGCTGCTGTTCGCGCTGGCCGCTCTCGCCGGCTGCGCGAGCCCGAGACCTCCGCCCGCGCCGACGCCGCTTCCCCCGGTGGCGGCCAATGCTGGCGTGGCGGCGCGGCGGGTCAATGGCGATGTCGGGGCGCCGAGCGCGCCGCCGCCGGCCCAGGTTTCCTACGCCGCCGCCGCGACGCTCGCCCCGCCGAGCCGCGCCGGCGAGGCGGTGACGGGACCCGGCGAAATCTCGCTGGACTTCGCGGATACCGACATCCGCGAGGTGGTGGCGCAGATTCTCGGCAAGGTCCTCCACGTTCCCTACACCATCGATCCGGCCGTGCGCGGCACCACCACGTTCCATTCGCCGATGCCGCTCGCGCGCTCGCAGATGCTGCCGACGCTGACCGCGCTGCTGGCGCAGAACGGCGCCACGCTGGCGCGCGCCGACGGCATCTATCGCGTGCTCACCGCCAAGGATGCCGCCACCGCGCCCGGGCTCGCCGCGGATGCTGGCGAGCAGGGGCTGACCGTGGTGCCGCTGCGCTACGCGGCCAGTGACGAGATCGCCAAGGTTCTCCAGCCCTATGCCGGCGCCGGCAAGGTCACCGCCGATCCTGCGCGCAACGCCGTCGTCGTCTCGGGCGATCCGGCGACGCGCGAGACGCTGGTCCGCCTGGTGCAGACCTTCGACATCGATCTGCTCGCCGGCCAGTCCTACGCGTTGCTGCCGGTCACCTCCGGCAATGCCAAGGATTTCGCCACAGCTCTGCAGGACGCGCTGCGCGGCCAGACGGGGGGCCAGACGGGGGGCAAATCATCCGGCGGCGAGGGTGGCGGCGTGATCCGCGTCGTGCCGATGGAGCGCATCGGGGCGGTGCTCGCCATTGCCGCGCAGCCGCGCCTGCTCGACGACGTGCGCCGCATCTATGCGATGATCGAGCGCAAGCAGCGCGAGACGCTGCGAAGCTGGCACGTGTTCTATCTCCAGAACAGCCACGCCAACAGCGTCGCCTACATCCTCCAGCAGGCCTTCACGCCGAACAACGTCACCGCCCAGCCGAGCACGACGCCCGCGGCCGGCTCGACGGCGCCGGGCATGGGGACGCAGCAGCTCGGCGGTCCGGGCTCGTCCGGCGGCGCCGGTGGCGTGGGTGCCGCGGGAGCGGGCGGCGGCATGGGCGGCGCGGGAATGGGCGGCGCGGGAATGAGCGGCGCGGGGATCGGCGGCGCCGGGATGGGCGGGGGCATCGGCGGTTCGGCCGGC
>DAIDKZ010000032.1 GCA_027449745.1 Acetobacteraceae bacterium | reverse complement strand
CGAAAGGTTCGACCGCGTGCGCCACCGGGCCGGCGGCAGCGGCGAGGCGGCCTGCATGTTCAGCGAGTTCGCCGGCCGCAGCGGCGAGCCGTGCGGCCTCCTCGGCCAACTGGTTCGGGTTCATGTCGGGCTCTCCAGGGGGTCAGGCGGCCTGCGCGGGCAGGAACTGCGGATGCACGACGGCGCCGCCGCGCGTCAGCATCACGCCCTTCACGATCTCGTCGGTCTCGGGCAGCTTCGGCGCCTTCGCCTCCTTGTCCCAGAAGGTCGAGAGGAAGGTGAGCAGGTTGCGCGCATAGAGGCTCGATGCGGCGACGGGAATGCGCGCCGGCCAGTTGCGGTGGCCGAGAATCTTGACGCCGTTCTCCGTGACATAGGCCTCGCCCGGCCGCGTCGCGGCGCAGTTGCCACCGGCGTCCGCGGCGAGATCGATGATGACGCTGCCGGCGCGCATGGCGGCGACCATCGGCGCGGTCACGATCACCGGCGCCTTGCGGCCCATCACCAGCGCGGTGCAGATCACGATGTCGTTCTTGGCCACGGTTTCGGCCATCAGCGCCGCCTGCTTCTGGCGGAAGGCCTCGCTCATCTCCTTGGCGTAGCCGCCCGCGGTCTGCGCCGCCTTGGTCTCCTCGTCCTCGACACCAACGAAGCTGGCGCCGAGCGATTTGATCTCCTCCTTGGCCGCCGGCCGGACATCGGTGGCGGAGACGATGGCACCGAGCCGGCGGGCGGTGGCGATCGCCTGCAGCCCGGCCACGCCGGCGCCGATGACGAAGACGCGCGCCGGCGGCACGGTGCCGGCGGCGGTCATCATCATCGGAAAGCCACGATCGAAGGCGGCCGCGGACTCGATCACCGCGCGATAGCCGGCGAGATTCGCCTGGCTCGACAGCACGTCCATCGACTGCGCGCGGGTGATGCGCGGCAGCATCTCCAGCGCGGCGGCATCGATGCCGGCCTCGGCCAGGGCCGGGACGAGGGCGGGATCGGCGAAGGCGTTGGAGATCGATACCAGCAGCGCACCGCGGGCAATGGCGGCGCGCTCGGCGGCATCCGGCATCTGCACCGCGAAGACGATACCCGCGCCGGCCAGCGCGGCGGCGGCATCAGCGGCGATTTCGGCGCCCGCGGCGGCGAAATCAGCGTCCGACCAGCCGGAGCGGGTCCCGGCGCCGGCCTCGACGGCGATGGTCATGCCGAGCGCCGCAAGTTTCTTGACCGTCTCCGGGCTCGCCGCGACACGCGCCTCGAACTCCCGACGCTCCCTAAGCACCGCAAGGCGCATCTGGCCATCCTTTGCTGGTCTGCAACAAACGCGGTCGCAGGACGCTGACCCCTCGTCGCAATACGATGGCGCACGATGAGTGGCAAGAGGGCCGCCGAAGCGGCACGAGAGACGCTTGCCGCCGCTCGCGCGATGCCGCTATCCTCCGCCGCCACCGCGCGGGGGCGCGGCGTGGCATGGGGATCGGCGGTCTCGATGATGCGGCCGATCGGGGCGGCCAATGGGAGCCGCGTGTGGGGGGCTGCATGGATTGGGATGAGCGCGCCGTGCAGGCATCGGGGCTGTTTGCCCGGCGCTGCGAGCGGGCCGTGGTGACGGCCTATCGCGAGCTGCGTGCGTGCGGCACGTCCGACATCAGCGCGTTCACCGCCTGCACCACGCTCTACCGCATCCACCATCCGGAGGCCCCGCTGAGCGAGGCGCGGCGGCTGGTGGCGGAGTGGATCGACCACCACGTGGTGCGCGCCGCCGTCGGCCCGACGCCAGGGTGCGCGTGCGACAGAGAGCCGGACGCGGCCGACTGAAGCGGCCGCCGCCGCAAAGCCTATTCCGCGGCCGGCTTCATGTGTTCGGTCAGGCGCGGCATCAGCTCGACGAGATTGCAGGGCCGGTGGCGGGCGTCGAGCTGCCAGAGCAGGATGTCGTCCCACGCATCCTTCACCGCGCCCGGGCTGCCCGGCAGTGCAAAGAGATAAGTACCGCCGGCGACGCCGCCGAGGGCGCGCGACTGCATCGTCGAGGTGCCGATCTTCTGGTAGCTCAGCATTCGGAACAGCTCGCCGAACCCTTCGATGCGCTTCTCCAGCACGCGCTCGAACGCCTCCGGCGTCACGTCCCGGCCGGTGATGCCGGTGCCGCCGGTGGTGATGACCACGTCCACATCCGGATCCGCGATCCAGCCGCGCAGACGCTGTTCGATCCGGTCCGCCTCGTCGCGCTCGATCGCCCGCGCCACCAGCCGATGGCCGGCGGCGGTGATGCGTTCGGCCAGCGCGTCGCCGGAGGTATCATTGGCCGCGCTGCGCGTGTCCGACACGGTCAGCACCGCGACATTGACGGAAATGAACCGCCTGGTCTCGTCGATCCGCGCCATGCGACGCCTCCGCTTCAGTGGATGGGCGTGGCGGCCTCGGCCGTCACGCCGAGCGGCATCCTACCGGCGGCGAGGAAAACCGGAAAGCGCCCGGCCGCGAGATCGTCGAGGCTCGGCGCCGGCAGATGCAGCCGGACGGCGTAGAGCCAGGTGTAGGTGAGCGCGCGCTGGACATAGAGCCGCGTCACGTCGCTCGGAATCGCCTCGATGAACAGCAGCGGGTCGCCCTCGTCGCGGATCGCGGCACTCCACCGCGCGACATTGCCGGGGCCGGCATTGTAGCTGGCCAGCAGCCGCAGCATGTCGCCGGCGACGGCGCCGTGCTCGGCGAGATAGAGCAGGTAGCGCTGGCCAAGGTCGAGATTGAGCCCGGGATCGCGCAGACGCTCCTTCCAGGCGGCGGCGTGCTGGAGCTGCCCGTCGCCCTGCCCGGCGAGGTAGCCGGCGGTGACCGGCATGATCTGCATCAGCCCGCGCGCCCCGGCCGGGGAGACGGCGGCGGCATCGAAATTCGATTCCAGCCTGGCCAGCGCATAGACCAGCGCCGGATCGATGCGGAAGCCGTTGCGCGGGCGCAGCAGCGGCACCGGGAGCGCGCCCTGGTCCAGCCGCGCCGCGCTCGGCACCAGGCCGCCGAACTGAGCCGCGACGCCGAACAGCTGGGCGCGGTTCGCCACCCGCAGCACCGCTCCGGCAAACACCGGCTCGTCGAGGCTCCGCAGCACCAGCGCGCGCAGTTCCGACGCGGCGCGGGCAGTCTGGCCGATCTGGAGCAGCGCGAAGGCCCGCCGCCCCTCGGCCGTGGCCCCGACGGCGGCGATATCGGCCTCGCCGAGCATGCCGGGCCCGGCCGCATCGGTCTGGCCGCGGCCGAGCATGCGGGCGGCGATCTGGCCGTGGAAGCTGCGCGGAAAGGCGGCCGCCCGTTCGAGCCAGCCGCGGCTCGCGGCGCGGTCGTGGCCCACATACGCCCGGGCCGCCCACAGGCCGGCGGCGGCCTTGAGCGCCGGTAGCCCGTCGGCGGCGCCGTCGGCCTGCTCGAACCAGCGTCGCGCCTCGCCAATGCGGCCGAGCCGCCAGCTCGCCAGCCCGGCGACATAGGCCGCCAGCCCGCTCGCCTCGCCGCTCTGGCGCCAGGCGATGCCGGCCAGTTCGAGCGCCTCACCGTCCCGATTGGCCGCGAACAGGGCGCGGGCCAGCTCGGCCCGCAGCACCGCGCCATAGGCCGCACTCAGTCCCGGCGTGCGCGTCAGCAGGCGCAGCGCCCTTGCGACGCTGCCCTCGCGCGCGAAGTCCCGCACCGTCTGGTCGAGCGCGGGATTGCGTGCCAGCGGCGGCACCATCGCCTCATCGATCGCGGCGAGCGGCTCGTCGGCCTGCTGGCCGATTGGCGCCGGCGCCGGAGGCGGAGGCGGCACCGCCGCGCCGGGCGGCAGGCGCCGGCGCAGCAGCGCGTAGATCGCCGGCGCGTCGGGCAGGTCGGGGTAGCGGGCGAGCCAGGCGGTGAGGTCGGCCGGGCTCGAATGATAGGTTGGGCCGAGATACCGCTCGGCGAGAAGATGGCCGCACAGTCCGGCCTCGACGGCGTCGCTCTGCCCCAGTTCGGCCGCGAGCCGCGCCGCAGCGGCGCCTTCGCCCTTGGCCTGGAGCGCGAACGCCCGCCGCAGCCGCGCCGCGCTGGCCGGCTCGAGCGGCTGCGGGAGCGCCAGTTCCTCCCCGCCGCGCGGGGCGAGCCGCGGCACGGCGAATGCGGTTTCGTCGGCCTGGGCGACGGCGCGGGAGGATAGCGCGCCAGCCAGCAGCGTCGCGCCGGCGAACGCGATCCCCGCCCATCGCGCCCGGGCGACGAACGCCCGGACAGGGGGGAAAGAGGAGATCGTTGATCCGGTCCCTCGCATACCAAAAGGCCCTAACGGCCTCTTGACGAGGGCGCAACGCTTTGTGGCGAGATCAATCTCGCGACATGAGAAACTTCGTTAACTTCGCGCGTTGCGCCGGGCCAAAGCCCGATCACATTTTCGTCATTTGACTCGGTCCGCCGGGATCGGGACGCCGGCGGACACGCCTCTCATCAACGCGAAAGGCCGCCTCAGCCGCCTGCCGCGGGACTGTGGGAAGGCGGTTCGGCGTCAAGCCGCCGCCGCAGCGCGATCAGGTCCGCCCAGGCGTCCCGCTTGGCGCCCGGCGCGCGAAGCAGATAGGCCGGATGGAACATCGGCAGCGCCGGCAGCGGCCGGTCGAGCCCGGGAATGGCGACATCGACCCAGCGGCCACGCATCTGCCGGATACCGCGGGCGCTGCCGGTGACCGCCTTGGTCGCCAGCGCGCCGAGCAGCACCAGATGGCGCGGCCGGGTGAGGACGATGTGGCGAAACAGGAAAGGCAGGCACAGCGCCACTTCCGCATCGGTCGGGTTGCGATTGCCCGGCGGGCGCCAGGGGATCACGTTGGTGATGAGGAACCCGCGGCGATCGAGGCCGATGCTGGCCAACATGCGGTCGAGCAGCTGGCCGGAGCGACCGACGAAGGGGCGGCCTTCGCGATCTTCCTCCGCCCCCGGGGCCTCGCCGATCAGCATCAGCCCGGCCGCCGGATTGCCGTCGGCGAAGACGAGATTAGTCGCCGTCGCCCGCAGGGCGCACTCCTCGAACCCGGCCAGCGCCGCGCGCAGCGCCTCCGGCGTCGCCGCCGCCGCCGCCAGGGACGCGGCCCGCGACGGCGCGCT
>DAIDKZ010000031.1 GCA_027449745.1 Acetobacteraceae bacterium | reverse complement strand
CCTGCCGGGGCGTGGCGCGGCGCGGCGGATCGCGCTCGCCGCCGGCGAGGCGCTGCTGTTCGACGAGAGCTACAACGCCTCGCCCGCCTCGGTGCGGGCCGCACTCGCCGTGCTCGGCCTGCAACCCGCCGGTCGCCGCATCGCCGTGCTCGGCGACATGCGCGAGCTCGGCGCCTTCGGCGAGACCGCCCACGCGAGCCTTGCCGAGGCCGTCCTGCCCGTCGCCGATCTCGTCTTCACCTGCGGGGAGCTGATGCGCCATCTCTACGACGCCCTGCCGGCCGAGCGGCGCGGCGCGCACGCGCCCGATGCCGCGGCGCTCGCCCCCCTGGTCGCCGCCGCGATCGCGCCCGGCGACGCGGTTCTGGTGAAGGGCAGCTACGCGAGCGCCATGCGCACGGTGGTCGCAGCGCTGGGCCAGGAGGGCGGCTGATGCTCTTCGACCTCGCCCGCCCCTTCGCGCACGAGTTCGCGCTGTTCAATCTGTTCCGCTACCTCACGTTCCGCTCCGGCGCGGCCTGCCTGACCGCGCTCATCGTGAGCTTTCTCCTCGGCCCGATGCTGATCCGCTGGCTCAAGAGCGTGCAGCGCCAGGGCCAGCCGATCCGGACCGATGGGCCCGAGCGGCACCTGATCGAGAAGAAGGGCACGCCGACCATGGGCGGGGTGCTGATCCTCACCGCGCTCTCCGTCTCGGTGCTGCTCTGGGCGGATCTGTCGGACCGGTTCGTCTGGGTCGCGCTGCTGGTCACGCTCGGCTATGGCGCGCTCGGGTTCGCCGACGACTACCTGAAGGTCTCCAAGCGGAACGCCCGCGGCCTGCCCGGTCGCGCGAAGCTGCTCGGCCAGGCGCTGATCGGTGTCATCGCTACGGCCTGGATCGCCTCGCTCACGCGCGGCACGCTCGGCACCGCGCTGGCGCTGCCGGTGTTCAAGGACGTGCTGATCCCGCTCGGCCCGGTCCTGTTCCCGCTCTTCGGCGGACTGGTGATGATGGGCGCCTCCAACGCGGTGAACCTCACCGACGGGCTCGACGGCCTGGCCATCGTGCCGACCATCATCGCCGCCGGCGTGTTCGCCCTCATCGCCTATCTCGTCGGCAACCGCATCTTCGCCGACTATCTGCAGCTGCACGAGGTGCCGCGCGTCGGCGAACTGGCGGTGTTCTGCTCGGCCCTGATCGGGGCAGGACTGGGCTTCCTCTGGTTCAACGCGCCGCCCGCTGCGGTGTTCATGGGCGACACCGGCTCGCTTGCGCTGGGTGGCGCGCTCGGCACCGTCGCGGTCGCCACCAAACATGAGATCGTTCTGGCCATCGTCGGCGGCCTGTTCGTGGTCGAGACCATCTCGGTGATGGTGCAGGTCTTCTGGTTCAAGCGCACCGGACGGCGTGTGTTCCTGATGGCGCCGCTGCATCACCATTTCGAGAAGAAGGGCTGGGCGGAGCCGACCATCGTCATCCGTTTCTGGATCATTTCGATGATCCTGGCCCTGGCCGGCTTGGCGACGCTGAAAATCCGATGAGCCCGTTCCCTGCCGTCTTCAGCGGTGCGCGATTCGCCGTCCTCGGCCTCGGCCGCAACGGGTTGCCGGCCGCGATTGCACTCGCCGCCATGGGCGCGGAGGTGTGGGCCTGGGACGACGGGCACGCGGCGCGTGTTGCGGCCGAATCGGCGGGTGTTTCGCCGCGCGATCCGGCGCCGATCCTCGCGCGCTGCGACGGGCTGGTTCTGTCACCGGGAATCCCGCATCGGCTTCCAGTGCCGCATCCGCTGGCCGATGCCGCGCGGGCGGCGCGCGTGCCGATCATCTGCGATGCCGAACTGCTCTACCGCGCCGTGCGCGCCGCCGGATCACGCGCGCGATTCGTCGGCGTCACCGGCACCAACGGCAAATCGACGACCACGGCGCTGCTCGCGCATCTGTTCGCCGAGGCCGGCGTTCCCGTCGCCGCCGGCGGCAATCTCGGCCCCGCCGCGCTGGCGCTGCCGCTTCTGCCCGATGACGGAATTTTCGTGCTGGAAATGTCATCTTATATGTTGGAGCGAATCGAGACGATCCGCTTCGATGCGGCGGCGATGCTCAACCTCAGCCCCGACCACCTCGACCGCCATGGCGACATGGCCGGCTATATCGCCGCCAAGCGCGAGATTTTCGCGCGCCAAGCGCGTGGCGACACCGCTGTGCTCGGGATCGAGGATGCCCCGTCGCGGGCGATGGCCGATTCGCTGGCGCAGCAATTGGATGGGCCGCGCGTCGTGCGCATCGCCGGCGCCGCTGTCGCGGACGTTTCGGGCGCCGATGGGATTCTGCGCGATGCGGTCGGCGAGATCGTCGATCTCCGCAGCGCGCGGGCGCTGCCCGGCGCGCACAACGCGCAGAACGCGGCGGCCGCCGCCGCCTTGGCGCTCGCCCTCGGCCTCTCGCGCGGTGATATCGCGCGCGGCATCACGCGTTTCCCCGGTCTCGCCCACCGCCAGGAACGCGTCGGGACGGTTGGCGGCGTCGTCTTCATCAACGACAGCAAGGCGACGAATGCCGACTCGACGGCGCGCGCGCTCGCCTGCCATGAGCGCGTGGTATGGATCGCCGGCGGGATCGCCAAGGCTGGCGGCATCGAGTCGCTGGCACCGTTCTTTCCGCGTATCGACGAGGCCTTGCTGATCGGGCGCGACGCCGGGACGCTCGCCGCGACGCTCGCCGCGCACCGAGTTCCGCACCGCATCCTGGGCTCGCTCGATCGCGCGGTGCCGGAAGCCTACGCGGCGGCGCGCGCATCCGGCGCGGTCGTGCTGCTATCGCCGGCCTGCGCCAGTTTCGACCAGTTCTCCGGCTTCGAGGCGCGCGGCGAGCGGTTCCGCGCCCTCGTCGCCGCGCTCGCCGAGGGGAGGGCCGCCTGATGCCCGCTCTCTCGCGCGCCGACACGTCCCTGCTCGGGCGCTGGTGGTGGAGCGTCGATCGCTGGACGCTCGTCGCCATCGCAGTGCTCATCGGTTTCGGCTACGTGATGATGCTGGCGGCCAGTCCGGCGGTGGCCGAACGCATCGGCGAGGCGCGCGACGCTTTCATTCTCAAGCAGGTCGCCTTCCTCGCGCTGGCGGGCGCCATCGTCGTCGGGGTCTCGCTGCTGTCGCCGCACGACATTCGCCGCATCGGCGTGATCGGCGGCACGGTCGCGCTGGCGCTGACCGCCGCCACGCTGGTGGTCGGGACCGAGATCAAGGGTGCGCGGCGATGGATCGCGCTGCCCGGCCTCTCGCTGCAGCCGAGCGAATTCCTCAAGCCGTGTTTCGCCATCGTCACCGCCTGGCTGCTCGCCGAGGGGCGGCGGCAGGCGCGCGTTCCCGGCCTCGGCATCGCGACGGCGATTTTCGCCGTCATCGCACTGGCGCTGAAATCGCAGCCGGACATCGGCATGTTGACCGTTCTCACCGCCGTGTTCCTGGCCCAGCTCTTCGTCTACGGCCTCAACATGGTCCTGGTGGCGATCGGGCTCGCCGCCATGGGCGGGGCCGGCGTGGCCGCCTACGTGCTGTTTCCGCACGTGCACAGCCGTGTCGCGCGCTTCCTCGATCCCGCCGCCGGCGATCACTACCAGGTGACGACGTCGCTCGAAGCGTTCGGCAATGGCGGGCTGCTCGGCCGTGGTCCGGGCGAGGGGCAGGTGAAGAACGTGCTGCCGGACGCCCACGCCGACTTCGTCTTTGCCGTCGCCGGGGAGGAATTCGGCCTGCTCATCTGCCTCGCGGTCATCGCGGTGTTTGCCTTCATCGTGCTGCGCGGGCTGCTGCGGCTGCGCGAGGAGAGCGACCTCTTTGCCGTGCTCGCGGCAGCCGGGCTGGTCACCAGCTTCGGTCTGCAGGCCTTCGTCAACATGGCCTCCTCCCTGCATCTGATCCCGACCAAGGGCATGACGCTGCCGTTCGTCTCCTATGGCGGCTCCTCGGTCCTGGCGGTGGCGCTCGGCATCGGCATGCTGCTGGCCCTGACGCGCCGGCGCCATCACGGCGAGCTGCCGTCGTGAGGGGGGCCGCGATCCGTCCCATGGTGATCGCCGCCGGCGGCACCGGCGGGCATGTCTTTCCCGCCGCCGCTCTGGCCGAGGCGCTGGCAGCGCGCGGTCGGTGGGTGGCGCTGATGACCGATACCCGCTCGGCGGACCTCGCCGCGGACCACTTCGGCGGCTGCGAGCGCTACGTGATCCGGGGCGGTGGCCTTGCTGGGCGCAACCTGCTGCGCGCGGCCACGGCGGCCGGTGCGCTGGCCCTCGGCGTGATCGAGGCGCGCGCCATCCTCGCGCGGATCGGCGCCGAGGCGGTGATCGGGTTCGGTGGCTATCCGTCGGTCGCCCCGGTGTTGGCGGCGCGGCTGCTCCGGCGGCGCCCGCGCATCGTGCTGCACGAGCAGAACGCCGTGCTCGGCCGCGCCAACCGCTTCCTGGCGCGCCGAGCGGACCTGCTGGCGCTGAGTTTCGCCCCGACCGCGCGCGTGCCGGAGGGTGTTCGGACCGAGCTCGTCGGCAATCCGGTGCGCGCGCCGATCGCAGCTCTGGCCGGGCAAGGCTACGTCCCGCCGCAGGACCGGATCCGCCTGCTCGTGCTCGGCGGCTCGCTGGGCGCGCGCGTGCTCAGCGACGTCGTTCCGGCCGCGCTCGCCGCCCTGCCCGAAGCGCTGCGCGCGCGGCTCGACCTCATGCAGCAATGCCGCGAAGACGATCTCGCCCGGGTGCGCGCCGCCTGTGAGGCGGCGGGAATCGCCGCCGAAACCGCGGCATTCTTCAATGACATCCCGCAGCGGCTGGCCAGGGCGCATCTCGTGATCGCCCGTGCTGGCGCCTCGACCGTCGCCGAACTGGCGGTGGCCGGGCGGCCGGCGATCCTGGTCCCGCTGCCGAGCGCGATCGACGACCACCAGACGGCCAATGCAAGGGCGCTGGCCATTGCCGGCGGCGGCTGGCTGCTGCCGCAGCCGCATTTCACCGCGAAATCGCTCGCCCATCGGCTCGGCCGCCTGTTCGAGACGCCGGCATCCCTCGCCGAAGCGGCCACGGCGGCGGCGCGGTTCGGCCGTGCGGATGCGGCCGAGCGCCTCGCGGCGCGCGTCGACGCGCTGATCGGCGCCGAGAGCGGTCGATGAGGGCGCTGCCGCTCGGCATCGGCACGATCCATTTCGTCGGCATCGGCGGCATTGGCATGTCCGGTATCGCCGAGGTGCTGCACACGCTCGGCTACTCGGTCCAGGGCAGCGACATCGCCGAGAACGCGAATGTGCGCCGCCTGCGCGCTGCGGGCATTTCCATCGCCATCGGCCATGATCCCGCCCATCTCGGCGCCGCGCGCGTCGTCGTCGTCTCCTCCGCGGTCAAGCGCGACAATCCGGAAGTAGCGGCGGCTCGCGCGCAGTTGATCCCGGTGGTGCGGCGGGCGGAAATGCTGGCCGAACTGATGCGGCTGAAATGGTCGATCGCCGTCGGCGGCACCCACGGCAAGACGACGACGACGAGCCTGATCGCTGCCGTGCTCGAAGGCGCCGGGCTCGATCCCACCGTGATCAATGGCGGCATCATCAACGCCTATGGCAGCAACACGCGCCTCGGTGCCGGCGAATGGATGGTGGTCGAGGCGGACGAGAGCGACGGCTCCTTCCTGCGCCTGCCCGCGGTGATCGCGGTCGTCACCAACATGGACCCCGAGCATCTCGACCATTGGGGCACCGGCGAGGCGATGGTCGCCGGCTACCATCAGTTCGTCGGCAACGTGCCGTTCTACGGCTTCGCCGTGCTGTGCATGGATCATCCGGCAGTCCAGCAGATGATCCCGCGGCTGGCCGATCATCGTGTCATCACCTACGGGTTTTCGCCGCAGGCCGACGTGCGCGCCGAGCGGCTGGTGGCCGACAAGCTCGGCGCGACGTTCGAGGTCGTCGTCACCGACCGCGCGCGCAACCGGCCGCGGCGGATGGGTCCGTTCCGTCTGCCGATGCTCGGCAGCCACAATGTGCAGAACGCGCTCGCCGCCATCGCCGTGGCGCTCGAGATGGAGATCGGCGAGGAGACGTTGCGCGCGTCGCTGGCCGGCTTCCGCGGCGTCAAGCGGCGCTTCACCAAGGTCGGCGAGGCTGCCGGCATTACCGTCATCGATGATTATGGCCATCATCCGGTGGAAATCGCCGCCGTGCTCAAGGCGGCGCGTCAGGCCGGCGCGCGCGATGTGGTCGCGGTGGTGCAGCCGCATCGCTATTCGCGCCTGGCCTCGCTGTTCGACGAGTTCTGCACCTGCATGAACGACGCCGGCACGGTGATCGTGGCCGATGTCTACGCCGCCGGCGAGGCGCCCATTCCGGGCATCGACCGCGACGCGCTCATCGAGGGGCTGCGCGCACGCGGGCATCGCTCGGTGGTGCCGCTGCCGGGGCCGGAAAATCTCGCCGAAATGGTGCACGCCATCGCCCGATCGGGGGATTTCGTCATCTGCCTCGGTGCCGGCACCGTCACCAACTGGGCGCAGGTGCTGCCCGGCCAGTTGGCGGCGCTGGCGGGTGGGACCCGGCCGGCGGGAGGCGGAGAATGATGCCGGCCCGGCGCCCCGACCTCGGCCTGGCGGAGAACCTCGGCCTGCTGCGCGGGCGGGTGCAGGCCGCGGCGGTGCTGGCACCGGCGACGTGGTTCCGTGTCGGCGGTCCGGCCGAATGGCTGGTTCGTCCGGCCGACGTCGCCGATCTGCGCGCGCTGATGGCGGCAGTGCCGGACGGCGTGCCGCTGCGCGTGCTCGGCGCCGCCTCCAACGTCATCGTCCGGGACGGCGGCCTCGCCGGCGTGACCGTCCGGCTCGCGCGCGGCTTCGGCACCATCGCGATGGACGCCGACGGCATCGTCGCGGGCGCGGGTGCGCTGGATGCGACCGTGGCCGAGCACGCCGCCGCCGCCGGACTGGCCGGGCTCGAATTCCTGTCCGGGATACCGGGCACCATCGGTGGCGCGGTGGCGATGAACGCCGGCGCCTACGGCGCGGACATCGCCACGGTGCTCGACTGGGCGGACCTGGTGCTGCGCGACGGCCGCCTCATCCGCCTCCGCGCGGCCGAGCTGGGCTTGACCTATCGCCACGCCAGCCTGCCGCCGGACGGGATCGTGGTGCGCGCGCGGCTGGTCGGGCGCCGCGGCGAGCCCGCGACGATCGCCGCGCGCATGGCCGAGATCCGCACCCGGCGGGAGACGACGCAGCCGGTTCGCGCGCGCACCGGCGGGTCCACTTTCCGCAATCCGGCGCCGGAGCAGTCCGGCCTCAAGGCCTGGGAACTGATCGAGGCCGCCGGCTGCCGCGGCATGAGCCGGGGCGGCGCGGTCATCTCGGAGCTGCACTGCAACTTCCTGATCAATACCGGCGGCGCCACGGCCGCCGATCTGGAGGGGCTCGGGGAGGAGGTTCGCCGGCGCGTGCATGCGATGAGCGGGGTACGCCTGGAGTGGGAGATCCGGCGCCTTGGCACGCCGCATCCGGGCCTCGCCGGAACACTGCCGCGCGAGAGCGCGCCATGACCCGGGTCGCGGTGCTTTATGGCGGCATCTCGGCGGAGCGCGAGGTCAGCCTCGCCTCAGGGGTCCAGGTCATCGCCGGGCTGGCGGAGGCCGGATTCGAAGTGGTGCCGATCGAGGTCGGCCACGATCTCGCCGCCCTGATCGCCGCGCTCGATCCGCCGGGGGGGCCGCGTCCGGACGTCGTATTCAATGCCCTGCACGGGCGCTTCGGCGAGGACGGCACGATTCAGGGCGTGCTCGACTGGCTCGGCCTGCCCTACACCCATTCCGGGCTGCGCGCCTCGGCACTCGCCAT
This sequence comes from Acetobacteraceae bacterium, assembly GCA_027449745.1. Lineage (GTDB taxonomy): Bacteria > Pseudomonadota > Alphaproteobacteria > Acetobacterales > Acetobacteraceae > JAJZVV01. The sequence goes on along the minus strand of DAIDKZ010000031.1, from coordinate 3,859 downwards.
GGACAAGGGTGCGGCCAAGTCCGTGTTCGCGGCGGCCGGGCTGCCGGTCGCGGCGGGGGGTATCGTCAGCGTCGCGGCGCTGGCCGAAGCCGATCCGATGCCGCGGCCCTTCGTGATCAAGCCGGTGAACGAGGGCTCCTCGGTCGGCGTCGCCATCCTGCTGCCGGGCGACAATCGGCGCACGGAGATCGCACGGGCCTGGCGCTTCGGCGAGCGCGCACTGGTGGAGGAATTCATCCCCGGACGCGAACTCACCGTTGGCGTGCTCGGCGACATGCCGCTGACGGTGACGGAAATTCGCCCCGCGGTCGGGTTCTACGATTATCAGGCGAAATACGCCGCCGGCGGATCGCACCATGTGCTGCCGGCCGCAGTCCACCCGGCGGTGGCCGAGCAGGCGCTCTCGCTGGCGCTGGCGGCGCACCGCGCGCTCGGCTGCGCCGGGGCCTCGCGCGCCGATTTCCGCTACGACGACACGGCCGGCGAACCGGGGCGGCTGGTGCTGCTCGAGGTCAACACCCAGCCGGGCCTGACCGCGACCTCGCTCCTGCCGGAGCAGGCGGCGCATTGCGGCATCGGCTTTCCCGCGCTCTGCGCGTGGATGGTGGAGCAGGCGCGATGCCACGGATGAGAGCCCCGCGCCAGGCCGCCGTGCCGGACCGTCCTCCCGCCTGGAAGCTGCTGATCCGCCGGCTGCGACGGTTCCGCCGTGCCGCGCTGATGGGCGGGGCCGCCGGACTGGCACTGCTCATCGGCGCGCTGCTGGTCCGTCAGGCGGTGTCGGAGGGCCCGAACTCGCTCGCGTCGGTGCGCGAGCGCCTGGGTCGGGCCACGGCGGGGCTCGGTCTCGTCGTCACCAGCGTGGTCATCGAGGGCCGCGCCAACACGCCCGAACCGCTGCTGCGCGCCGCGCTCGGCATCTCCCCGGGCGATCCGATCCTGGGGTTCTCGGTCGCGGCGGCGCGTGCACGGGTCGAATCCCTTTCCTGGGTCGCCAACGCGGCGGTCGAGCGGCGCCTGCCGGGAACGGTGGTGGTCGCACTGACCGAGCGCCGTCCCTACGCGATCTGGCAGCGCGAGGGCCGCTTCGTCCTCATCGACCGCCAGGGCCAGACGGTGGAAGGCGAGGACGTGGCGCATTTCCGCGAGCTGCCGCTCGTCGTCGGCGCGGGCGCTCCGGCGCGTGCCGAGGCGCTGCTGGATGCGCTGGCCAAGCACCCCAAGCTCGCCGCCCACGTCGTCGCCGCCGTGCGCGTGGCCGAACGGCGCTGGAACCTGCATCTCGCCTCCGGCACCGACGTGCTGCTGCCCGAGGATCACGAAGCGGCCGCGCTCGACCGGCTGGAGTCGTTCGAGGCCGCGCACGGGCTGCTCGAGCGGCCGCTCCAGACGGTCGATCTCCGTCTGCCGGATCGGCTGGTGCTGCGCCCGCGCGCGACGGAACCGCCGGCGGAGACGCAAGCGCACCCGGCACGGCGGCCGACATGAGCGGGAGCGAGCCATGAACGATCTCGCGCGCCGCTTCCTGCCCCCTGCCGCCGAGCCGCCGGCGCCGGCCCGCCCGCGCGGGACGCGCTCCGGCCCATTCGGCGTGCTCGATATCGGCAGCACCAAGATCGCCTGCCTCATCGGACGCATGGAGTCCGACGGCGCGCTGCGCGTGCTCGGCTTCGGCTGGCGCAAGTCGCAAGGTGTACGCGGCGGCGGCATCACCGATCTGGAGGAGGCGGAGCGCGCCATCCGCGGCGCCGTTGCGGACGCCGAAAACATGGCGGACACGCAGCTCCGCTCGGTGACCGCCAATCTCTCCTGCGGCCAGCCGGAAAGCCGGCTGTTCAATGTCCAATGGCCAGTGGGCGGACGCGCCGTCGGCGCGCAGGACATCCGGCGCGTCGTGCAGGAAGGCCGCGCGCGGGCCTATGTCGAGGGGCGCGAAACGATCCACGCTCTCCCGCTCGCCTTCGCCGCGGACGATACGACGGGCGTCGCCGATCCACGGGGGCTGCACTGCGAGACGCTCACCGCCCGACTGCACGTGCTGGACGCCACCGAAACGGCGCTGCGCAATCTCTCGGCCTCGATCGCGCGGGCGGATCTCGACATTGCCGAACTGGTCTCCGCCCCGCTCGCGGCGGCGCAGGCGACCCTCGTCGAGGACGAGCGCGAGCTCGGCGCGACGCTGATCGACATGGGCGGCGGCACTACCGGCATCGCCGTGTTCGCCGAAGGGCAGCTGCTGCACACCGCACAGCTTCCCGTGGGCGGCATCCATGTCACCAACGACATCGCCCGGCTGCTCTCGACCACGCTCGCCCACGCCGAGCGCCTGAAAACCCTCTACGGCAATGCGCAGGCGAGCCCCGACGACGAGCGCGAGATGCTGCCGGTGCCGCTGGTCGGCGAGGACGAGCACCACATCGCCAAGGTGCCGCGCTCGATGGTGGTCAGCATCATCCGTCCGCGCCTGGAAGAGACCTTCGAGATGGTGAAGGAACGCATCGAGGGCTCGGGCCTGGCGCGGGCGCCGGGCGCGCGCGTGGTGCTGACCGGCGGGGCCTGCCAGCTCGCCGGCGTGCGCGAAATGGCCGCCCGCATGCTCGGCCGCCAGGTCCGCATCGGCCGGCCGGTCGGTCTGCGCGGGCTGCCCGATGCCGTCGCCGGCCCCGCCAGCGCGACCGCGGCCGGGCTGCTGGCCTGGGCCGCCGGCGAGGGCCGCGGCCTCACCGATATCGATTTCGAGGCGGAGCGGCCGCGCGGCCCGCTGCGCCGCCTCTTCGCTTTCCTGCGGGAGCGTCTGTGATGTCCCGCGCCGTATCTCCAATCGCCACCCGAACGCACGAGGGAGCAACGCCCCGATGACCCTAAACCTCACCGTCCCGCAGCACATGCACACGGATTTCTCGCCGCGCATCACCGTGATCGGGGTTGGCGGCGGCGGCACCAACGCCGTCGACAACATGATCGCGCTCAATCTGCAGGGCGTCGAATTCGTTGTCGCCAACACCGACGCGCAGCAACTGATGCATTCGCGCGCCGATCGCCGCATCCAGCTCGGGCCGCACATCACCCAGGGGCTCGGCGCCGGCGCCAAGCCGGAGATCGGGCACGCCGCGGCGGAGGAGGCCGCCGAGGAACTCTATCGCCACCTCGACGGCGCCCACATGGTGTTCATCACCGCCGGCATGGGCGGCGGCACCGGCACGGGTGCCGCACCGGTGATTGCGCGGATGGCGCGCGAGCGCAACATCCTCACCGTCGGGGTCGTCACCAAGCCGTTCTCCTTCGAGGGCAGCCGCCGCACACGCATCGCCGAGCAGGGCATCGAGGAACTGCAGCACTATGTCGACACACTGATCGTCATCCCCAACCAGAACCTCTTCCGCCTGGCCACCGAGCGCACCGGCTGGAAGGAGGCGTTCAAGATGGCCGATCAGGTCCTCTACATGGGCGTGCGCGGCGTCACCGACCTGATGGTGATGCCGGGTCTGGTCAATCTCGACTTCGCCGATATCCGCACCGTGATGGCGGAGATGGGCAAGGCGATGATGGGGACTGGCGAGGCGGACGGTGAGAACCGCGCCATCCGGGCTGCCGAGGCCGCGATCAACAACCCGCTGCTCGAAGACACGTCGATGGCCGGCGCCAAGGGGCTGCTGATCAACATCACCGGGGGCGAGGATCTCACCCTGTTCGAAGTGGATCAGGCGGCCAACCGCATCCGCGAGGAGGTGGACGAGGAGGCGAACATCATTTTCGGCTCGGCGATCGACGAGCAGCTCCACGGCGTGATCCGCGTCTCCGTCGTCGCCACGGGCATCGACACGCCGGCGCGGGCCACAGCCGAACGTCCGCGGCTGGT
>DAIDKZ010000030.1 GCA_027449745.1 Acetobacteraceae bacterium | reverse complement strand
TCCTCATTGCGAACGAGGCGCTCTCCCAACTGAGCTACAGCCCCTCCCGAGGCGGGCGGAATGTGCGCACACGCGCCTGGCAAGTCAAGCTGTGTCGCCGCGGTGATAGGGGTGTCCGGCGAGGATGCTCTGGGCCCGGTACAGCTGTTCGGCGAGCATCGGGCGGACGAGAAAATGCGGCCAGGTCAGCGCTCCGAGCGAGAGGCGATAGCCGGCGCGGGCGAGCAACGGCGCGTCCAGCCCGGCGGCGCCGCCGATGAGGAAGCACGGTGTCCGTCCCTCCGCGCGCCAGCTGGCCAGGAGGCGGGCCAGGGCCTCGCTGTCGTGCATCTGCCCACCCGGATCCAGCGCCACGGCGAAGCTGCCCGGTGCGAGCGCGGCGAGAATCGCCAGCCCCTCGCGCCGCCGTGCCTCGGCGTCGCCGCCACCGCCCTCGGCGATCTCGGTCAGCGCCAGTTCCGGCCGCAGCCGCGCCGCGTAGCGGGCGAACAGCTCCGCCTCCGGCCCGCGGCGCAGGCGCCCGACGGCGATCAGTCGCATGGTCGTGGAAGCCGGTCGGGCCATGGGCGGCAGAAATGGGCTTCGGCCGGAGTGCCGGCAAGGATAGATTGCGCGCTCCGGACGCGTGCCCCGAAGCGCGTGCCCCTGACGGGACCCATGCCGGCGGCTGCCCAAGGAGGATGCCATGGATACCGCTCGCGATCTCGTCGAACCCGTGCTGCTGCGCCGCGACGCCGAGGGCGTGGCCTGGCTGACGCTGAACCGGCCGGCGGCACGCAACGCTCTGTCGCTCGGGCTGATGACCGCGCTGGAGACCGCACTCGCCGCCATTGCGGAGGATGCCGCGGTGAAGGTCGTCGTCATCGGCGGGGCCGGGCCCGCCTTCTGTGCCGGGCACGATCTCAGGGAAATGCGCGCCGCGCCGAAGCGCGAGGCCTATGCGGCGCTGTTCACCCAGTGCTCGCGGCTGATGACGGCGATCGTCCGCCTGCCCAAGCCGGTGATCGCGCGCGTGCACGGCATCGCCACCGCCGCCGGCTGCCAGCTCGTCGCCAGCTGCGATCTCGCGGTTGCCACCGAGACCGCGCGCTTCGCCACGCCGGGGGTGAATATCGGCCTGTTCTGCTCGACCCCGATGGTTGCCCTCTCGCGCGCCGTGCCGCGCAAGATGGCGATGGAGATGCTGCTCACCGGCGAGCTGATTTCGGCGGCGCGGGCGCGCGAGATCGGGCTGGTCAACCGCGTCGTGCCGGAGGCCGCGCTCGATGCCGAAACCACGGCGCTGGCCGCGCAGATCGCCGCCAAGAGCCCGCTGACGCTGGCCATCGGCAAGGAGGCTTTCTACCGCCAGGTGGAGATGGAGCTCGGCGCCGCCTACGCCTACGCCGCCGAGACCATGACCCGCAACATGCTGGCGCGCGACGCCGAGGCGGGGATCGACGCCTTTCTCGCCAAGCGCCAGCCGGTGTGGACCGGCACCTGATCAGTTCGGGGCCGAGCCGCCATCGTCGCGCAGCAGGTCCGGCGCCTTCGGGCCGCGCAGCGGGCGGTCGCCCTCGCCGGCGAGCAGGTCCGACGAAGGATCGCCGCGCAGGATGTCGTGCGGCATCGGCGGATCGCCCGGGGAGCAGATCGTGCCCTCCGCCGGGATGCCGTTGAGCCCGAGCATGGCCAGGCCGCCGCCGGAGAGGCCGGGCTGCGCCGGCAGAATGGGCATGATGCCGATCGAGACCTGGTCCGGCCCGGCCGGCTCGGTCGGGCAGTCCGCCGGCGCCGGGGGCTGCGCGCGCGCCGCCATGGGCAGGCCACCGGGCAGACCCACGGGCACGCAGGCGAGCAGCAGGAGGACCAGGGCCGGGCGCATCGGCGGAGCCTGCGCCGGCGACGTTAACGCCGCGTGAGCGGGCGCAGCCAGCCGAGCAGGGCGGGCAGGAAGGCGAAGGTCCCGATCAGCGTGCAGAACAGGCTGAGTAGCAGCAGCCTGCCCATGGAGGCGGTGCCGGGATGGCCGGAAAGGGCGAGCGCGCCGAAGGCGGAGCCCGTGGTCAGCGCCGAGAACAGCACCGCGCGGGCGGTCGCCGAGCCGAGGAACAGGCGCGCGCCGGTGCGCCAGTTCATCACGAAATAGATGTTGAACGAGACGCCGACGCCGAGCAGCAGCGGCAGGGCGATGATGTTGGCGAAGTTCAGCGGCAGCGGCAGCAGCACCGCGGCCAGCGCCACGAGCAGCGCCGAGACCAGCAGGCTCGCCAGCACCAGTGCCGCGTCCACGACGCGGCGCAGCGCCAGGAGGAGAATGACGGCGATGGCGACCAGCGCGCCGAGCGTGGCGGAGCGGAAGGCGTGCAGGATGGTGGCGCTGGTATCGACGATGGACACCGCCGCGCCGCCGGCCTGCGGCGCGACGCCGCGCACCGCGCTGACCAGCCGGCTCAGCCCGGCGCTGCCGCGGTTCGCCGCGTTGCCGAGAACCTGGATGCGCACCTGTCCGTCCGCCGTCACCCAGTCCCGCCTGATCTCCGGCGGCAGATCGGCCAGCGTCACCGGGCGCGCCGAAAGCGCGGTGCGCAGCCCGTCCAGCTCGGCGGGCAGGAAGCGGGTCAGCGCCGTGTTCATGGCGATGAGCGTCGGGTCCGGCGCGGCCTCCAGCCGGTGCAGCGCGGCGGCGAGCGGTGCGAGGGCCGCGCTTGGCGGGCCTTTCGCCACCGCGGGGTCGAGCTGGGCCAGGGTCATGCGCATCGCCTGGCGGATATCGGCGGCCGTGATCGGCACCGCGCTCGGCGCCGCCGCCAGGGTGGGCGCGAGAATGGCGGCGGCGTCGGCGACCAGCGCGAGCTTCGCCGTCTGGTCCTCGGGCACGAAACTGGCCTCGGTCAGCACCTGGCCCACCGGCGCCAGCGCCTTCAGCCGCGGCACCAGCGCTTCGGCATCCTTGACGGTGGGGACGAGGATGTCGATGCCGTACGGGTTGGTCAGCGGGTTGTCGATGAGGTCGTGCAGGGTGCGCATCGCCTCGGTATCGGCGTTCTTGGTGTGCAGCGGATCGCCGTCGAATTGCAGGCGGGGCAGGGCGATCGCGCCGGCGATCGCGCCGAGCAGGATGGCGGCCAGCACCGGGATGCGCGCGCGGCCCAGCGCCGCGTCCGCGGCGATGCCGCCGGGCAGTGCCACCTCGGCCCGCTCGGGCGGCGGGCGGAACAGGGTGAGTGCCGCCGGCAGAATAGTGAGAGTGCAGGCGAAGGCGATCAGCATGCCGCTGCCGGCGATCAGGCCGAGCTCGGCGACGCCGCGGAAATCGGTCGGCACGAAGGCGTAGAACCCGGCGGCGGTAGCCGTCGCGGCGACCAGGATCTGCGGCCCGACGCGGCGGATCGTCGCCGCCATGGCGGTGGCCGGATCGCCCAGACCGAGCCGCATTTCGCGGAAGCGGACGCTGAACTGGATGGCGAAATCGACCGCGATGCCGACGAAGAGGATGGCGAAGGCGACCGAGATCAGGTTCAGCGTGCCCACCGCCAGGGCGGCGAACCCGGCCGTGATGCTGAACCCGGCGGCCAGCGTCAGCAGGATCGGCACGATCAGCCGCCAGGACCGGACGGCGAGGAAGAGCCAAAGCGTGATCAGCGCCACGCTGCCCAGCGTGCCGACGAGCATGCCCTCTGCGACGGTGGCGAATTCCTCGTCGGCGAGCGCGACCGAGCCGGTGATGCGCACCCGCGCCTGGCCCGCGCGCACGAATTCCAACCCCGCCGCCGCCCGCCGCACCGCCTCGCTCGCCGCCAAGCCCGGCTCCAGCGCGCCGTAATCCAGCACCGGCTGGGCCAGGACGAAGCGGTAGCTGCCACCGAGATCGCCGGCCTCGCCGCCGATCAGGCGCTGCCAGGAGAGCGGCGCGGGGTGGCCGGCGGCGGCGGCTTCGAGCGAATCGGCGAAGGCCTTGAGCGAGGGCGCGTAGGGCGCGAGGTTCGCCTCGCCGCGCTGCACGCCGATGCCGAGCAGCGAGAGCGCCGCGAACAGGCCACGCGCCGTCGGGTCCGGGGCGAGCTGGCCGAGAAAGGGCTGGGCGTCGATCACCCGGTCGAGCAGTGCGCCCAGGTCCTTCTTGTCCAGGAACAGCAGGCCCTCGCGGGCGAAATAGGGCGAGGCGTCGGGGCGGCGGACGTCGCACAGGTGCGCCGTGTCCTGCGCCAGAGCGCTGGCCAGCGCGGCGGCGGTGGCCTCGGCCTCCTCGGGCAGGTCGGCGTCGATCACCATCACCAGGAGGTCGGTCGATTGCGGGAAAGCGCGATCGAGCGCGATCTGGCGCTGCCGCCAGGGCAGGGTTTCGGCGAAGAGCCGGTCGGTGTCGCTGCTCAGCGCCAGGTGGAACACCGCGTAGACGCCGGCGAGGATGGCGAGGGCGAGGGTGGCGAACAGGATCGTGGGCGCGTGGCGCTGGGTGCGCACCAGCAGCGCGTCGAGGCGGAGCGAGAGCGACATGGCGCCTGCCTAATCGACTTTCCGGCGCTGCACAAACGGCGGCGGGCGGTTGACCGGCGTGGCGGCTTGGGCCGAACCTCGGCCGGCGAAGGAGGCGCGCCGAACATGTCCGAACCCAGCCACGACCCGCTCCGCCCGCGCCGGCGGCCGCCGTTCCGGGCGGACCATGTCGGCAGCCTGCTGCGCCCGCCGCGCCTGCGCGAGGCCCGTGCCGCCCGCGCCGCGGGGGGGATCGACGCCGCCGGGCTGCGGGCGGTCGAGGACGAATGCATCGTCGCCGCCATCCGCCAGCAGGAATCGATCGGCCTCTGCGCCGCCACGGACGGCGAATACCGCCGCGCCTACTGGCATTTCGACTTCGTCGCCGGGCTCGAAGGGGTCGAGCTCTACGAGCCGGAGCAGAAGGTGCAGTTCAAGGGCGCGGCGCTGCCGCACGCGCTGCGGGTGAACGGGCGCATCCGCTGGCGCGAGCCGGTGATGGTGGAGGATTTCCGCTTCGTCGCCGGGCATGTGCGGCGCGCGGTGGCGAAGCAGACCATCCCTTCGCCGAGCGTCGTGCATTTCCGCGGCGGGCGGCGCGCCATCGATGCCGCGATCTATCCCGATCTCGGGGAATTCTTTGCCGATCTCGGCACCGCCTACCGCGACGCGGTCGGCGCCTTCGCCGCCGCCGGGTGCCGTTATCTCCAGCTCGACGAGGTCAACATCGCCTATCTCTGCGATCCCGAGCAGATCGCCGGGCTGCGCGCGCGCGGCGAACACGTGGAGGGGCTGCTCGACATCTATGCCGGCATGATCAATCGCGCGATCGCCGACCGGCCGGCGGACATGGCGGTTTCGATGCATCTCTGCCGCGGCAATTTCCGCTCCACCTGGGCCGCCGCGGGGGGCTATGAGCCGGTGGCCGAGACGCTGTTCAACCGTATCGGCGTCGATGCCTATTTCCTGGAATACGACACCGAGCGCGCGGGCGGCTTCGAGCCGCTGCGCTTCGTCCCGCGCGGGGAGAAGATCGTGGTGCTCGGTCTCGTCACCAGCAAGACCGGGGAGATGGAGAGCAAGGACGAGCTCAAGCGCCGCATCGACGCGGCGGCCCGATACCTGCCACTGGACCAGCTGGCGCTCAGCCCGCAATGCGGCTTCGCCTCGACCGAGGAGGGAAACCTCCTCACCGAGGCGCAGCAATGGGCGAAGCTGCGGCTGTGCGTGGAGGTGGCGGAGGAGGTCTGGGGCGCCGTCTAGTGTCCTGCCGCTGCCATGCGCGGGCATTTCAGGCATGAGCGAGACACCGCGTGAGCGAGACACCGGGAACGCTATGAGCGTTTCCGGATCTGGCCGGTAGGGCCAACGCCCATCGGACGGGGCCGGCCGATGGGATGATGGCGCTCGATCGGGCCATCGGATCGAGCGCGGTGCGCGCGCCGTCTCGGTGCGGAACGAGGTCCATCCTCCGATACACAAGCGCGATCCGCGCCGCATGACACCGTCGGGCATTCCCGATTGACCCGTTTCCCATGGAATCGGGCGCGCCGCGCCGATCGACTCGAAATCCACACGCCAAAGCAAATTTTTGATCTGGATCATGGATCGAAAGTTTAATTTTTGGTAAATTCCTCTCTGTTCGGCGATGGCCGGGCGTCGAGTGGACATCGCTGCCGTCGCGGGACGTGGACGGGCTCACCGCCTCGCCTCGCGCACGGCGCGCAAGGAGGAGCAACGATGAGAAAAGGATTCGAATTCTCGAACTGCATGACTGCCGTTCTGGCGCTGCCGCTGGCCGTCGGGGCGGCTCTGGTGCCGCACGCTGCGCGGGCCACGCCGATGCTGACCTGGGAGACGGTGGTCAATAACGCGATGATCGCGCCGACCTCCACGCCGCAGCAGACCACCGCCTATTATTTCAGCTACAACCAGCCGGCAGTGAACAGCTCCGGCGAGGTGGCCTTCCGCGCCCGCGCCAAGCCGCTCAGCGGCGGCGGCGGTGGGGGTGGTGGCGGCGGCACGGTGCAGGGTGTCTACACCCGCGACATGGGCCAGGCCGGGTCCACCATCCAGGTGCTGGCGGACAACAAGGGCACCGTAGTCCCCGCGCCGAACACGACCGGAGCGACCTTCGTCGAGTTCCCCTCGGTCCCGCGCATCGACCAGAGCACGAACACCGTCACGTTCCGCGGCCAGTCCCAGCCCGTCTACACGCTGCCCGATGGCACCAAGACCGGCACCTCGGGGGTGTTCACCAATCCCGGCGGCACGCTGATCACCGGCGTCAACC
>DAIDKZ010000029.1 GCA_027449745.1 Acetobacteraceae bacterium | reverse complement strand
CTCAGGCCAGGACCGACGCCGCCGTCCACACCGGACGCTTGTGTCCATGATCGCCTTCGTGGACACTTCCCACCATGCCGTCGCCAAAAGGACGGCCACTCTCGCTCAGATCAGCACCCAACAGCAGGCGGTTCTCGGCGGAGGGATACGGTGCGATCGAGCGCCCCGGGCGATCGGCGAGCGCATCCCGTCGGCCGCGCCGCCGGCCGCCAGCGCCCAGCTCGCCGCCAGGCGGGCGGCGGCTGGGTGCCTCCGCGGACGACGGCGGATGAGCAGCCTGCGAACGCAACGAAGCCAGGGGGAACGAGCGGAGTCCGGCCCTCCGCGTGTGCCCCCGATGTGCCCCCGGCGCCGGTTGTGCCCCCGGGAGACCGAATTACTCCCGCTAAACCTCTGAAATTATGGTGCCGACGGTCAGGATTGAACTGACGACCTACTGATTACGAATCAGTTGCTCTACCACTGAGCTACGTCGGCGCCGGCGGGGTCACGTGCGGCAACCAATAGCGGCGCGGGCGGCGGAAGGCAATGTGGGTCGGGCCGCCGGGCGCTATCGACGCAAAAAGCCAGGCTGATCCGGCGCCTCGGCCAAGTCCTCCTCGATGCTGACCACCTCGGCCAGACGCGGCCCGCGGCGGCAGGCGCGCAGCAGTTCCTCCACCGCGGCGGCTTCGCCGGCGACCAGCGCCTCGACACTGCCGTCGGCGGCGTTGCGCACCCAGCCGGCAACGCCCAAAGCCGCCGCCCGGCGCACCATCCAGTCGCGAAAGCCGACGCCCTGCACCCGCCCGGTGATCCGCAACCGCTTGGCGCTCATCGGCTCAGCCCCGCGCGAGGGCCAGGAAACGGCCGGCGAGGAGGGCCTCGGCCCGAACATTCTGCCGCCGCGCCGCCGCTTCGGCGTCCTCGCCCCAGAGTTCGGCCTGGAAGAGTTCATCGAGCGAGGCCAGCGCCACCGCGTCCTCCGCCAGCAGCGCCTGCTCCGCGACGGCGAGCCCGAGCACCAGGCTGCCGAGCGCGGGCACCAGCACCCCGAGCGCAGTGAGTGCCTCGGCCGTCTGGCGTTGCAGCGCCGCGCGCAGCGCCGCCAGGGACAGTTCGGGTTGAGCCAGCGGCATCACGCCGGCCGTCACGGATAGCGGCGCATCGAGTGTCAGCGCCGCCCAGTCGACCCACGGCTGCCAAGCCAGCGCCTGGCGCTCGACCAGCTCCGCCGGCGCTTCGGCGCGGTAGCAGAGCAGGTCCGATGCACCATAAGCGGCCAACGCGGCTACGCTCGCGGCCCGATCCGGTGCCACGCGCGCCTGCGCGGTGCCGGCCAGGCGGGTGATGGGCAGATCGGCATAGGCAATGTCCTCGCCGGCCGCCTGCCATTCCTCGGCAATGGCGGCGGCAAGCGGGGCGGTCGTGACCTGCAGCCGCGCGCCACCCTGCGGCAAGCGCACCGGCCGGCCATCGAGCAGAATGCCAAAACCGGGCGGCGAGGATACGACCTCGGCGCGGGTCCAGAAGCGGCGCATCGCTCGCTCAGCCGTCGGCCAGGCGCCGCGGCGCTGCTGCGGGCGGCGCGGCGAAGCCGAGGATCCCGAACGTCTCGGCCATGTGCGGTGGCAGATCAGCCTCCACCTCCAGCAGGCCGCCCTCCGGATGAGGCAGAACCAGCCGGCGCGCATGCAGGTGCAGCATCTCGGAGAGCCCCGCAACGAGCGCGGTGTTGCGCCAGCCGCGAGCGTCGGTGTTGCGCTGCTCGCCATAGGCGGCATCACCCAGGATCGGCGCGCCGATCGCGGCGCAGTGCACACGCAGCTGATGTGTCCGCCCGGTGAGCGGAGTGAGTTCGAGCCAGGCCAGCTTGCGCGCCGCATGATCGAGCGTGCGGTAGTCGGTGATGGCGCGGGCGGCCTCGGCGTCGCCTGGCTCGGCGAGCGCGGTCCGCGCGCCATGGCCCTCGCCCTTGCGGCGCACCAGCGGCCGGTCGATCCGCCCGGCCTCCGGCAGCGGTCTGCCGCTGACCACGGCCCAGTAGGTCTTGCGCACGGCGCGCCCACGGAAGGCGGCGGCGAGCTTCGCCGCCACGCCCGGGCTGCGGGCGACCACCAGCACCCCAGTGGTATCGCGGTCGAGCCGGTGCACCAGCCGCGGCCGGTGGTCGCTGCCGAAGCGCAGCCCGTCGAGCCACGCGTCGAGATGGCGGACAATGCCGGGTCCGCCCTGCACCGGCAGTCCGACCGGTTTGCCGAGCACGATGAGCTGGGCGTCGCGGTAGAGGATCATCGATTCCAGCGCGCGCTGCGTCGCCGCATCGAGCGCCGGGGGCACGAAGGGCGCCGCGGGATCGGGCGAGGCGGGGATCGGCAGCGGCGGAATTCGCACCAGCTGTCCGGGAGCGAGCCGGGCGTTCGCCTCGCTTCGCCGCCCGTCCACCCGCACCTGGCCGGTGCGGCACAGCTTCTCGATCGCGCCCTGCTTCAGCGCCGGAAAATGCCGGCGGAACCAGCGATCCAGGCGGATATCGGCCTCGTCCGCCGAGACCGCGCGCTGCTCCATGCTCACCGGCTCCGCTCCGCGCGCAGGTTCGCCCATGCTTCGAGCCGACGCGCCACCTCGCGCTCGAAGCCACGCCCGCTCGGGCGGTAGAAATTTTGCCGCTCCAGCCCATCGGGGAAGTAATTCTGCCCCGAGAAAGCCTCCTCGGCCGCATGGTCGTATTCGTAGCCGGCCCCGTAGCCAAGCGTCTTCATCAGTCGGGTCGGCGCGTTCAGGATATGCGCCGGCGGCATCAGGCTGCCCGTGCCCTTTGCCGACCGGCTGGCGGCGCTGAGGGCGACGTAGAGCGCGTTGGATTTCGGCGCGGTGCCGAGGAACACGACCGCCTGGGCGATTGCCAACTCGCCCTCCGGACTGCCCAACCTTTCATAGGCTTCCCATGCCGCCAGCGCCTGCACCAGCGCCTGCGGCTCCGCCATGCCGACATCCTCGACGGCGAAGCGCACCAGGCGGCGGGCGATGAAGCGCGGATCCTCGCCACCGGCGAGCATCCGCGCCAGCCAATAGAGGCCCGCATCCGGGTCCGACCCCCGCAGCGCCTTATGCAGCGCCGAGATCAGGTTGTAGTGCTCTTCGCGGTCCTTGTCGTAGAGCGCGGCACGGCGGGCCAGGAGGGTGGCGACGGCAGCCGGTTCCAGCGGCGGCGTGTCCGCTGGCAATGCAAAGAGCTGCTCGGCCATGTTCAGAGCGTAGCGGCCATCCCCGTCGGCCATCGCGCGCAGGGCCGCCCGCGCTTCAGGCACGAGCGAAAGCGTACGCCCCGTTGCCGCCTCGGCACGGACCAGGAGCTGCTCCAGCGCCGCGTCGTCGAGCCGGCGCAGCACCAGCACCTGGCAGCGCGAGAGTAGCGCGCCGTTGAGTGCGAAGGAGGGATTCTCGGTGGTGGCGCCGACCAGCACCACGGTCCCGTCCTCGACGACCGGCAGGAACGCATCCTGCTGAGCGCGGTTGAACCGATGCACTTCGTCGACGAAGAGCAGCGTGCCGCGGCCCGCCCGTCGGCGGTTCCGGGCCTCCTCGAACACGCGCTTGAGGTCCGCGACGCCGGAAAACACTGCCGAGAGCTGGACGAAATCCCGCCCTGCCGTCTGCGCGAGCAGCCTAGCGATCGTGGTTTTGCCGACGCCCGGCGGCCCCCAGAAGATAAGCGATGCGAGCGACCCACGCTCCAGCATGCGCGTCAGGGTTCCCTCGGGCCCCAGCAGATGATCCTGCCCGACGATCTCGCCGAGCGCGGCCGGGCGAAGCCGATCCGCCAAGGGGCCCGGGGTCGATTCCGCAGGCGAGGATGGCCCCGGCCGCTTGGCCACCGGGAGCGCCACCGCGCCGAACAGGTCGGCCGCGGCATCTGGGGCGGGAGTGATGGACACGACGCTGTTCTAGTGTCCTCGTCCGGCTATTCGCAAGCGAATTCCCGGGACACTAACCCTTTGTTTTCAGTAGCCTGTCCATCCGTGGTGGGCGGGCCCGCGCTCTAGAAACCATAACGGCTAGAGCAGCGCCCGGATGCAGGCCGTCACTCGGTCGCGGCGTCGCTGTCCGGGGTTGGCTTGGGGCCGGAATCCTGGCCCTTGGCGAACGGATCGCGATCGACCAGCTCGATCACCGCCATGCTCGCGGCATCGCCGTAGCGGACACCGGCCTTGAGCACACGCGTATAGCCACCGGCACGCGCGCGGTAGCGCTCGGCAAGGGCGCCGAACAGCTTGGCGACGATGCGGTCGTCCCGCAGCTCCGCATAGGCCTGGCGCCGGGCATGCATGCCACCCCGCTTGCCCAGGGTGATCAGCTTCTCGGCCACCGGGCGCAGTTCCTTCGCCTTCGGCAGCGTCGTCGTGATCTGCTCGTGCTTCAGCAACGCCACCGCCATGTTGCGGAACATGGCCAGGCGATGGCTCGAGGTGACGCCGAGCTTACGACCGGCAACTCCATGACGCATTGCGCTTTACTCCCTTGCCGCCGGTCAGAACGGCTCTTCCAGCCGCTTGGCCATGTCTTCCACGTTCTCCGGCGGCCAGCCCGGCACGGCCATGCCGAGCGAGAGGCCCATGGTCGCCAGAACTTCCTTGATCTCGTTCAGCGATTTCCGGCCGAAATTCGGTGTGCGCAGCATCTCCTGCTCGGATTTCTGCACCAGATCGCCGATATAGACGATATTGTCGTTCTTCAGACAGTTGGCGCTGCGCACCGAGAGTTCGAGCTCGTCCACCTTGCGCAGCAGATTGCGGTTGAACGGCAGATCCTCGTGCGGCATGTCTTCGCGCATCAGCTGCGGCTCTTCGAAGTTGATGAAGAGCTGGAGCTGGTCCTGCAGGATGCGCGCGGCGAGCGCCACGGCGTCCTCGGGCCCGACGGCGCCATTGGTTTCGACGGTGAGGAGCAGCCGGTCATAGTCCGTAACCTGGCCGACGCGCGTCGGCTCGACGCGGTAGGCGACGCGGCGCACCGGGGAGTAGATAGCGTCGACCGGGATCAGTCCGATCGGGCTGTCCTCTTCCCGATTGAGCGCGGCGGCGACATAGCCTTTTCCGAGGTTGACCGTGAACTCCATGCCCAGCCGGACGCCATCGTCGAGTGTACAGATGACCAGATCAGGGTTCATGATCTCGATGTCGTGCCCGGCTTCGATCTGCCGCGCGGTCACCTCGCCCGGCCCGACCGCGGTCAGCGACATGCGCTTCGGCCCCTCGCCGTGCATGCGCAGCGCCAGCTGCTTGACGTTGAGGACGATGTCCGTGACGTCCTCGCGCACGCCCGGAACCGAGCTGAACTCATGCAGCACGCCGTCGATCTTGATCGCTGTCACGGCCGCGCCCTGAAGCGACGAAATCAGGATACGCCGGATCGCGTTGCCAAGGGTCATTCCAAAGCCGCGCTCGAGCGGCTCGGCGATGATCGTTGCGACCCGCCCGCGCTGCGCGCCGGTCTCCACGCCGAGCTTCTCCGGCTTGATCAGAGACTGCCAGTTTCTCTGGATGATCACGCTTTGCCTCTCGTCGATTGCATCAACCCGCCCGGACGGCCTCGCGCTCAGACGCGCCGGCGCTTGCGGGGGCGGCAGCCGTTATGGGGGATGGGCGTGGTGTCGCGGATGGCCGTGATGGCAAAGCCCACCGACTGCAGCGCCCTGAGCGCGCTCTCCCGCCCCGAACCCGGCCCCGTCACTTGAATTTCGAGCGTTTCCATGCCGTGCTCACGCGCCTTGCGCCCCGCATCCTCCGCCGCGACCTGGGCCGCGTAGGGGGTGGACTTGCGGCTGCCCTTGAAACCCTGGCTGCCGGCCGAGGACCAGGCGATGGCATTGCCCTGCGCGTCCGCGATCGTGATGATGGTATTATTGAACGTCGCCGCCACGTGGGCGACGCCGGACGAGATGTTCTTGCGCTCCTTCTTGCGAGGGCGCGTGCTGGCGGCCTGTTTCGCCATGATCGTCGATCCTGTTTCTGTTCTCGCGCTGGGCGGGGGCGGCGCGCCGCGCGGAGCGCGGCGTCGGCACTACTTCGTGACTTTCTTCTTGCCGGCGATCGGCACCGCCTTGCCCTTGCGCGTGCGCGCATTGGTATGGGTGCGCTGCCCGTGCACCGGCAGCCCCTTCCGGTGCCGCAAGCCGCGATAGCAGCCCAGATCCATCAGTCGCTTGATGTTCATCGCTACCTCGCGCCGAAGGTCACCCTCGACGCGGTATTCGCGATCGATCAACTCGCGGATGCGCAGCACCTCGTCGTCCGAGAGCTGGTTCACGCGCCGCTCATCGGGGATGCCCAAGCGGCCGCAGATCTCCTGCGCCCGTGTCGGCCCGATACCATAAATATACCGCAGGCTGATGGTCACCCGCTTGTTGCTCGGGATGTTCACGCCGGCAATGCGCGCCACGCTTTGTCACTCCTGAACGGCCCGCCGCGCGGCGAGCAAATCGGCCCGGACACTCCGAGACCCGAGCCGATATGTTGGGGCAGCCGGCACGCCGCCCGTTTGGGCGGCGGCCAAGGGCGCGGACTATAGCCGCGCCCGACCCGGAGTCAACCGCCTGTTATCAATTTATCGCGAGCCTCCGGACCGCCCTGGCCCCGCGAGCACCGCCTCGACCTGGCGGGTCACCTCGTCGATCTCCGCCATGCCATCGACCCGGAACAACCGGCCCTGGGCGGCGTAATGCGGCAGGATCGGCGCCGTCTGGCGGTGATACGCCGCGAGCCGCGCCGTCACCGTCTCGCGGTTATCGTCCGCGCGACGGACGAACTCGGTCCCACCGCAGACGTCGCAGACACCGGCGACCCGCGGCGGATGGAACCGGTCATGGTAGCCAGCGCCGCATTTGGCACAGGTGAAGCGGCCTGCGATCCGTTCGATGAGCGCCGCGTCATCGACGGCCAGCTCGATCACCGCGCTCAGCGACAGCCCCTTCTCCTCGAGCAGCCGGTCCAGCGCCTGGGCCTGCGGCACGGTGCGGGGAAAACCATCAAGAATGAAGCCGCGGGCGCAGTCCGGGCGGGTGATCCGCGCGCCTAGCATGGCGATGATCACGGCGTCCGGAACCAGCCCGCCCGACTCCATGATTGCCTTGGCCTCGCGCCCGATCGGACTGCCCGCGGCGACTTCGGCGCGCAGCATGTCCCCGGTCGAGATCTGGGCGATCCCGTGGTGGTCCTGCAGACGCTTGGCCTGGGTGCCCTTGCCCGCGCCGGGCGGGCCGAGCAGGATCAGATCTAACCGCGCGCTCATCGCCCCCTCCCTTTCACACGCGCCTTACGGATCAGCCCCTCATATTGATGCGCCAGCAGGTGCGACTGGATCTGCGTGATGGTGTCGATCGTCACGGAAACCACGATCATCAGGCTGGTGCCGCCAAAATAGAACGGAACACCGTACTTGCTGATGAGGATCTCCGGCAGCAGACACACAATAGCGAGGTAGATCGCGCCGATCACCGTGATACGCGTGAGGACATAGTCGAAATAATCCGCAGTGGCGCTGCCGGGCCGGATGCCTGGGATGAAGCCGCCGTATTTCTTCAGATTGTCCGCGGTCTCCTGTGGATTGAACACCACGGCCGTGTAGAAGAACGCGAAGAAGATGATGAGAAAGGCATACAGCGCGATGTAGAGCGGCTGGCCGTGCGCCAGGGCGGCGGCGACGTAGCTCAGCCAGCCTGCCCCCGCGTCGCGCGAGAAGCCCGCGACCGTCGCCGGGATCAACAGGATGGAACTGGCGAAAATCGGCGGAATCACGCCCGACGTATTCACCTTGAGGGGCATGTGGGTGGAATCGCCGCCGAAGAACCGCGCCCCAACCTGACGCTTCGGATACTGGATCACCACACGCCGGTGTGCCCGCTCCATGAACACGATGAACGCCACGACGGCCACGGCGATCGCCAGGAACGCGAGGATGAATACCGGCGACAGCGCCCCCGTCCGGCCGAGTTCGAGCAGGCTCGCCAGCGCGTGCGGCAGGTTGGCGACGATGCCGGCGAAAATGATCAGGCTGGTGCCGTTGCCGACGCCGCGCGCGGTGATCTGCTCGCCCAGCCACATCAGGAACATCGTCCCGCCGACCAGGGTGATGACCGAGGACATGCGGAAGAACATCCCCGGATCCAGCACCGCACCGCCATTCGCCCCGCGCATGCTTTCGAGCCCGATGGCAATGCCATAAGCCTGGAAGGTGGCGATGACGACGGTGAGGTAGCGGGTATATTGGTTCATCTTCTTGCGCCCGGCCTCACCCTCCTTCTTGAGGGCTTCGAGCGCGGGCAGCGCCGCTGTCATCAGCTGGACGATGATGCTGGCGCTGATGTAGGGCATGATGTTGAGGGCGAACACCGTCATGCGCCGCAGGGCGCCGCCGGTGAACATGTCGAACATGCCGAGGATGCCGCCGCCATGCTGGGCCATCATCTGGCCCATCACAGAGGCGTCGACGCCCGGCAGCGGCACGTAGGTGCCGACGCGATAGACGATCAGCGCGCCGAGCGTGAACCAGATCCGCTTCTTGAGCTCGGTGGCCTTGGAAAGCACCCCGAGGTTGAGGCTTGCCGCAAGCTGTTCGGCCGCCGAGGCCATGCGCCGGTCCCTCTTAAAAGGGCGGCGCCCCCCGGATTGGGCAGGCTCGCGCGCCCGAATGCCCTATTCTGGCCCGGCCCACCGGGGGCAGGCAAGCGCGGCTCAGTCCGCCGCCGCCGCCTTCGGCTGTGTCGTCGTGACGCTGCCGCCCAGCGTCTCGACCGCCGCAACCGCCGCGGCCGAAGCCCCGGCACAGGTGATGCGCACCGCCCGCGTCAGCGCACCGCGCGCCAGCAGCCGCACGCCGGCGATCTTGCCGCCGCGCACCAAACCTGCACCACGCAGCACCGCTTCATCGATCATCTGTGTCGCATCGATCCGGCCGGCAACGATCGCCGCCTCGAGCGTGCCGAGATTGACTGGCGCGTACTCCTTGCGGAACAGGTTGACGAAGCCGCGTTTCGGCAGGCGACGGTAGATCGGCAGCTGGCCGCCCTCGAACCCGTTCAGCGCCACACCCTCGCGCGCCTTCTGGCCCTTCACGCCCTTACCCGAGGTCTTGCCCTTGCCGGACCCGATACCTCGACCAAGCCGCTTCGAGCGCACCCGCGCGCCGTGATTGTCGCGCACTTCATTCAGCTTCATCGTCTGCACCCCGGTCCTGGCGTCGTGCGCTCAGGACAGCTCCTCGACCTTCACCAGATGCGCCACCTTGCGGATCATCCCCCGCACCGCGGCGCTGTCTTCGAGTTCCCGCACGCGCCGCAGCCGGTTCAGGCCGAGGCCGATCAATGTCTCCTTCTGGCCCGGCTTGCGTCCGAGCACCGAGGCGATCTGTGTCACCCGGATCCGCCCTCCCTCAGACATCTGTCGCCGCCTCCTGCGCCTGAGCCTGGTCGCGCCGGCCGAACAGGTCCGACACCTTCTTGCCACGGCGCGAAGCCACCGAGCGCGGGCTCGCACAACGCCCCAACGCATCGAAGGTCGCCTTCACCATATTGTGCGGGTTTCGGCTGCCAAGGCTTTTGGCGACGACATCGGCAATGCCGAGGGTTTCGAACACGGCGCGGATCGGCCCGCCGGCGATGATCCCGGTTCCCGGCGCCGCCGCCCGCAGCACCACGGACCCAGCGCCGTAATGGCCGTTCACATCGTGGTGCAGCGTGCGGCCTTCCTTCATCGGCACCCGGATCATGCCGCGCTTCGCACGGTCCGTCGCCTTGCGGATCGCCTCCGGCACCTCGCGCGCCTTCCCGGCGCCGAAGCCGACGCGGCCCTTCTGGTCGCCCACCACCACCAGGGCGGCAAACGAGAACCGCCGTCCACCCTTCACCACCTTGGCCACGCGGTTGATCGTGACGAGCTTATCGAGAAGCTCATCGCCGTCACGATCGCGCTCGCGCTCGCGGCCGCGGCCTTCCCTCGGTTCCCGTGCCATCGGCCACTCCCCTAGAAGTCGAGCCCGCCCTCGCGGGCGGCATCGGCCAGCGCCTTGACGCGACCGTGATAGAGATAGGAGCCGCGGTCGAACACCACCGCCGTCACCCCCGCGGCCCGGGCGCGCTCGGCAACCAGCTTGCCGACAGCCGCCGCCGCCGCCTTGTCCGCCCCCGTGCGCAGCGCCTCGCGGAGTTCCCGGTCGAGCGTCGAAGCCGCGGCGAGCGTGCGCCCGACTTCATCGTCGATCACCTGGGCGTAGATATGCTCGCTCGACCGGAACACGGACAGCCGCGGCCGCCCGAGCGCCTTGCGCCGCAGCTGGAAGCGCAGCCGTTCGCGCCGCCGGTTGCGCAAATCCTGGTTCGCGCTCATCACTTCTTCTTGCCTTCCTTGCGCAGGATCGTCTCCGTGTCGTACCGAACGCCCTTGCCTTTATAGGGCTCAGGCGGGCGGTAGGCGCGAATTTCCGCCGCGACCTGGCCGACCTGCCGCTTGTCGACCCCCTCGATGGTAATGGTCGTCGGCTTCGGCGTGGTGATGCGGATGCCCGGCGGCACCGGATAGACCACGTCGTGGGAGAACCCGAGATTGATCACCAGGTCGCCGCCCTGCACCGCGGCACGATAGCCCGTCCCGGTGATCTCGAGCGACTTGGCATAGCCGGTGGAAACACCGCGAACCATGTTGGCCACCAGCGCCCGCGTCGTGCCCCACATCATCCGCGCGTGGGACTCGCCCGTCCTCGGCTGCACCGAGACCGCGCCCGACTCGACCTTCGCCACCACCTGCGACGTCAGCGCCAAGCTGAGCTCCCCGAGCCTGCCCTTGGCGCGCAACGTCGAGCCGTCGATCACTACGTCCACACCGGCCGGAATCTGCACCGGATATTTGCCTACGCGCGACATGCCCGCCGCTCCTCCTGCATCCGTTGCATCAGAACACGCGGCACAGCACTTCCCCGCCGACATTGGCCGCCCGCGCTTCCGCATCACTCAAGACGCCGCGCGGCGTCGAGAGGATGGAGATGCCGAGGCCGGCATACACCCGCGGCAGCTCCTTGATCTTCGAGTAGACCCGTCGCCCCGGCTTCGAGACACGGGTGATCTCTTTGATCACCGGCTCGCCCTCGTTGTATTTCAGCTCGATACGCAACTGCTCGATGCCAGGCCGCACCGCCTCGGTGCTGTAGCCACGGATGAAGCCCTCGCGCTTGAGCGCCTCAAGAACATTCGCCCGAAGTCGCGAAGCCGGGGCGACGCACGCGCTATGGCGGGCCCGCTGCGCATTGCGGATGCGCGTCAGCATGTCGCCCAGAGGATCGGAAAGTGCCATGCCGCCCTCTTACCAGCTCGCCTTGACCATGCCCGGAATCTGCCCGCTACTCGCCAGCTCACGCAGCGCGATGCGGCACAGCTTGAACTTGCGGTAGTTGCCGCGCGAGCGCCCAGTCAGCTCGCAGCGCAGCCGCACCCGCACGTTTGCCCCGTTGCGCGGCAGCTCGGCCAATTTGAGGCTCGCCTCGAAGCGCTCTTCCACGGACCGGTCGCGGTCCATTACCACCGTCTTCAGCGCCGCCCGCTTGGCACGATCGCGGATCGCCATCCGCTCCCGACGCTTGTTTCGGTTGACCGCAGAGATCTTGGCCATCCTGTCTCCGTCCTCCGGAACCTACCGGTGCTTCCCGGCGGTTTTCCAAAAACCCGTCACCGGGTGTTGCCGCTTTTGCCTCAGCTAACGAAAGGCAGCCCGAAACCGCGCAGAAGCGCCTTCGCCTCCGAGTCGTTCGTCGCGGTCGTCACGACCACGATGTCCATACCGCGGATCGACTCGACCTTGTCGTAGGCGATCTCGGGAAACACGATCTGTTCCTTGAGACCCATCGCAAAGTTGCCACGCCCATCGAACGCCTTGCCGCCGATGCCGCGGAAATCGCGCACTCGCGGCAGCGTAATGGTGATCAGTCGGTCAAGGAATTCGTACATCCGGTCCCGCCGCAGCGTCACCTTGCAGCCGATCGGCAAGCCCTTGCGGATCTTGAAGCCGGCGATCGCTTTCTTTGCCAGCGTCTTCACCGGCTTCTGACCGCTGATCAGTGCCAGCTCTGCCACTGCGGCATCGAGCTTCTTCTGGTCCGCAGTGGCCTCGCCAACCCCCATGTTGATGACGATCTTCTCCAACCGGGGCACCTGCATCGGATTGCGGTAGCCAAACTCCTGCTGCAGCGCCGGGCGGACCTGCTCGCGGTACAGCGCCTGCAGCCTCGGCATCTCGCGCGCTTCGCTCTCGCTCACGGCTGCCTCCTCAACTCTCGATCACATTGCCGCTGCGCCGGGCGAGGCGCACCTTGCGCCCGTCCTCCAGCACCCGGAACCCGACTCGGGTAGGCTTGTCGGTCTGAGGGTCGACCAGCATCAGATTCGACAGATGCACCGGCGCTTCCTGCTCGACGATCCCACCGGGCTGCCCCATGCCGCGCGGCTTCAGATGGCGCTTCGCGACCGCGACGCCGCGCACCACCGCGCGGTCTTCCTTGGGGATCACGCGCAGCACTTCGCCGCGCATCCCCTTGCTCGCTCCGGCAACCACCTCGACGCGGTCGCCCTTCCTGATCTTCGCGGCCATCGCCTTATAGAACCTCTGGTGCCAGAGAGATGATCTTCATGAACTTCCGCCCGCGCAGCTCACGCACGACGGGGCCGAAGATGCGCGTGCCGATCGGCTCCTGCTGCTTGTTGATCAGCACGGCGGCGTTGCGGTCGAAGCGGATCACGCTGCCGTCCGGCCGGCGCACCGGGAATGCGACGCGGACGATCACGGCCTGGTGCACATCGCCCTTTTTAACCTTGCCGCGCGGAATCGCCTCCTTCACCGAGACGACGATCACGTCACCAACCGATGCGGTCTTGCGCTTTGAGCCACCCAGAACCTTGATGCACATCACGCGACGCGCACCGGAATTGTCGGCTACGTCGAGGTTGGTCTCAGGATAGATCACCCCCGCCTCCTCACGCCTGCACGGCGGCGGGAGCAGCGGCCCCGTCGAGCGCCTGTCCGTTACGCTCAATAACCGCCCAGCTCTTCCGCTTGCTCACGGGCGGGCATTCGATGATCCGCACCAAGTCGCCGACATGGCACGCGTTTGCCTCGTCATGCGCCGCATACTTCTTCGAGCGACGGATGAACTTCTTATAGAGCGGATGCATGACGCGGCGCTCGACGATGACCGTCACCGTCTTGTCCATCTTGTCGCTCACGACTCGCCCACTGAGGACGCGTTTCGGCATCACTCGTCTCCCTTCACGACCGACTGCCGGCGGCGCCGACAGAGCCGGCGGCCTTTTGGTGCAGCACGGTCTTCACCCGCGCGATGTCGCGCCGCACCTCACGAATGCGTCCGAGCTTCTCGAGCTGCCCGGTGGCACGCTGGAACCGCAGATTGAACCGCTCTTTCTGGAGCTCAACGAGCAGCGAATCCAGCTCATCCGCGGTCTTGGCGCGAATATCTGCTGCCTTGGTCATCGCTCACGCATCCCCGATACGGGTCACAAACTTGGTCTTGATCGGCAGCTTGGCCGCCCCCAGTGTCAGCGCTTCGCGCGCCAGCTCCCCGGTAACGCCATCGATCTCGAACATGATCCGACCCGGCTTCACTCTTGCGACCCAGAATTCCGGGCTGCCCTTGCCGGATCCCATGCGCACCTCGGCGGGCTTTCGCGACACCGGCACATCAGGGAAAATTCGGATCCAAACGCGCCCGGCGCGCTTCATCGCGCGCGTGATAGCGCGCCGCGCCGCCTCGATCTGGCGCGCAGTAATCCGCTCCGGCTCCATCGCCTTGAGTCCGAAGGCGCCGAAATTAAGCGCGGTCCCGCCCTTCGCATCACCGTGGATGCGGCCCTTGTGTGCCTTCCGGAAGTTCGTGCGCTTGGGTTGCAGCATCGTCTCGTGCTCCTACCGCTGCGGGGCCTGTTCGGCCGCCCGCTTGTCCTGCGCCAGCGGGTCGCGCACGAGAATCTCGCCCTTGAAAATCCACACCTTCACGCCGCACGAGCCATAGGTCGTGCGCGCCGTCGCGACACCGAAATCGACGTCGGCGCGCAGCGTGTGGAGCGGCACGCGACCCTCGCGATACCACTCGACGCGCGCGATTTCGGCGCCGCCGAGACGGCCTCCACAATTGATGCGGATGCCCTGCGCCCCCAGACGCATCGCTGACTGCACGGCCCGCTTCATGGCGCGGCGGAACGCAACGCGGCGCTCCAGCTGTTGCGCGATCGATTCGGCAACCAGTGTCGCGTCGATCTCCGGCTTGCGGATCTCGACGATGTTCAGCGCCACGTCCGCGCCCGCCATGGACGTGAGATCCTTACGGAGCGCGTCGATGTCCTGGCCCTTCTTGCCGATGACGACGCCCGGCCGCGCCGCGTAGATCGTCACCCGCGGCTTCTTCGCCGGACGCTCGATGACGACGCGCGAGACGCCGGCGCCGGCAAGCTTGCGGCGCAGATGCCCGCGCAGCCGCAGATCCTCGTGCAGCAGACGAGCATAGTCGTCACCAGCATACCAGCGGCTGTCCCAGGTGCGGTTGATGCCGAGCCGAAGCCCAAGCGGATTGACTTTCTGGCCCATTCTATGCGGCCTCCTGCTGTGCTGCCGACTGCTCGTCCTGGCTGCGTTCGGCAACGACGATCCGCAGATGGCTGAACCACTTCTCCACGCGGGCGGCACGCCCTCGGCCGCGCGCCTGGAAGCGCCGCATCACAGTCGAACGCCCGACTTCCGCCCGCGTCACCACCAGCCGATCGACATCCAGCTGGTGATTGTTCTCCGCGTTGGCGATCGCGCTCTCCAGTGTCTTACGCACATCCACGGCGATCCGCCGCTTGCTGAACGTCAGAGCCGCAACGGCGTCCGCCGCCGCCAGGTTGCGGATCATCGCGGCGATCAGGTTGAGCTTGCGCGGACTCACGCGCAGATTTCGCAGCACCGCCTGCGCCTCCGTTTCGTCCAGGCCGCGCGGGTGATTGGGCTTGCTCATCTCAGCCTCGCTTCGCCTTCTTGTCGGCCGAGTGACCGGTGAACGTCCGCGTCGGGGAAAACTCGCCGAACTTGTGCCCGACCATGTTCTCCGTCACCTGCACGGGGAGGAACTTCCGCCCATTGTAGACGCCGAATGTAAGGCCGACGAACTGCGGCAAGATCGTGGAGCGCCGCGACCATATCTTGATGATCTCGTTGCGCCCCGACCCGCGGGCGGTCTCAGCCTTGTTGAGCAGGAAGCCGTCCACAAACGGCCCCTTCCAGACGGAACGAGGCATGAGCTCAGCCCTTCCCCTTGTTGCGGCGACGGATAATGAGCCGGTCGGTTCGCTTGTTGACGCGCGTCTTGTGGCCCTTAGTCGGCTTGCCCCATGGCGTCACCGGGTGGCGCCCCCCGGAGCTGCGCCCTTCGCCGCCGCCGAGCGGATGATCGACCGGGTTCATGGCAACGCCGCGGTTGTGCGGCCGGCGGCCGAGCCAGCGGCTTCGGCCCGCCTTGCCGATATGCACGTTCGAGTTGTCCGGATTCGAAACCGCGCCGATGCTGGCGAGGCATTCCGCCCGCACGAGCCGCAACTCCCCTGACATCAGCTTGATCTGGGCGTACCCCGCATCCTTGCCGACGAGCTGGGCGTAGGTTCCCGCCGCTCGCGCCACCTTGCCGCCCGCGCCCGGCTTCATCTCGACATTGTGCACGATGGTCCCGACCGGAATCACCGCCAGGGGCATCGCGTTCCCGGGCTTGATGTCCGCGCGCTTGCTCGCGATCACGCTATCGCCGGCCCTCAGCCGCTGCGGCGCCAGAATGTACGCAAGCTCGCCATCGGCATACTTGATCAATGCGATGAACGCGGTCCGGTTCGGATCGTATTCCAGCCGCTCGACCGTCGCCGGCACGTCGAACTTGCGCCGCTTGAAATCCACGAAGCGGTACGTCCGCTTGTGTCCGCCGCCGCGGAAGCGGGACGTGATATGGCCGTGCTGATTCCGCCCGCCGCTGCCGGACTTGCCGCGCGTCAGCGCCTTGACCGGCTTGCCCTTCCACAACTCCTCGCGGGACACCAGAACGGTGCCGCGAAGGCTCGCCGTGACGGGCTTGAATTGTTTCAGTGCCATCGCCGCTTCCTCACGCGAGCCCTGTGGTCAGGTCGATGGTCTGACCCTCCGCGAGCTCCACATAGGCTTTCTTCGAATCGCTCCGCTGGCCGGGACGACCGCGGAACCGCTTGGTCTTGCCCTTGGTCACGAGCGTATTCACGCCCAGCACCTTGACGCCGAACAAGCCCTCGATCGCCGCCTTGATCTCCGGCTTCGTTGCCGACAGCGCCACGCGGAACACCATCTGGTGTTTCTCGCTCAGCGCGGTGGACTTCTCCGTGACGACCGGGCCGCGAATCACATCGTACATCGCTGCGCGGGTCATTCGGCTAGCGCGGCGGCGCGCGGCGGCGGCGGACTTCTGAGGTGAGCTCATGCGCTGGCTCCGATCTCGCCAGTTCCGAAACCGAGACGGGCCTTCAGCCCTTCGACCCCGGCCGTGGTAATGGCCAGCACGTCGTGGCGAAGAATGTCGTACACATTGGCGCCAACCGTAGGCAGCACGTCGATCCCCGGAATGTTCCGCGCCGCGCGCAGGAAGCCGGCATCGACGATGCTATCGACAACGAGCGCCGAATCCCAACCGAGAGCCTTCAACCGCTGCACCAGCGGGCGCGTCTTGCCGTCGGCCGCAGCGGCATCGAGGACCACCAGCTTGCCTTCCGCGTGCTTCTGCGACAGAGCCGAGATCAGGCCGAGGCGACGCAACTTCTTGGGCAGATCATATTCGTGCGACCGCGTTACCGGTCCATGCACGACACCGCCTGTGCGGAACTGGGGCGCCCGCAGGCTGCCCTGACGCGCTCGACCGGTGCCCTTCTGTCGATAGGGCTTCTTCGTCGTGCCCGACACCTCGCCCATGCCTTTGGTTTTGTGAGTGCCAGCGCGGCGTTTCGCCAACTGCCAATGCACCACGCGGGCCATGATATCAGCCCTAGGGTCGGCACCGAAAATCTGCTCCGGCAGCTCGGCGGTGCCGGCCAGGCCGTTGTCGAGCGTCCTGATCTCGATCTGCATCGCTATCCCTCTCAGCCGGCCAGCGCGGCGGGAAATGGCGCATCCGCCGGGCGCGGCCGCTTGATCGCGTCGCGCACGAGCACGTACCCACCCTTCGCCCCAGGAACTGCGCCCTTGACGAGGATCAGTCCGCGCTCGGCATCGATGCCGGCGACCTGGAGATTGAGCGTCGTCACCCGCTCGTCGCCGAGATGGCCGGCCATCTTCTTGTTCTTGAAGGTTCGGCCTGGATCCTGGCGGTTGCCCGTGGAGCCGTGGCTGCGATGGCTGATCGAAACGCCGTGGCTGGCTTCGAGGCCGGCAAAGTTCCAGCGCTTCATCACACCGGCGAAGCTCTTACCCTTCGTGGTGCCGCAGACATCGACCATCTGGCCGACGACAAAGTGCGCTGCCGACAGCGTCGCGCCCGGCTCCAGCGCCGCCTCGGGTGCCACACGGAATTCAGCGAGCCGAAGCTTCGGTTCCACTTTGGCACGGGCATAGTGACCCCGATTCGGCTTCGAGACGTTCTTCACCTTCGCCCGCCCCCAGCCGAGCTGGACGGCGGTGTAGCCGTCCTTCTCCACCGTCCGCGCGGCAACCACCTGCACCCCGTCGAGATGCAGTACGGTCACCGGCACGTGCGTGCCGTCGTCTTGGAACAGCCGGGTCATGCCCAGCTTTCTGGCCAGCAGTCCGGTGCGCATGGGCTTCGCCTCAGATCTTGATCTCGACGTCCACGCCGGCCGCGAGGTCGAGCTTCATCAGCGCGTCCACGGTCTGCGGGGTCGGCTCGACGATGTCGAGCAAACGGCGGTGAGTCCGGATCTCGAACTGCTCACGGCTTTTCTTGTCGACATGCGGGGAGCGGTTGACGGTGAAGCGCTCGATATGCGTCGGCAGCGGAATCGGCCCGCGGACCCGCGCGCCCGTGCGCTTGGCTGTGTTCACGATCTCCTTCGTGCTGTTGTCGAGCACGCGATGATCGTACGCCTTCAGGCGGATGCGGATATTCTGGTTGTCCATCGTCTATCCTGCGGATCAGTGCGCCGATTCCGAAGCCGGTGTCAGGCGACGATCTTGGCGACCACGCCGGCGCCGACCGTCCGGCCACCCTCGCGGATCGCGAAGCGCAGCCCTTCGTCCATGGCAATCGGCGCGATCAGCTCGACGTCCATCGACACATTGTCGCCCGGCATCACCATCTCCGTCCCGTCAGGCAGCTTCACGATGCCGGTCACGTCCGTGGTACGGAAATAGAACTGCGGACGATAGTTGGTGAAGAACGGTGTATGGCGGCCACCCTCTTCCTTGGTGAGGATGTACGCCTCGGCCTTGAACTGCGTGTGCGGCGTGATCGAGCCCGGGGCGGCGAGAACCTGACCGCGCTCGACATCCTCGCGCTTCGTTCCGCGGAGCAGCGCGCCGATATTGTCGCCGGCCTCGCCCTGATCGAGCAGCTTGCGGAACATCTCGACGCCGGTCACCACGGTTTTGACCGTCGGCTTCAACCCGACGATCTCGACTTCTTCGCCAACCTTGACCACGCCGCGCTCAATGCGCCCGGTCACCACGGTGCCACGGCCGGAGATCGAAAACACGTCTTCGATCGGCATCAGGAATGGACGATCCTTCGGCCGCTCCGGCTGCGGGATGTAGGCGTCCACCGCCTCCATCAGCTTGAGCACAGCCTGCTCACCCAGCTCGGGGTTGCGATCCTCGAGCGCGCACAGGGCGGAACCCTTGATGATCGGGATGTCGTCGCCGGGGAACTGGTAGGAGGAGAGAAGCTCGCGCACCTCCATCTCGACCAGTTCAAGCAGCTCCGGGTCGTCGACCATGTCGACCTTGTTCATGAATACCACCAGCGCCGGCACACCCACCTGGCGCGCCAGCAGGATGTGCTCACGGGTCTGCGGCATCGGACCATCGGCGGCGGAGACGACCAGGATCGCCCCGTCCATCTGCGCCGCGCCGGTGATCATGTTCTTCACGTAGTCGGCGTGACCAGGGCAGTCGACGTGGGCGTAGTGGCGGTTCTGCGTCTCGTACTCCACGTGGGCGGTGGAGATCGTGATGCCGCGCGCGCGCTCCTCGGGAGCCTTGTCGATCTGGTCGTAGGCGGTAAAGGTCGCGCCGCCGGTCTTTGCCAGGACCTTCGTGATCGCCGCCGTCAGCGATGTCTTGCCGTGGTCCACATGGCCAATCGTGCCGATGTTGCAGTGCGGCTTGTTGCGCTGGAATTTCGCTTTGGCCATCGTCGTCTTCTCCGTTCCCGGGTCTCTGACGGTATTGCGTTGAGGTCGCTGTTCAGTACGCTCGGGTTACCAGCGGTAGTGGCTGAAAGCCTTGTTGGCCTCGGCCATCCGGTGCGTATCCTCGCGCTTCTTCACCGCTGCGCCGCGATTGTTCACCGCGTCCAGCAGTTCGTTCGAAAGCCGTTCCTGCATGGTATGCTCGCCGCGCTTGCGGGCGGCGTCGATGATCCAGCGGATGGCAAGCGCCTGGCGCCGCTCCGCGCGCACTTCCACCGGCACCTGGTAGGTCGCGCCGCCCACACGACGCGAGCGGACCTCCACGGCAGGCTTCACATTGTCCAGTGCCTCATGGAACATCCGCACCGGATCCGCCTGGCTGCCGCCACGCTTCTTCATGACGTCGAGCGCGTCGTAGACGATCCCCTCGGCGGTGGACTTCTTTCCGTCGAACATGAGCACGTTCATGAAACGCGAAATCACGACATCGCCGAACTTCGGGTCGGGGAGGATCTCGCGCTTCACGGCGCGACGGCGGCGGCTCATCGCTGATCTCCTGTCACTTGGGACGCTTGGCGCCGTAGAGCGACCGGCGCTGGCGGCGCTTGGCGATGCCCTGGGTATCGAGCACGCCGCGCAGGATGTGATAGCGCACGCCGGGAAGGTCCTTCACGCGGCCGCCGCGGATCAGCACCACGCTGTGCTCTTGCAGATTATGGCCCTCGCCGGGGATGTAGCTGACCACCTCGTATCCATTCGTGAGGCGAACCTTTGCCACCTTGCGCAGGGCCGAATTCGGCTTCTTCGGCGTCGTGGTGTAGACGCGCGTGCAGACGCCGCGCTTCTGCGGGCAGCCCTGCAGCGCCGGCACCTTGTTCCGGCGGGCACTCGGCTCACGCCCGTGGGCGATCAACTGATTAATGGTCGGCATAGGCCTCGTCCGATCCCCTTAACTGTCCGCTCCGGTACACCACCGGCCATGGGCACATCCCGCACGGCACGGCCGGTGCCGCGCTGCGGGGAGCATGTCTGCCTGTGGCCTGAGCCCGCCGGGACGCTTCCGGTTGGCGGCACCACATGCGCCGAGCCTGCGATCAACCACCACCCCACCAAGGCAAAGGACGCCGGGGCGGGATGGCTGAGGGCGCGGAACCTACGAGCGGCCCCATGCCGAGTCAAGCGTCTCCAGCGGGTTTGCGCCCGACTCGCCAAGCCTACCCTGCCGGGGGATGTAGCAACGTTGAAAAACGCGCAAATCTAGCTAAAATCAGCGATTGAGGGGCATAGCGTCCCCTCTCTACTACTCAGCCGGTCGGCCACTCACGCGTAGCGGATCACCAAAAAATGGGGGACTTGCCGTGGCCTTCTCCGATCTCTCCGCGGTACCGGGGGCGCCCGCCTCATGGGCGCTGCCGCAGGATTTCACATGCGTTTTCAATTGGGAATTCGCCCCGGAGCGCAGCCGCCTGCTGGGCCTCTACGAGCGCGGCAAGACCATGCAGTGGAACGCCAATGACCGGATCGACTGGACCCAGGAGCTAGACGCGGAGAACCCGCTGCAACTGCCCGCGGGCGCGCTGCCGATCAACGCGGCCCCCTGCTACCAGCGCCTGTCTGCCCGCGAGCAGACGGAAATCCGCCGCGAGCACCAGGCATGGAGCACCTCGCAATTCCTCCACGGCGAGCAGGGGGCACTGATCTGCGCCGGCAAAATCGTCCAGCAAGTTCCTGATATGGATGCGAAATTCTATGCCGCGACCCAGGTCATGGACGAGGCGCGCCATGTCGAAGTCTATAAGAAGCTACTGGAGAAATTCGGCGTCACCTACCCGATGACACCGCCGCTGCAGAGCCTGCTCGGCCAGGTGCTGCGCGATTCGCGGTGGGACATGACTTATCTGGGCATGCAGATCGTCATCGAGGGGTTGGCGCTCGCCGCCTTCGCCCGCATCCGTGATGACGCGCAGAACCCGCTCGCCGCGGCGGTGAACGCCTATGTGATGGAGGACGAAGCGCGCCACGTCGCCTTCGGCCGGCTTTCGCTCCGGGACTACTACCCCCAGCTCACGGGCGCCGAGCGCGACGAGCGGGAGGAATTCCTCGTCGAGGCCTGTGCGCTCATGCGGGACCGGTTCGACGCGATGGAACTCTGGCAGCATCTCGGCCTGCCGGTCGGCGAATGCGTCGAGCATCTGCACGCGTCCGGGGCCAGTGCCGCCTTCCGCACCCGGCTGTTCACCCGCATCGTGCCCGCGGTGAAGGATATCGGCCTCTGGGGCGAACGGGTGCAGCGCGGGTTCGAGCGCCTGGATGTGCTTGAGTTCGCCAATGTCGATATCGAGGCGATGCAGGAGAACGACCTCGCGGCCGCGCGCGACGCTGACGCCCGCCAGCGCTATGTCCGCTCCGTGGCCGCCGC
The DNA here is from genome assembly GCA_027449745.1 of Acetobacteraceae bacterium. Taxonomy (GTDB): domain Bacteria; phylum Pseudomonadota; class Alphaproteobacteria; order Acetobacterales; family Acetobacteraceae; genus JAJZVV01. Next base: position 10,911 of record DAIDKZ010000029.1, on the reverse strand, counting down.
CGCCGAATAGCCACGCTCTTGGCGGAACGAGGCGCGGCGGGTCCGGGCCGGGCGAAGACCCGGCAAGAGGAGGTGACGATGCCCGAGGAGACGCGCCGGCCGCTACTCGACTACATGCTCGGGGCGGACGAGCTGGCCTGGGTGAAGTCGGTCCACGAAGCGTTCGCTGCGCGCCAGGGCCGGGCTTCGGGCGGGGATGGCCGGTTGCAGCCCAAGGACGCGCTGCGGGAGGTACTGGCCGGGGCCGCACATGCGCTCCCTACCCCGCTGGACCTTTCAGGGCCTGGCCCATGGCGGAACGGCCGCAACCGCCATGGCCGCCTGGTCACCGCCGTCTTCCTGCGCACCGTGGAGCTGCACCGGCACGAGAGCAGCCGAACCGACCAGTTCCCCATGTATGTGATCGGCGAGGCGGAGGCGTTCACCATCGCCGAGGACGGGCGCCCGCTCCTGACCCCGGTCACGCTCGGCGCACATTTCCACAACGCTCCGGGGGCGCCGCACGCTTTTGTGCCGAAGGTGGGCGTACCCGTTCCGCCGGACTGGGAGATCGCTTTCATCGCCATCACCCCGCGCAATATCCTGGAGGATACGCAGGGCGTCCCCGAAGCGGTCCGCACGGCCTACCGGCAGGCTGTGGGACGGGAGCCGCCGCTCGACGGGTGACAGCTGGGTCCGGCTGCTTCACGGCACCGTCGCTCTCGCGAATCGTGCCTATTTTACGAATCGCCGGAAATCCGGGCTCCGCTTCTCGTTGAAGGCGCGGACGCCTTCCTGGCTCTCTTCGGTGGCGTAGTACATGGAGAGCGCCTGCATCCCCATCCCGCTGATGCCGCGGATGCTGTCCGAGTCGGCATTGAAGGAGCGCTTGGCGATGGCGATCGCGGTCGGGCTGCGCGCCATGATCTCCGCGCACCAGCGCGCCACTTCGGCATCGAGCTGCTCGTGCGGCACGACGGCGTTGACGAGACCCATGGCCAGCGCCTCGGCCGCGCTGTAGCGGCGGCAGAGATACCAGATCTCGCGCGCCTTCTTCTCGCCGACAACGCGGGCAAGATAGGCGGTCCCGAAGCCCGGATCCACCGAGCCCACCTTCGGTCCGACCTGGCCGAACTGCGCCCGGTCCGAGGCGATGGTCAGATCACACAGCGTCGCCAGCACGTTCCCGCCCCCGATCGCGTAGCCCTGAACGCGGGCGATCACCGGCTTCGGCACCTCGCGGATGAGCGTCTGCAGCTCCTCGACCGGCAGGCCGATCATGCCGCGCCCATCGTATCCGCCATCATGCGCGGACTGATCCCCGCCGGTGCAGAAGGCGCGATCGCCAGTGCCTGTGAGCACGATGACGCCGATGGACTTGTCCCAGCCGGCGCGGTTCAGGGCGTGGATCAATTCCTCGCAGGTCTGGCCACGAAACGCGTTCATCACCTGCGGGCGGTTGATGGCGATGGTGGCAACGCCATCGGCGACGGTGACCAGGACATCCTCATATTGCATGGTCGTTCCTTTCCCTCGGCCGTCCACGGCCAAGCCGCCAGGCAATGCGCGCTGGCACGCGTTATCTATCAATGATATGATATATTTCAGATAATATGGCAAGGCATTGATGGACCAGCTCGCGGAAACACCTGCGCTCCCGCCTACACCCGAGCGCGCCGAGGCGGCGGCGCGATTCGACATCGCCAACCGGTTGTTCCTGCGTCTGTACCAGGCCTCGAACCTGTTGCACAAGACAGGCACCCGGGCGGTGGGCCGCTACAGGGCGACGACGCAGCAATGGGCAGTGCTCGGAGCGCTGTCGCGCCCAGCGGTGCGCGCCGAGGGCATGGCAGTGAAGGATCTGATCGGCTTCCTCATGGTTAGCCGCCAGAATCTGACGGCGGTGCTCGATCGGTTAGAAGCAGCACACCTGATCGAGCGCATCCGCGCCACGCAGGACGGCCGGTTGCGCCGCGTCCGGCTCACCGCGCTGGGTGAGCGGACCTGGTCGGACATGCAGATCAGCATCCGCGCCTACTATGCCGGTGCGCTCTCGGGCATCTCCAGCGCCGAGTGCCTGCAGCTGTTCCGCCTGCTCGACCGGCTGCGCGACGGCCTGGCACGGCTCCCCGGCCCAGAATAACGCCCGGTCCCGAACCCGCGGCGAGAGGGAGACGCCCGCTACGCGGCGGGCAGCGCGCGCAGGGCGGCCGCGACCTCGGCAACCGCTTCGTTGGCCGCGGCGATGATCCGCCCCATGGAAAAGAACCCATGGATCTGGCCCGGGAAGCGCCGCATCGTCACACGGACGCCGGCGGCGGCGAGGTTACGGGCATAGTCCTCACCTTCGTCGCAGAGCGGGTCGAACCCGGCGGTCAGTACCAGGGCAGGCGGCAGGCGGGTGAGATCGCTCACCCGCAGCGGCGAAGCCCGCCAGTCATCGATGTCGGCCGAACTGCGCAGATAGTGGTCGCGGAAATAGTCCATCAGCGACCGCGTCAGGAAGTAGCCCTCGGCGAAGCGCCGGTGCGAGTCGTGGCGCATGGCGAATTCGGTCGCCGGATAGACCAGCGCCTGCAACGCGATCGGAGGCCGGGCCGACGCCGGCGCGTCGCGGTCACGCGCGGCGATGGCGGTGACGATAGCGAGGTTGCCGCCAGCGGAATCGCCACCCACTGCCAGCCGCGCGGGATCGATACCCAGCTCTTCGGCCGCGCCGGCTACCCAGTCGGTCGCGGCGATGGCGTCCTCCACAGCGGCGGGGAACTTGTGTTCGGGGCCCAGCCGGTAATCGACCGAGACCACGACCGCGTCGGCGGCGTTGGCGATCTGGCGGCAGACCACGTCGTGGCTCTCGATGTCGCCGATGACCCAGCCGCCGCCATGGAAGTAGACCAGCCCTGGCACCGCGCCGGCCGGTGCCCGAGCGCCGCGATAGAGCCGCAGCTTGATCGGCCCGCCCGGACCGTCCGCGGCGAGATCGCGCAGCTCGGCGACGTCGGGCGCGTCCGGCTGCAACACCGGCCGGGCGGCGCGCTGGGCGGCGCGCGCCTCCTCCGGGGTCAGCGCCTCGTAGGGCGGCCGGCCCGAGTTCTTGATCAGGTCCAGGACGAACTGCGCTTGCGGGTCGATCGGCATGGGGGTCCTTTCAGGCGGTCCAGGCAAGCGCCGCTTCGGCGACGGCCTCCGGACGGTCGAGTTCGGCGAGATGGCCGGCACCCTCGATGATGCGGATCTCGCTCGGTCCGCCGAGTGCGGCGGCGATGCGCTGGGCGTAGGTTCGCGGCATCACCCGGTCCTCCGCGCCCCAGAGGAGCAGGGTTGGCGCCGTGATCCGCCCGAGACGCCGCTCCAGGCGAGTATTGCCGAGCGGCCAGAAGGCACGCGCGGCGGCCTCGCTGGCACGGTTCTGGATGATCGGCCACTCGATCGAATTGGCGCCTTCGGGCACCGCCTTCAGCTCAGCCCAGCGGGCCGGGTCAGCGCAGAACAGCGCCCCCTGGTCGGCCGGGCGGACGGCCCAGGGATCCGCCGGCGGATCGGCCTCGTCGAACAGGCCGAACGGAGCGATCAGCACCAGCCGGCGCACCGAACTCGGCCAGAGCGCGGCCATCTCGGCGGCGAAGGCAGCGCCGACGGAACTGGCCACCAGGTCGGTCCCGTCCAGCCCGGCCTGCTGCAGCAGATCATGCACGGCGAGCAGCCAGTCGAGATGGGTGTCGAGGCTGCGAAAGCCTTCGGCACCGGGAAAGCCGGGCAGCGAGGGGACGATGAGCTGGCGTTGCGCGGACAGGCGGTCGAGCACCGGCATCCAGCGCGGCAGGCCGCCGAACCCGGCGAGGAAGCCCAGTTTGCGGCCCGCGCCATGACGCCAGACCCGGCACGTGGAGGCTGCGATCTCCACGCTCAGCGTTTCCGGTTGGGTCACGAACGGGTCTCCCGACGGCGCTATTCGGCGGCGAGCGCGCCGGGGTGGAAGGCGGGCGGGGTCACCCGGGTCTCACGCGCCATCGGCTGCGGCCACCAACGATCCTCCCACTCGGCGAACAGGCCCCTCATCCGCGGCATCACCGTCTCCGCGAACAGACGCGTGTTGTACTGCGCCAAGTCCTTGCCCATGTTGCCGAACTGCAGGAGCAGCATGAGATGGCCGACATTCAGCTCCGTGGCGACCTCGCTGAGCTGGGCCACGACCTCGTCGGGCGAGCCGACGATGACATAGCCGCGATCGACGATGTCCTCCATCTCGCGGGCCACGGCCTGCATCCGCGTCCCCGTGGTCGAGCCGAGCACCGGGTTGGCGTTGGCCGCCTTCTGCACCTGGCTTTCCAGGCCGGCGCGCTGCGTCGCCTCGGTGACGTAGCCCGGCGGGGTGGCGAAGCGCGGATCGACATGCAGGCAGCGGCCGTAGAAATACTCCGCCGGCCCGCGATAGAGTTCCATCGCCTTCGCGCGCGTCTCGGCCACGCCGATGAATTGCAGGAAGCCGGCGCGGTACGGATTGCGGTCCTTGCCGAGGCGGGCCATTTCGTCCCAGAAGCCCTGCATCGTCGCCCGCCCGGCCTTGTAGCCGTAGTAGGAAAGATAGCAGTAGACATAGTCCATCTCGGCGCACCACTGCCAGGTCTCGACGGAACCGCCGCCGGGAATCCAGATCGGCGGATGCGGTGTCTGCACCGGCCGCGGCCAGATGTTCACATAGCGCTGCTGGTTGAACCGGCCGTTGAAGGCGAAGGTTTCGCGCTCGGTCCAGGCGCGCACGACGAGATCATGCGCCTCCAGATAGCGCTCGCGCAGCATGCTCGGGTTCTGGCCGTAGGCGTAGCACGTGTCCATCGGGGTGCCGACCGGAAAGCCCGCGATCAGCCGCCCGCCGGAGATGCAGTCGATCATGGCGAACTCCTCGGCCACCCGGGTCGGCGGGTTGTAGAGGGCGAGGGAGTTGCCGAGGACGCAGAGCGCGGTGTCGGTGGTGCGGCGCGCCAGCGCGGTGGCGATCAGGTTGGGCGAAGGCATCAGGCCGTAGCCGTTGGAATGATGCTCATTGACGCAGATCGCGTCGAACCCGCAGGCCGCGGCGTATTCGAGCTCGTCCATGAAATCGTTGTACATGACATGGGCGCGCTTGGGATCGAACAGCGAGGAGTGGATATCCACCCAGACCGAGGGATGCCGCTCCCGGAAATCGTCCGGCAGCTCGGTGTACGGCATCAGGTGGAACCACATGAGTTTCATGGCCTGCCCCTCCCCGGCGCCGAGCGCTTCGCACGTCGGCGTTGGCACGGCAGGAACTCTGCGGAGCGCCCGAGGTCAAGTCAAGGCGGCGCCCCGCTCGGCGCCCCGGGTGGCCTGGGTCAGTGGTCCGCCTCGCCCGAGAACGGGGTGAGCCCGGCGTCCGGTGCCATGGGCGGCATGGGTGGGGCCACGGATGCCGTCATGGGTAACGGCGTCGCAGCCTCGGCGTTCACCGGCTGGGCGCCGACGAACCGCTCCCAAACCGCGTGGATGGCCCGTTGCGTGTTCTCGTGGACGTAGATGCCGCCGCGCTGGTCGAAACCGAACAGAGCCGCCTGCGGATCGCCCCTCACTTGGTGGAATGCGTCCTGGATCGCCTCGATAGCGGCGCCGAACCGGTCCGGGCTCGGCAGGCGCACGTGACGGACGATGTCGGCGATGGCCGCCCGGTGCAGGTGCGGCGGCTGCGGCGCGCCCGCGGGCGCCTCGCGGCCGATCTCAAAGAACAGTTGCAGCGTGAGAAAATCGCCCTGGATGCGCCCAGCAATCGCCGCCGCCTCGGGCACACTCAGGGAGGCGAGCGTCGCTGGAGCCTCCCGATGTGGCGCGAACGCGCCGGCCAGTTCCGCATCGATCAGACCCTTGATCCACTCCCGCACCTCCGGGGGCGCGGCGCGCACCTGCTCGGTGCTCAGAACCAGACCGACCATAATCGTTCTCCTCTCGCTCGGCCCCAGCCTCGGGGACGGCCGCCGCCCGCGCCTTGATCGACGTCAAGAGCGCCGCTTGCCAATTTCGCCGCCAACGGCAGACTGCGGAGCAGAGTGGGGAAGCACCAGGACGAAGGCAATGGGACAGGTCCAGAACAAAGTCGCGGTCGTCACCGGCGGCGCCTCGGGCATCGGCGCCGCCTCCGCCCGCCTGCTGGCGCGCGAGGGCGCCAAGGTCGTCGTGACCGACATCGACGCCGCCGGTGCTGCCGCCGTTGCCGCCTCGATTGCAAAGGCGGGCGGGGCGGCGATGGCGATGGCGCAGGATGTCACCGAGGAGGCGCGCTGGCCGGAGGTGATCGAAGCCGCCGAGCGCATGTATGGCCGGCTGGACGTGATGGTCGCCAATGCCGGGATCGGCCTGCTGGTGCCGGCGATCGACATGACGCTGGCCGACTGGCGGCGGCAGATCGCGGTGAACATGGACGGCGTCTTTCTCGCCGTGAAGCACGCCGTGCCGGCGATGCGGCGGGCCGGCGGCGGCTCGATCGTGATCATGTCCTCGGTCGCCGGCATCCGCGGCTCGGCCGGGCTCGCCGGCTATTGCGCGACCAAGGGCGGGGTGCGGCTGTTCGCCAAGGCGGTGGCGCTGGAATGCGCCGTCGCCGGCGACGGCATCCGGGTCAACACCGTCCATCCGGGCATAATCGACACGCCGATCTGGACAAAAATTCCGACCGGCGCCACCGGCGCCAGCCGCAACGCGCCGATCGACCCGCACGCGCTGGCCCGGGAGGTGCCGAGCGGGCGCGCCGGCACGGCCGAGGAGATCGCCGAGGGCGTGCTGTTCCTGGCCTCCGACGGCTCGCGCTACATGACGGGGTCGGAACTGGTCATCGATGGCGGCATCACCGCCGGCGCGGCGCGGCGCTGGCCGGCCGCGGGTCGGGACGGATCATAGACCGGCCGGTCCATCGGCCGAAGCCTGAGTTCGCCCGCCGCCAGTGCATCGAGCCGCTGGCGGGCCAGCGCGACATACGCCGCCGACAGGTCGCAGCCGAAGCCGTTGCGGCCGTGTTTCAGCGCCGCGATGAGGCTGCTGCCGACGCCCATGTAGGGGTCGAGAACGCTGTCCCCCGGCGCGGTCATCGCGAGCACCAGGCGCTCGACGAGCTCCACCGGAAACTGGCAGGGATGAATGGTCTTCTCGACGTGATTGCTCTTCACGTTCGGCAGGATCCAGACATCGCCCGGGTTCTTGCCGAGCGGGTTGCCGGATAACTGCCCCAGCCGCGGCCCCTTGAAGTGCTTTTTCTGCGGATACTTGGCCGGGACCCGGATCGCATCGAGATTAAACGTATAGTCGTCGCCCTTGGTGAACCAGAGAATGGTCTCGTGCCGCCCCGAAAGGCGTTTGGTGCAGTGCAGCCCGTGCTCGAAATGCCAGACGATGCGGTTGCGCAGCTTCAGGCCGAACCGCTTGAACAGCGGGTAGAGCACCGCATCGAGCGGGAACACCTCGCCGTCCTGCACGTGGTTGCCGACCTGCCAGCACAGCGAGCCGCGCGGATGCAGGAGACGCACGCACTCGGCGATCACCGCTTCCTGTCCGAGCAGGTACGCGTCCAGCGGCGCGCGGCGTTCGTATGCCTTGCCGATATTGTAGGGCGGCGAAGTGACGATCAGCTTCATCTGCCCGTCCGCCAGCTTCGGCATGAAGGCGAGGTTGTCCTCGCAGGCGAGTAGCGCGCGTGGTTCCTGAGCCATCTGCATCTGCGAACTCTACCAGCCTGTGGCACTTATCACAGCATATAGTAGAGACAGCGCACATTAGCGTCCAGATATGGTGCGCCGGTCTTCATGCCCCGCCCCTATCCGCGCCCGCGATCGCTCAGCAGCCGCTCGGCGAGCACGGCGGCGATGATGATCGAACCGATCGCGGTGCCCTGCCAGTAGGGCGAGACGTTGAGCAGGTTCAGCCCGTTGCGGATGAACACCATGATGAAGACGCCGAACAGCGTGCCGATGATCGAGCCACGGCCGCCGAACAGGCTGGCACCGCCGATCACCACCGCGGCGATGGCATCAAGCTCCAGCCCGTTGCCGCCGATCGGATCGATCGAGAGGATGCGCGAGGCGAGGAACGTTGCCGCCACCGCGCTCATCAGCCCGGAGAATCCGTAGGCGAGGATGCTCCAGAGCCGGATGGAAAGGCCGGCGACGCGCGCCGCCTCGGCGTTCGAGCCGATGGCATAGAGCGTCCGTCCGCCTTTCGCGCGGGTGAGGAACCACCACGCCCCGCCATAGGCAGCGAGCAGAATGGCGAAATTCACCGGCAGCCCGCCGATCGTATCGGTGGACAGCCGGCCCAGCCCAGCCGGCAGTTCGCCCACCGAATTGGCGCCGCTGATCACGTAGGCCATGCTGCGCCCGATCGACATCATGCCGAGCGTGACGACGAAGGGCGCCAGGCGCCCGAAGATGATGATCGCCCCGCTCGCAAGCCCGGCCAGCGCGCCGGTGAGGAGCGCGAGCCCGACCGCGCCCGGCAGGCCGAGCGCCGGCAGGGTCAGCCCCAGCACCATGCCGGTGACGCCGGCCAGCGAGCCCACCGAGAGGTCGATTCCGCCGATCAGGATCACCATGGTCTGGCCCAGCGCCACCATGCCGACCACGACCGACTGGTCCATGGCGTTGAGCAGATTGTTGGTGGTGAGGAAATACGGCGAGACCAAGGAGAGCCCGGCCATCACGACGAGCGTGAGCAGCAGCATCCGCGCTTCGATCTGGGTGATGAGGCGACGCGCGAGGGAGCGGCGCGCGGGCGCGCCCGGAAGTGTCTCGGTCATGCTCATGCCGCGTCCGCGATCGTCTGAGTGGGAATGGCGGTCGCCGCTTCGATGCGCGCCCGCACCGCGGCGGCGTCCGGCAGAACCGCGCCGGGCGGCAGGGTCAGCCCGATCAGACCGAGGTCGTGCCCGCGCCGGCCGCGGATCGGCACCAGCAGGCTGGCGCGGCCGTCGGCCTCGGAAACGAAGCCTTCGGCGCGGGCGGCGAGCGCGACGGCGATACGGGTCGCCGCAACCGGGGCGAAGCCGCCGGCGGCAAATCCAGGATCGGCGGCTTCGTCGTCGCCGACCCGGTCGAAGCAGAACAGCCGCTCGCCATCGAGCCCGATCCAGCAAGCGATGCCGCCATGGGCCTCGCGCAGCGCGGTGAGCAACGCGCGGGTGCGCGCGGCGGAAGAGCGCGGGGCCGCGAACATGGCGAGATTCTCGATATCGACGAGATCGCCCGGGATCTCGGTCACGGTCACGCCATCGCTCAGAACCACGATGCGGTCGGCGAGCCCGATTACTTCCTCGAAATCCGACGACACCATCACCACCGCCACGCCCTCGGCGGCGATGCGGCGCAGCAGCGCGTAGATGCTCGCGCGCGTGCCGATATCGACGCCGCGGGTGGGCTCGTCGAGCAGCAGCAGCTTCGGGCCGAGCAGCAGCCAGCGCGCGAGGATGACCTTCTGCTGCATGCCGCCGGAGAAGGTGAGCATGGAGGCATCGAGCACGCGATGCGCCGGCAGGCCGAGCGTGTCCAGGAGCGCTTGGACGGTGCTGGTCCTCTGCTCGTAGCCGAGGCCGGGGCCGCGATGGTCGCCGAGATGGGCGAGCATAAGATTCTCGCGCACAGAGAAGTCCGGCACGATTCCCTGCCCGCGCCGGTCCTCCGGGATGAGCCCGATGCCGGCGCGAATCGCCGCCCGCGGAGAGCGCGCGTGGAACGCCTGGCCGTCGAACTGGATGTGGCCGGCGGCGGCCGGGCGCAGGCCGAAGATCGTCTCCACCGTCTCCGAGCGCCCGGCCCCGACAAGTCCTGCGAGCCCGACGATCTCCCCGGCGCGCACGGTGAAGGAAACATCCCGCACCCGCGGCGGAGCGGCGAGATGGGAAACGCTCAGCACGACGTTCCCCGGCGCGCGGCCACTCCGCGCGTCGCGGGCATAGACGTCCGACAGCTCGCGCCCGACCATCAGCCGCACCAGTTCGGGCGGCGCGATGTGGTCGGTCGCGACGCCGGCCGCAACGACGCGGCCTTCGCGCAGCACGGTGATGCGGTCGGTGACGGAGAAAATCTCTTCCAGCCGGTGCGAGACGAAGATCACCCCCCGGCCGCGCGCGGCCAAGGCACGGATGATGCCGAACAGGGTCTCGCTCTCCATCGGCGACAGCGAGGCGGTCGGCTCGTCGAAAATGATGACCCGTGAATCGATCGCCAGCGCCTTGAGGATCTCCACCATCTGACGCTGGCCGATGGATAGGGCCCGGACCGGGAGATCGAGCGACAGCCCGGCCTCCTGGCCGAACTCATCGATCAGGCGGCCCGCGCGCGCGCGCAAGCCGCGCCAATCCAGCCGGCCGCGTTGGCCGAGGCGCGGCAACATGATGTTCTCCAGCACCGACAGATCCGGCGCGAGCGAGGTCTCCTGCGTCACCATGGCGATGCCGCTGCGGATCGCCTCGCGCGCACTGGCATGGCGGAGCGGACGGCCATCGAGGCGGAGTTCGCCGCGATCGGGCTGGATATGGCCGGAAATGACGCGCGAGAGCGTGCTCTTGCCGGCGCCATTGGCACCGACAAGAGCATGCACTTCGCCGGCGCCGAGGGTGAAATCGGCGCCGGCGAGAGCGATCGTCGCCCCGAAGCGCTTCCAGATCTCCGAAAGCGCCAGCAGGTCGGTCAAGTCAGCTCATCTCGTTGCCGAACACCGTGGTACGGATGGTCGGCAGCAGCTTGTCGACATTTTCGCTGGTGACGACCTCGATCGGCACGATGATCTTCGCGTCCGGCTTGCCACCGTCGAGATGCGCGAGCAGCGCCAGCGCCGAGCGCTCACCCATCAGGTAGGGCTGCTGCATGCCGGAGGCGACGATCTTGCCTTCCTTCAGCAGTTTGACGAACTCGGGAATGCCGTCATAGGCGGCGACCA
>DAIDKZ010000028.1 GCA_027449745.1 Acetobacteraceae bacterium | reverse complement strand
GATGGCTGGCCCGGCGGGGGCCGACCTCGCCGCCGCGGTCGCGAACGCCCTGGTGGCCGCCGAGGTGCCGGCGGTGGCGCAGCCGGCGCGCGCCGGGGACTGGCGTTTGGTGATCGGTGCCGAGCCCGCCGCCGCCACAGTCGTGCCGCGCTTCACCGTGCTCGACCCGGCCGGCGCGGCGCAGGGCGAGGTACGCGGCGCGCCGGTCGCGGCGGCGGCATGGCAGGCGGGTGCATCCGCGACGCTGAGCGCGGCGGCGGGCGAGGCGGCGCCGAAGATCGCCGAACTCCTGACCAGCATCGACGCGGCCCGTAAGCAGAGCGACCCGAACAGCCTCTACAACCGCCCGGCCCGGGTGGCGGTGCTCGGGGTCCGCGGCGCGCCGGGCGACGGCAACAACGCCCTGGCGCTGCAGCTCCGCCGCCAATTGCCCACGCTCGGCGAGCAGGTGCAGGAGAGTGCCGAGGGGGCCGATTTCATCGTCTCCGGCGAGGTCCGGACCGGCACGACCCCGGACGGGAGCGAGCGGGTCGAGATCCAGTGGGCCGTGAACGATGCGGCCGGGCACGATCTCGGCCGTGTCATCCAGGTGAACGACGTGCCGGCAGGCTCGATCGGGCCGCATTGGGGGGATGTCGCGCTGGTCGTCGCCCAGCAGGCGGCGGCGGGGATCAAGGACATGATCCTCAAGCAGACCGGCGGGCGCACCCCGACCGATCCCGCCAAGACGCCATGAGCCAAGGCGCCATGACACGGACGCGGATCGGTTGGACACGGTCCCGTCGCATTGTTAGAACGCATGCGCCCGGACGGCGGCTCCCCGCCGCGCTGGCGATCGGGGACGCACGCGCATGAAGCCCGCCGCATGAAGATCATCGCCTGCAACAGCAACCGGGCGCTGGCCGAGGCGGTCGCCGCCGCGCTCAACCTGCCGCTGACCCGCGCCTCGGTCCGCCGCTTCGCGGACATGGAAGTGTTCGTCGAGATCCAGGAGAACGTCCGCGGCGAGGACGTGTTCGTGGTCCAGTCGACCTCCTATCCCGCCAACGACAATCTGATGGAGCTTCTGATCACGCTCGACGCGCTGCGCCGCGGCTCGGCGCGGCGGGCGACGGCGGTAATCCCCTATTTCGGCTATGCCCGCCAGGATCGGAAGTCCGGCCCGCGCACGCCGATCAGCGCCAAGCTGGTCGCTAACCTGATCGCCGAGGCCGGCGCCAACCGGGTGCTGACCATGGACCTCCATGCCGGGCAGATCCAGGGCTTCTTCGACATCCCCGTGGACAATCTCTATGCCGCGCCGCTGTTCGCCCGCGACATCCAGGAGCGTTTCGCCGGCCGCGACATCATGATCGTCTCACCCGATGTCGGCGGCGTGGTCCGCGCACGCGCGCTGGCGACACGGCTGAACTGCGACCTCGCCATCATCGACAAGCGCCGCGAGCGCGCCGGGGTCTCCGAAGTGATGAACGTGATCGGCGACGTCTCCGGGCGGGATTGCATTCTCGTCGATGACATCGTCGATTCCGGCGGCACGCTGTGCAACGCCGCGGAGGCGCTGATCGCGCGCGGGGCGACTTCGGCGAGCGTCTATGTCACCCACGGCGTGCTCTCGGGCGGGGCGGTCGCGCGCATCGCGTCCAGCCCGATCAAGATGATGACAGCCACCGACAGCATCCTCGCCACCGAGGCGGTGCGGGTGGCGCAGAATATCCGCCAGCTCACCATCGCGCCGCTGCTCGCCGAGGCGATGCGCCGGATCAGCGACGAATCCTCGGTGAGCTCGCTGTTCGACTGAGCCATTCAAGGGGGGACGTGATCATGAAGCTCTTCTATTCGCCGGGGGCGTGTTCGATCGGCATCCACGTGCTGCTCGAGGAGATCGGCAAGCCGTACGAGACCCAACTCGTCAAGCTGCGCGAGGGCGCACAGTTCGCGGCCGAATACACCTCCGTCAATCCGAAATCCAAAGTGCCGGCGCTGCAGCGCGACGATGGCTCCATCCTCACCGAATATCCGGCCATCGCCTATTGGCTCGCGCGCACCAACCCCGAGGCGAGACTGTGGCCCGACGATGTCGAGAGCCAGGTCCGGGCCCTGGAAATGATGGATTACCTGATCGCAACCACGCATATGCATGGTTTCTCGCGCATCTTCCGCCCGGTCGGCTTCGCCCCGAGCGAGGGTGACGCGGAGACGGTGCGCGCGCGCGGGCTGGAGATTTTCGGCAACGGGCTGGCCCTGCTCGACCGGACGCTGGCCGGCAAGGAGTATGTGACCGGCGCCTTCTCCATCGCCGATACCGTCGCCTTCTACATCGAGTTCTGGGCCACGGCACGCAATGTGCCGCTGCCGGCGAACTGTGCCGCCCACTACGCGCGCATGCTCGCCCGCCCCTCGGTACAGCGGGTGATGCAGCAGGAGGGGCTGGCCTGACCGTGCTGGCGGCGCCGGCGTTCTGGTTCCTCCGCCACGGTGAGACCGACTGGAATGCCCGCAACCTGTCGCAAGGCAGCGTCGATATCCCGCTAAATGGCACCGGCATCGCGCAGGCGCACCGGGCGGCGGCGGCGCTCGTCGGGGCGGGTATTGCCTCGATCGTTAGCTCCCCCCTCGGCCGCGCCCGCGCCACCGCGGACATCGTCGCCGCGGCGCTGGCTCTGCCGACGCTGATCGAACCCGACCTCCGCGAGGTTGCTTTCGGCGTGCAGGAGGGTCAGGACATGGGGGCCTGGTTCGCCGACTGGATCCATGGCCGGTCCACCCCTGAGGGTGCCGAGCCGTTCGCAGCCCTGCGCGCGCGCGCGGCCACGGCCCTCGGACGCGCCTTGGCCCGTCCGGCGCCGGTGCTGGTGGTGGCGCATGGCGCGCTGTTCCGCGCGCTGCGCGCCGAAATGGGGCTGTCGCCGGAGGTTCGGACACCGAACGGCGAACCGCTCTTCTGCCGCCCTCCGGCGGCAGGGGAGAGTGCCTGGACCTTGCTCGCGGACGCGAAAGTGTCGGAGCGCTAGGATCTGTCAGCGCTTCATTGCAGCGCTGACAGATTCTAGCTCCTTGTTGACGCGTCTGTTTATCCGCCTCCGGCGATTCCGCCTGCGGCGGACAGACGCTAATCGCGATACAGCATGTAGCCGGCGACGATGAAGATCACGCCGGCGAAGACGCGGCTCAGCGTGTCGCGTTGGACCGACAGATGCATGGCCAAGCGCAGCCCGCCGAAGCCGCCCAGCACACCGCCCGTGATGAACACACCGGCAGTGGTCCAGGCGACGAGACCCGAGAGCGCGTAGCTCGCCGCCGTGGTGAGGCCGAAGCTGCCGACGGCGAGCAGCGAGGAGCCGATGGCGTTGATCATCGGCATGCCGGTGGCGAGCACGAGGCCGGGCACGATGAGAAATCCGCCGCCGATGCCGAAAAAGCCGGAGAGACCGCCGACCGCCAGCCCGGTGGCGGCCAGCCGCGCCACCAGCGCCGCGGTCAGCGGCGGCGGCGGTGCCGCGCCGGCGCGGGCTCGTCGCGGTCGCAGCATCAGCGCACCGACGGCGATCATCAACAGGGCGAAGAGGAAGAGCAGCCGGTGGCCATCCAGCGCCTTGCCCAGATTGGCGCCAAGGCTCGCACCCAGCACGCCGACAGCGGCGAATATCGCCGCCACCCGCCAGCGGACATTGCCCGATCGTGCGTGGGTGACGAGGTTGGCGAAGGCGTTCACCGAGACCGCCAAGGCCCCGGTGCCGATGGCCACGTGGGGTTCGGGCACGCCGACGACGTAGAGCAGAAGCGGCGTCGCCAGGATCGAGCCGCCACCACCGATCAGTCCGAGGGAAAACCCCACCGCGCCACCCCCAAGCAGCGCCAGCGCCACGTGCACTCCGTCCATACGGTCTTCGTCTCCCTCCGTGTGGGCTGCGGGGCCCTTGCTTGACAGTGACAGCTCCAACGGGCTTCAACCATCCGCTCCTGTCCCCTCCCCAACGCCCTGGCGCCGCCGGGCCTGCCCCGAACGGAACTCTCCTCCGCATGGCCAAGCAAAAACCAGGCGCCCTGATGGAGACGGTGAAGACCGTCGTCTACGCCGGCCTGATCGCACTCGGCATCCGAACCTTCGCCTTCGAGCCTTTCAACATTCCATCCAGCTCCATGGTACCGACATTGCTCGTGGGCGACTATCTGTTCGTGTCGAAATACAGCTACGGCTATTCACGCTATTCTCTGCCATGGGCGCCGCCCCTGTTCTCCGGCCGCATCTTCGGCGCGGAACCGCGTCGCGGCGACGTCGCCGTCTTCAAGCTGCCGCGCGACCCCAGCATCGACTACATCAAGCGCATCATCGGCCTGCCCGGCGACCGCATCCAGGTCCGCGAGGGAAGGCTCTATATCAACGGCACCGAAGCCCCGCGCGCGCCCGATGGTGACTATACGGTGGGTGGCGACGGTCCGGCGATGATCGTCAAGCGCTTCATCGAGACGCTGCCGAACGGCGTCCGCCACGACATCCTCAAGGCTACCGACGAAGGCTCGGCCAACAACACGCAGGAATATCTCGTCCCGCCGGGCCACGTCTTCGCCATGGGCGACAATCGCGACAACAGCGAGGATAGCCGGTTCCTCAACGCCGTCGGTTTCATCCCGATCGAGAACCTGGTCGGTCGGGCCGAATTCATCTTCTTCTCCGTCGACGCCGAGGCGCCGTGGTGGGAGGTGTGGGAGTGGCCGTTCGAGATCCGCTTCGGCCGTCTGTTCCGGGGGATCCACTGAGCGAGTCCGGGCTCGCTGCGGCCGAAGCGCTGCTCGGCCATCGCTTTGCCCAACCGGCCCTGCTGCGCGAGGCGCTGACGCACCGTTCGGCGGCATCGCGACGCGACCGGCTCGGCTCCAACGAACGGCTCGAATTTCTCGGGGACCGCGTGCTCGGCCTGATCATGGCCGAATGGTTGACGGAGCGCTTTCCCGAGGAGCACGAAGGCGGTCTGGGACGCCGTCTCGCGCATCTGGTTTCTCAGCCGGTGCTGGCCGCGATCGCATCGGAGGTCGGGATCGCTGCGCTGCTCAGCGTCGCACCC
>DAIDKZ010000027.1 GCA_027449745.1 Acetobacteraceae bacterium | reverse complement strand
CTCCTGCACCGAGATCAGACGGTCGATGAGATGGTGGTTGTCGGCGGTGACGCGGGCGAGCGCGGCGGCGAGGCGGTCGAAGGTTTCGCCGATGCGGCGCAGCTCGACGAGGCGGATCGGCGGCGAGATCGCCTCGAACCGCCCCTGGCCCAGCCGGTCGAGCCCTTCGGCGAGGCGGCGCAGCGGCCGCAGCGCGACCCCGCTCGACCACGCCAGCAGCGCCACGATGCTGAGCGCGAGCGCAGCCATCAAGGCAGCGAGGAAGCGCATCTCGGTCCAGATCTCGGCGATCTCGTCGAGCGGATTGCCGATGATCTCGATCTCTCCGATCACGCGCCCCGCGGCCAGCACCGGCACCGTCGCGCTGGCCGGCGGCGGGGCGAACATCCTGGCGAACCAGCGCGGCACGCGCGCGCTCGCCGCCACGCCCGGACGCTCGGCCGCGCCGGCGGGGCGGACGATCAGGCGCACGTGCCGCAGCTTCGGCAGCGCGGCGGCAAGCCGGTCGAGCATGCCGGCCTCAGGACCGGCCTCGACGGCGCGCAGCGTCAGTGCCGCGAGACTGCGCCCGACGCTGAGCGCAGCACCGGTTTCGGTGGCGACGCGCAGCCGCGCGCTGTGCAGGGTGACCGCGAACGTCACCGCCAGCCCGATCAGCAGGATCGCGCCGGGAATGGCGATCAGTCTGGCGCGCAGCGAGCGCATGGCATGGTCCCTCCCCGCCTCCGGACGCAGGAAGCGGCCGGCGGCGCAGTGTGCGGATACGTGAAGATTGTGCAAGCGGGCGGCAAGGATCGGCAAAGGTTTCGGCAATGTTTGTGATGGACAGCGCCGTGCCGCTGGCGATCATGCCGGTGAGGCAGCGCGCCGGAGCGCGGCGGGGAAGGAGACGCATCTTGGATCTGCGAGCCGTGCGGCCGCACGGGCGTGCCGCCTTGATCGGCGGCCTGCTGCTGCTGGCCGCGAGCACCACCCTGCGCGCGCAGGACGCGCCGCCGGCCCCGCCGGACAGCACGGTGCTGCCGGAAACCGAGGTCTTCGGCGCCACGCCCATGCTCGGCTCGGGCATCGACCGCAACAAGATCGCCGGCGAAACCCACGTCCTGAACTCCAACGACGTGACGCTCGACGGCACGCCCAACATGATGCGGGCGCTGAACGAGCAGGTCGGCGGCATCTCGCTCGGCAACGCCAATGGCAATCCGTTTCAGGAGAACCTCGTCTATCACGGCTTCCAGGCCTCGCCCCTGGTCGGCAACGCCCAGGGCATCGCGGTCTATGTCAATGGCGTGCGCTTCAACCAGCCGTTCGGCGACACGGTCAACTGGGACCTGATCCCCTCGATCGCCATCGATACGATGAATCTCGAAGGCACCAACCCAGTCTTCGGCCTCAACGCCCTGGGCGGCGCGCTCTCGGTGCAGATGAAGAACGGCTTCACCTTCCACGGCGCCGAGGCCGATATCTGGGGCGGCTCCTTCGCCACCTCCTCGGAGGAATTCCAGTACGGCAAGCAGATCGGCAATACCGCCGTCTATCTCGCCGGCACCCAGCTCAATTCCGGCGGCTGGCGGCAGAACGAATCCTCGGCGCTGCAGCAGCTCTACGGCGACATCGGCTGGCGCAACGACAAGGCGGAGGTCCATCTCAGCCTGCTCGGCGCCAACAACCGGCTCAACAACCCGGCCACCGTTCCGGTGCAGCTCTTGGACGCCCAGCGCTCCGCCGTGTTCACCGCGCCCAACAACACCGCCGATCAGTACGGCATGGCGGTGCTTTCGGCGAGCTACGATGTCACCCCGGATACGTCCGTGCAGGCCAACGCCTATGTCGAGAATCTGTTCCAGCGCGTGACCAACGGCAACGTCGCCAACGGCGCGCCCTGCGGGTCCTTCGCGCCGGGCTTTCTCTGCGCCGGGCCGAGCCAGTTCCTTACCACCCTGGGCGGGTCCCCGATTCCGGACTTCCTCAATGGCGGGCCCTATTCGCAGCTCAACCTGATGGACACCAACACCGACGGCTACGGCGTCTCGGTGCAGGCCACCAACACGTCGAAACTCTTCGGCCATCCCAATCACTTCGTTGCCGGCGCCAGCCTCGATGGCGGGTTCACCCACTACACCGCGGCGACGCTGATCGGCGGACTGAACCCGCTCAACCGCTTCTTCACCTACCCCGGCATCCAGATCGACCAGGCCGACGGCTCCATGGCGCCGGTGAACGTCAATGATCACGACGTCTATTACGGTCTTTATTTTCTTGATATTTTCGACATCACCCCGGCGCTTTCGCTCAGCGTCTCGGGCCGGTTCAACGTCGCCAGCATCGTGCTCGCGGACCATCTGGGCGGCGCGCTCAGCGGCCAGCACAGCTACAACCACTTCAACCCGGCCGCCGGGCTGACCTACAAGATCACGCCGACGACCACCGCCTATGTCTCCGCCTCGGAGTCCAACCGCGTGCCGACGCCGGCGGAACTCTCCTGCGCCAGCCCGGCCAGCCCCTGCACGCTGACCAATTTCTTCGTCGGCGACCCCAACCTCAAGCAGGTCACGGCGCAGACGGTGGAGGCCGGGGTGCATGGCCAGGTCAAGCCGTTCGACGGCGCCAAGCTGGATTGGCAGGTCGGCGGCTACCGCACCCAGCTGCACGACGACATCCTGATGGTGGCAAGCCAGATCCAGGGCACCGCCTATTTCCAGAACATCCCCGGCGACCTGCGCCAGGGCGTCGATCTCGGCCTCAAGCTCACCACCTCGCGGCTGCGCGCCTGGATCGAGTATTCCTATACCGATGCGGTGTTCCAGAACACGTTCCCACTCTCCAGCCCGAACAACCCCGCCGCCAGCGCCAACGGCACCATCACCGTGCATCCCGGCGCGCAGATGCCGGGCATCCCGCCGCACATGGTGAAGCTCGGCACCGAGTACCAGATCACCGAGGCCTGGACCGTAGGCGCCGAGGGCATCGCCGCCTCGGGCCAGTATCTGTTCGGCGACGAAGCCAACCTGACCCAGCCGACCGGGGCCTATTTCGTCGTCGGGCTGAACACGTCCTATCAGGTCAACAAGAACATCCAATTCTTCGGCCAGCTCGAGAACGCCTTCAATGCCATCTACACGACCTACGGCACCTTCTCACCGACCGCGCAGGTGCCGATCGCGCAGGCGCCGGGCGCGACCAATCCGCGCAGCTACACGCCCGCCTCGCCGATCGCGGCCTATGGCGGGGTGCGGGTGACCTTCTGAACCCGGCGGCCGCCGGTGATCACCCGTGCCTTGCCCGGGCCGCCGGCTTGAGCCGATTCCCCAACGAAATCCGCGGCTATCGACAAGCGGGGCGGAGTGTCGATAATGCCCCCCGCGCCGCTCCGGCGCGGTCTCGTCAGGAAATGGAATCGACAGGATGCAGAAATCCCTCCTCGGCGCGCTGCTGATCGGCGGTGCCCTGCTTTCACCCCCGGCCTTCGCCGAAGGCGACGCCGCTGCCGGCAAGCAGGTCTTCGCCCAGTGCTCGATCTGCCATTCGGCCAAGCCGGGCGAGAACAAGATGGGCCCTAGCCTGTTCGGCGTCGTCGGGCGCAAGGCCGGCTCCGAGGCCGGGTTCACCTATTCCGAGGCGGTGCAGAAGCTCGGCCTCACCTGGAACGAGGAGACGCTGGAGAAATGGCTGGCCAATCCCGCGGCGATGGCGCCGGGGACGAAAATGGTCTTCCGCCTCAACAGCGACAAGCAGCGCGACAACGTCATCGCCTACCTGAAGACCCTGAAATAGCGCCACCCGGCCGGGTTTCGGCGGCCCGCGCCTGGCGCAGCGACTGTGCCAGCACGTGGGCCGCCTCCGGCCCGGCGCGCCGCTGATCGGGCGGGATCGCCACATCCGCCACGATGCGCGCCGGATTGGCCGACAGCAGCAGCACGCGATCCGCCAGCGCGGCCGCGTCATCCATGTCGTGGGTCACGATCAGCGCCGCCGTCGGCCGTCGCCGCCAGGCATCCAGCAGCACATCCCGCCCGCGCTCGGTCATTGTCGGATCGAGCGAGACGAACGGCTCGTCCAGCAACACCAGGTCCGGGTCGATGGCGAAGGCCCGCGCGATGGCGGCGCGCCGGGCCATGCCGAGCGAGATCTGCGGCGGATAGGCGTCGCGGAACGGCCACAGCCCGAGCGCATGCAGCAGTTCGTCGGCGAGCGCGTCCCGCCCGGCCGCAACTAGGGTGAGATTCTGCCGCACCGTCCGCCACGGCAGCAGCCGCGGCTCCTGGAACACGGTGCCGATCCGCGGCCGGTCGGTCGCATGCCAGACGATCCGCCCGGTGAAATCATGGTCGAGCCCGTCGATCAGCCGCAGCAGCGTCGTCTTGCCGCAGCCCGAGGGGCCGACCACGGCGACGATCTCGCGCGGCGCCAGGCGGAAGCGCAGATCCTCCAGCACCAGCTGCGCCGCGCCGTCGCGCCCGGCGAAGCTCTTGCGGGTGATGTCGACCTCGAGGATTGCCGGCGCGCTCATCGCCGCCACCGGTTCGCCCGCCGTTCCAGCGGCTGCAGCAGCACCCATTCGATCGCCTGCACGACAAGGATGAACGCCAGCGTATAGGCCAGGATGCCGGTCACGTCGAAGAGCTGGAAATAGGACTCGATCTGGAACCCCACCCCGTTGCTGCGCCCCAGCAGCTCGACCACGAGCACGATCTTCCAGATGATGGCAAGCCCGGAGCGCGCCGCGGCAAACAGATAGGGTGCCAGCTGCGGCAGGACCACGTGGCGCAGCCGCGCCCATCGCCCCATGCGGAAGCTCTCGGCCATCTCCTCCAGGCCGCGATCGAGCGCCCGCGCGCCCTCGCGCAGCGTCACCGCCGTGCTCGGCAGCTTGTTCAGCGCCACCGCCGCGATCGCCGCCCACTCGTTCAGCCCGAACCAGACATACATCAGCACGATGACGACCAGCGCCGGCAGATTGAGCAGCACGGTGACCCAGGAATCGAGCGCGAGGTCCAGCCGGCGCCACACGCCCATGGCGATGCCCAGCGCGGTGCCGAAGACCATGGCAACGGTGAAGGCGGCGACGACGCGCGCCAGGGTGATGCCGAGATTGGCCAGCAGCGGCCCGGCGACGGCCTCGTGCAGCATCGCCCCGGCAACCGTCGAGGCGGCGGGCAGCATGCGGCTGCCGGCCAGCCGTGCCACCAGTTCCCAGACCAGCAGCAGGCCGAGCGCCGAGGCCAGCCGCGCCGTGACCGCTGCCCGCGTCAGGATGATCCCGCCTGCCAGAACGTCCCCGCCGGCAGGCTGCGCGCCGTGCCCACGAGCGCCTCGCCGCCGGTCTCGGCGAGCACGGTGAACAGGGATGCCGCCGCGGCCCGCTCCGGCGCGCCGAACCCGTGCGGGATGCCGCGCCGGTAATAGGCCATCAGCTGGGCGAGCTCGGCATCGCCGTGCGTCGCGGTCAGGGGCCTGAGCGCCTGCCACTCGGCGTCCTGCTCGGCGAGGATGCGCTGCGCCTTGGCCGCAGCGGCGAGGAAGCCATCGAGCGCCGGGCGCTGGTGCGCCGCCCAGGATTCGGCGAAGACATAGCCGACCACCGGCACCGTGCCGCTGATGCCGAGGCCGCGCACCGCCTCCTCGACGCTCAGGATCTGGCGCATGCCCCCGGCCTCGGCGCGGGCGGCGAAAGGCCAGAAGGTCAGCACCGCATCGAGCCGTCCGGCCCCGATCTCCTGAGCCAGCAGTGGCGGCGCGGCGAAGCGCTTCTCCACCACCTGGTCGAGATCCAGCCCGAGCGCGCGCTTCGCGTAGGCGCGCAGGATCAGCCAGCTCTTGTCGATCGGGCTGCCGGCGATGCCGAGCCGCTTGCCCTTGAGATCGGCGATGCCGCGCACCGACGAATCGGCGGGCACGATCACCGCGCCGGAGGCGTTGGAGAAGGGCACGAAGGTCCAGTCGGCCCCGGCGGCGCGCTGGCGGGCGACCCAGAGCCAGTCCTGCGCGGTGAGATCGACGCTGCCGGCCTGCATCGCCACCTGCGTCGCCTGCGAGCCGGCCAGCTCCACCGCCTCGATGGTGACGCCGGCCTCGGCGTCGAGATGGTGCCGGCGGATGACGTCGAGTTCCCAGGACACGGTGCCGAAGCGCAGAACGCCGAGCCGCACCACCGGTGCCGCCCGCGTCGTGCGGGCGAGTGCCGCGGCCGCGCAGGCACCCAGCAGGGCGCGCCTGCCAATGGTCATGACGCTCCTCTCCCGAAATCGAAGGGTTGATCGCAGATTTCGCCGCATAACGCGCCCGATCGGCGCGGGCTGTCAATGCTCGTCGGGGTCGCCCAGAATCCGGTCATCGAGCAGGAAACGCAGGCCGCGCTGCCAGGATTGGTCGGTGTTGCCGCGGATATCGACGCTGCCGGCGCGCACCACCGCGCCGGTGGCGGAGTCCTCGATCACGAGATTGATGTTGAGGATCAGCTCGCTCACCTTCTGCACCCAGCCATAGCAGGCGAACGGCGCGCCGAGCGCCTGCGCGGCGCTGCGCTCGCAGCCATTGCAGTGCAGAATCCCGGCGCTCGGATCGAGCGCGGCACGCAGCTTGGCCGGATCGGCGATGCGATAGCGGCCGGAGGCGGCGAGCGCGATGCGCAGCGCCTCGCCGAGCGCGGTGGTGCGGGCGATCTCGGCGGCGCTCGGCGGCGTCGGCGAGGTATCGACCAAGGCGAAATCGAACACCGCGAGCAAAGGCGGCTCCGCCCGTGCCGCGCTCATGAGCCCGGCCAGCAGCGCGAGCGCGGCCAGCGTCTGGCGCGCGAGCCAAGCCGGCAGGCCCGGCTTGCCGGCCCGTCCGTGTCGTGAAACCATGTCCACCCCCTCGCCATAGGCCTTGCGCGACCGCGCCGCGCCGTCAAGATGCGGCGCGCGGACCGCGGGCGGGGGCGGGCGACGGCAGCGGAGGAAACGGAATGCGGTGTGCGGACGAGCGGCGCCGGATGGGGTGGGGCGCCAGGCGGTTGGTGGCGGCCCTCATGCTGGCCGCCGCGCTGGCGCCGGCCGCGGTTCTCGCCCAAACCGACGCCCAGAACGGCGGCGCCCAGTCGAAGGGGCCGGTCGAGATCACCTATCTCGCGCTCGATGCGCCACGCCCGCGCCCGTCCACCGACTTGACCCCGCCGCCCAAGGATCTCGGCCTCGCCGGCGCGCGGCTAGCGCTCGCCGACAATGCCACCACCGGCCGCTTCACCGGCCAGGAATTCAAGCTCGACGAGGCTCTCGGCGCCGACGCGGCCGCGGTGACGGCGGCGTTCAAGGCGCGGCTGGCCGCCGGGGCGCGCAACTTCGTCACCGACCTGCCGCCGCCGCTGCTGCTCGCCCTGGCGGACCTGCCGGAGGCCAAGGGCGCGACCCTGATCGATGCCACCAGCACGGACGATGCCCTGCGCGGCGCCGACTGCCGGCGCAACGTGCTGCACACGCTGCCCAGCCGGGCGATGCTCGCCGACGCGCTGATGCAGTATCTCGTGGTGAAGAACTGGCGCCACATCATGCTGGTGCAGGGCAAGGAGCCGGCCGACGCGCTCTACGCCGCCGCCATCCGCCACGCGGCGAAGAAGTTCCAGGTCGGCATCGTCGCCGACAAGCCCTGGAGCTTCAACCCCGCCGCACAGCAATCCGATACCGGGCATTTCCAGGTCAATACCGAAGTGTCCAATCTGACGCAGGGGATTTCCTACGACGTGCTGGTCGTCGCCGACGAGGCGGATAATTTCGGCGACCAGCTCGGCTATCGCAGCTTCCTGCCCCGCCCCGTCGCCGGCACGCAGGGGCTCACCCCCAGCGCCTGGTCGCCGATGTTCGACGAGATGGGTTCGCGGCAGTTGCAGCTGCGCTTCCTCGCGCTCGCCAAGCGCATGATGACCGACCGTGACTACGGCGCCTGGCTGGCGGTGCGCGCCTTCGGCGAGGCGGCGACGCGCACCGCCAGCGCCGATCCGGCGGCGATGGCGGCGTTCCTGCACGGGCCGGACTTCACCGTCGCCGGCTACAAGGGCCCGCCGTTCAGCATCCGTCCCTGGGACGGACAGTTGCGCCAGCCGGTGCTGCTCGCCGACGACCGCTCGCTGGTCTCGATCTCGCCGCAGCCGGGCTTCCTGCATCAATTCTACGAGACCGACACGCTCGGCACCGACAAACCGGAGACGACATGCCACATGTCCTGAAGCCGCTGCTCGCCTTCGCGGTTCTCGCCCTGCTCAGCCCCGCGGCGCGGGCGGAGCGGCTGCTGCTGTCGAACGAGAAGGACAACACCATCACCGTCGTCGACGCAGCCAGCCTGAAGATCACGCAGACCGTGCCGGTCGGGGCGCGGCCGCGCGGGCTGATCCTCTCCAAGGACGGCAAGAGCGTCTATATCTGCACCAGCGACGCCGACCATATCGAGGTGCTGGATCTGGCGACCTTGAAAGTCACCGGCAACCTGCCGAGCGGGGCGGACCCCGAGACCTTCGCGATCAGCCCGGACGGCAATACGCTCTACGTCGCCAACGAGAACGACAACACCATCACCGTGGTGGACGTGCCCGGCGCGCGCGTGATCGGCGCGGTGTCGACCGGCGTCGAGCCGGAGGGCATGGCGGTCAGCCCGGACGGCAAACTGCTGATCAACACGTCCGAAACCACCAGCATGGTGCATTTCATCAACCCCGAGACGCGCAAGATGATCGGCGGCGTCCTCGTCGGCCAGCGGCCCCGCTACGCCGCCTTCACCCCGGACGGCAAGCAGGTGTGGGTCTCCTCCGAAGTCGCCGGTTCGGTCGCGGTCATCGACGTCGCGACGCGCAAGATCGTCAACACGATCCACTTCCAGATCCCCGGCGTGCCGCGGGAGACGGTGCAGGCGGTCGGCATCAACATCACCTCCGACGGCAAGACCGCCTTCGTCGCCCTCGGCCCGGCCAACCGCGTCGCCGTGGTCGATGTCGCCAGCGGCGCGGTGGAGAAATATCTCCTGGTCGGCCAACGCGTCTGGCACATGGCGTTCTCCCAGGACGGCAGTCGGCTCTACACGGCCAACGGCGTCAGCAACGACATGTCGGTGATCGACGTCGCTGCGCGCAAGGTGCTGAAATCGGTTCCCGTCGGCGAGGAGCCGTGGGGCGTGATCGATGTCCCCTGAGGCCGCGGCGCCGTCGGCCGTGGCGGCCGTGCCGCTGTCGGTCGAGGGGCTGAGCCACGCCTTCGGGACCCGCAAGGTTCTCGACGGCGTCGGCCTCACCGTCGGACGCGGCGATTTCACCGTGCTGCTCGGGCTGAACGGCGCCGGCAAGAGCACGCTGTTCGCGCTGATCACCCGGCTCTATCACAGCAACTCCGGCCGCATCGTGGTCTTCGGCCACGATATCCGCGCCGAGCCGCAGGCGGCGCTGGCGCGGATGGGCGTGGTGTTCCAGCAGCCGACGCTCGATCTCGACCTCACCGTCGAGCAGAATCTCTACTATCACGCGGCGTTGCATGGACTCTCCCGCAGCGCGGTGCGCGAGCGCCTCGGTGCCGAGCTTGCGCGGGTCAATCTCGCAGACCGTCGGCGCGACAAGGTGCGCCAGCTCTCCGGCGGCCAGCGCCGGCGGGTGGAACTGGCGCGCGCGCTGCTGCACGAGCCGTCGCTGCTCCTGCTCGACGAGCCGACGGTCGGGCTCGACATCGAGAGCCGGCAATTCCTGCTCGAACATGTCCGCCTGCTCTGCCGCGAGCGCGGGCTGGGTGTGCTGTGGGCGACGCATCTGATCGACGAGGCGGGGGCGGAGGCGAAAGTGGTCGTGCTGCATCGCGGCCGTGTGCTCGCCGCCGGCGACGTGCCGGCGATTCTGGCGCAAACCGGGACGGAGACGCTCAAATCCGCCTTCGACCGCCTCACCCGTGCCGGCAGCGAGGCGGCATGAGCCCGGCCCAGTATGCGCTCTGCCTCAACGGCGTGGTGCGGCGCGAGGCGCTGCGCTGGCTCGGCCAGCGCGGCCGTTTCATCTCGGCGCTGGTGCGCCCGCTGGTGTGGCTGGCGATCTTCGCCGCCGGATTCCACTTCGTGCTCGGCGTTTCGATCATTCCGCCCTACGAGACCTATGTCCCGTACGAGGTCTACATCGCGCCGGGACTGCTCGCGATGATCCAGCTTTTCAACGGCATGCAGAGCTCGCTCTCGATGGTCTACGACCGCGAGATGGGCAGCATGCGTTCGCTGATGATCGCGCCCTTCCCGCGGTGGTTTCTCCTCCTCGCCAAGCTGCTCGCCGGCGTCGCCGTGTCCGTCGTGCAGGCCTACATCTTTCTCGTCATCGCCTGGTTCTGGGACATCACGCCACCCTATGCCGGCTACGTCTTCGTGCTGCCGGCGCTGGTGCTGGGCGGGCTGATGCTGGGCGCGCTCGGGCTCGTGCTCTCCTCCTTCATCAAGCAGCTGGAGAATTTCGCCGGGGTGATGAATTTCGTCATCTTCCCGATGTTCTTCACCTCCTCGGCGCTCTATCCGCTGTGGCGGGTGCAGGAGGCGAACCAGACGCTGTACTGGATCTGCCAGGCCAATCCGTTCACCCACGCCACCGAGCTGATCCGCTTCGCGCTCTATGGCGAGTTCAATGCGCTCTCCGCGGCCGTCGTCGCCGGCTACACGCTGGTGTTCATGGCGCTCGCGGTGCTCGGCTACGATCCTGGGCGCGGGCTGCTGGCGCGGCGGGCGGGCGCGGAGTAGGGCCTTGCCGCTTGGCTTGGCCCGCTTGCGCCCAGGAAAGGCGACGAAATCATCCCGCAAGCCGATTGACCGGTGATGGTGCAGGCGATAGCGTTGCGGCAAGGAAAACGATTTGGGGGATGGTCCATGCGGGTGCCGAGCGCGGTGCTCGTCTCGTTTCTAATGCTGGTTGCGGGATTGCTGGCCTTGGCGGGCTATGCGTTCGAGCATGAGCGGCGCGCGACGCCCTTGCTGCAGGCCGTGGCAGCGTCGGGCCCGGCGCAGGCGGCTCCGGCGTCCGCTTCTCCGCCACGCGCTTTCACCGCGGAGGAGGAGGCGTATTCCGTCGCCCTCTGGCCGGTGCATCGCGATCTGGTCGAATTGGCGGCAGCACAGCTGGCGACCGCGACGCTCGAATATGTCACCGAGAAG
Source organism: Acetobacteraceae bacterium (assembly GCA_027449745.1). Lineage (GTDB taxonomy): Bacteria > Pseudomonadota > Alphaproteobacteria > Acetobacterales > Acetobacteraceae > JAJZVV01. Next base: position 11,637 of record DAIDKZ010000027.1, on the reverse strand, counting down.
CATGATGTGAATCTGCTCGTCTCCCGGCTGCAGCCGGTGCGGGGCGAGTTCGGCGCGGCCGAGGCGAAGACGCGGGCACTGACGCCGCCCGCCTCGCTGCAGGACGTCCACCAGCGCTATCTCGACGCGATCACGCTCTACGAGAAGGCGACGACGGAGATTCTGCGGATCGGCCACGACAGTGACGATCAGCATCTCGTCGAGGCGCAGCCGATGAGTCTGCACGGCGCCGAGGAGCTGATCAAGGTCGGTGATGTGCTCTGGCCGGGGGAGCACAAGCCGAACTGACCGCCCATCGGGGAACGGATCATGTTCCCCGGGCCGGTACGGCGGCGTGGCTCCGGCACGCGGGCGTCGATGCCCGCGGGACTTGACTGAGGCGGCGCCGGAGCCTTTGGTCCCGGTGAACAAGGCGGTGTCCGCGCAACGGACACGAGCAGGAGGAAGAGCGAACAATGGCGAAAAGATCATTGGTTGGACTGGCCTTTGCCGGCGCCCTCGCGGCGGTTGGTCTGGGCCTGCCCGCGGCGAGCACCCCGGCGGCAGCGGCGGATACCGTCTGCTCGGTGTGGGTGGTCGAGACCAGCCGCATCCCGCATATCCCGTATGGCGGCTTCATGCCGGATCGGGCCTACATTCCGGGCAGCACCAGCCCGATGCACAACGTCGAATGGGCCGATCTGCCGGTGAACGTCGGCGTGATCAAGTGCGGCCACGAGCTGATGCTGTATGATTCGGGCTGGAAGCAGACCGAATACTTCAAGATGCTCGGCGTCGATCATTTCGTGCCGATCGCCGACGAGCTGAAGGCGCTGGGCTTCGATGCCAAGGATGTGACCCGGGTCTTCATCAGCCACGGCCACTGGGACCATGCCGGCCAGCTGCTCGACCTGCCGAACGCCACTCTCTATGTGCAGCGCGAGGAGCTTCGCGGCATTGAGTGGGCCCTGAACTATCCGAACGCCCACATCTCCGCGGTCAACAACACCCCCGGCGGCTGCGCGCGTACGCCGGCCTGCGGCTATGAGCCGCTGACCATGGAGCAGGTCTACGGCAAGGTCCTCGCCGGCAAGGCGGTGATCGTCGACGGCGAGATGGAAGTGATCCCGGGCGTGAAGATCCACCCGGCCTTCCGCGCCCACACCAACGGTTCGCAGCTGCTCGAAGTGCCGACGGCCATGGGCAAGATGGTGTTCGGCGGCGACGCCTACTCGTCGTGGGAAGGCATCCGCGACTGGATGGTCGCCAACATCCAGCAAACCGACTCGGTGCAGCAGTTCCTCGCCTATGAGAAGTGCTACAAGATCACCGGCGGCTACAACAATTGCGTCTCGGCACACGAGCCGCTGAGCTACACCGCCGGCTATCCGCTGACGAAGAACTCCTGGCTGATCGGCAACGGCGCCCATGCCGCCGAAGTGACCCTCGCGCCTGGTGAGAAGTCGCGCAAGCCGATGTAACGGCTTCGTCTGAGCGTTGCCAAAGGACGAGAGGCCGGCGATCGGCCTCTCGTTCGCGTTTCTAGAGCAACGTCCGATCGGATGGTTCCATCCGATCGGACCGTGCTCTAGGCTTCGCGGTCCCGATCCGAGAGGGCATAGTCTGCAGCGTGATGAAGTGCTCCCGCCTCGCCCGGCTCCTCCGCATCGCATGGCTGCTCGGCGCCACGCTGGTGCCCGGCGTTGACGCGCTGGCGCATGATCCGAACACCTATGGCGGCCTGTTCCGCTCGCGCGACATGGGCGCGAGCTGGATCGGCGCCGATGTCGGGCTCTTCCTCAACGGCACGCTGGCGCTCGCGGTCGATCCGCGCGACTCCAACCATCTGCTGCTCGGCACCGACAACGGCCTGTTCGGCTCGCCGAGCGGTGGACGGAGCTGGATGCAGGAGGCTCCGGACCGGCTGAACGGCGCCGTGTTCGCCGTCGCCTTCGCTCCGGCCGGGGGCACGGCCTTGTGCGGGACGCCGGCCGGTCTGTTCCGCTGGACAGGCGGCGAATGGACGGCGGCCGATGCGCCCAGCGCGGCCGCGCCGGCCCGCGCGATCGCCTTCGGCGCCGCGTCCGGACGCGTCTACCTGCTCGGCCCGGGCGGGCTCTTCGCCAGCGACGACGACGGCGCCCGCTTCGACCAGCTGGCCGCGCCGGCCTCCGGGCTCAGCGAACTCGCCGTGGTACGGTCGCCGAAGGAGGTGGTTCTGCTCCTCGCTGCCGGCCGGTTGATGGCCAGTGAGGATGGCGGGCGCCATTGGCAGGCCCGCCCCGCTCCCGGCGCACTCGGCGCCATCGCGCTCGATCCCGCCCACCCGGCCCGGCTCTGGGCGGCGCAGGGCGCCGGCATCCTGCGCAGCGACGATCTCGGGCAGAGCTGGCAGCGTCTGCCGGGCGTGCTTCCGGTCGCCGCCCCCGTCGTCCGCGGCATCGCCGCCGACGCCGCGGCGGCGACGTTCGTCGTCACCGGTGACCGCGGCCTGTTCCGCAGCGTCGATGGCGGGCAAACATGGCAGCTCGGCGAGGGCGGGCTGCCGGTGCGGCTTGAATCCGGGCCGCTGGCGCGCGACCCCGCCAGCGCCGCGACGCTGTATGCGGTCTTCTCGCTGATCCCGTATGCGGAGGCTTGGCGCAGCGCCATCGAGGGCAAGGCGCTGTTGGCGCGCGCCGACCTGCTCGACCTCGTCGGCGCCGGCGCGCTCGTCCTGGCGCTGCTGCTGCTTGGCGCCGGTCTGGTCTTCGGCCTGCTGCGCCTGCGCAGCGGGCGCGGCCCGGCCGCGGACCACCAGGCGCGGGCCCACGAGGCGGCGGTGTTGCGGCGATGAACGGAACGGTCCTCCATCGCCCGCGCCGCTTCGCACTGCTCGCCGGGCTCACGGCGGCGGTGCTGCTCGGCGCCTGGTTCGCGCTGGGCCGAAGCTGGCTGCAGCCGCGCCTCGGCTTCGTCGAATACAAAATGCTCAACCCGCTCGACATGCCGACCGCGATCGCCGCGGCGCCGGATGGGACGATCTGGTTCACGATCGATCTCACCGATGCGATCGGACGGCTGCGCGGCGGCAAGGTCGAGCGCCTGCCGACCCACATGGCCAATCTGGAACCGATCGGGCTCGGCATCGCCCCCGATGGCGCCGCCTGGTACACCGACAATGCCGGCCACGCGATCACCCGCGTCGCGCCGGAGGGCGAGGTCAACCGCTTCCCGCTCGATACCGCCAGCGTCCGCCTCGGCCGCCTCGCCGTCGCCGCCGACGGCGCGGCCTGGTTCGCTGAGGAGACCGGGCTGTCCATCACCCGGTTCAAGGACGGCACGCTCACCCGGCACATCTACGATTCCGCGCGCGGCGGCCCCTACGGCGTGGCGCTGGCCGCCGATGGCAGTGTCTGGGCGACGCTGCAGTCGGGCGACCAGCTCCTGCACATCAGCGCCGACGACAAAATGACCGCGCTCGACCTGCCGCAGCGCAACGCCGTTGCCTCCGACATCGCCGTGGCGCCCGATGGGAGCGTCTGGTTCCTGGAGGTCCGCGCCGACCGCATCGCCCACTACGCCGGCGGCACGTTCAACGAGATTCCTGTCAACACGCGCAATGCCGGACTTTCAGGCCTGACCATCGGGCGCGATGGGACGATCTGGTTCGGCATGCTGCGCACCGGCGCCATCGGCCGCCTGCGCGCCGGCGCGATCACCAGCTTCCCCCTGCCGCGCGACCATGCTCGCCCCTACACTCTCACCACCGACCATGAGGGGAATGTCTGGTACGCGGACATCTCCGGCTATGTCGGCATGATTCCGGCGGCTGATGCTGAACGATAGCACTGGCGACCAGGACGGGGTCGGCGACGGAAACGGCGGCGCCGAGGGTGCGGAGCCGTGGCTGGCGCTGCTGGCCTGGGCCGGCGCCGGCTTCACCCTGCTCGGCACGGTGCTCGGCGTCGCCGCGTATCAGGGCGGCGGGCCGGCGCTCCTCGCCGCCGCTCTGTCGCCGGAGGCCAGCGGCCCGCTCGGCGGCGCGTTCCTGATCGCAGCCGCCGGGCTGGTGACGGCCGCCCTGCTCGGCGTCGCGCGGCGGCAGCGCGCGGAGGCGCTGGCGGAGGCCGGCCCCGAGGAGGAAATCGCGGGCGGCGCCGGCCTTGCCGGGTGGCCGCAGGCGGTCGCGAGCGGCATGCTGGCCCTGCTCGCCGCCTTCGCCGTGCTCGCAGGGTGGCGGGCCGCCCCGGCACCGCCGCCCGACGCTGGGCTGATCGGCGGGGCGATTCTGGCGCTGGCCGCGTTCCCAGTGCTGGTGCTGGAACGCCTCCTGGCCGGTCTGCCGGCGCACGCGCTGCGCGAGGCCGAATCGCTGCACTGGCTGCAGCGGGTGCCGCTGGCAGCACTCCTGCTGGTCGGCGGCGCCACGGCGCTGCAGGCGCTCGGGCCGGCCTGGCCAGTCTGGGTCGAGCGCGCGGTGGGCGCGCTGGTCCTGCTGGTCGCGGCCGAACTGGCGGCGCGGGCGCTCGCCATGCTGTTCCTGCCCTTCGCCACCGCCGAGCGCGCGCAATTGGTCGCGCGCAGCGCGCTGGCCCGGCTGATCCAGCCCCGCCTGCCTGGCCCGGCCGCGATCGGCGGCGCGATGGAGGCGCAGTTCGGCATCGACCTCACCCGCAGCTGGGCGCTCGGCTTCGTCTGGCAGGCGGCGCCGGCGGTGGCCCTCGGCACCGCCCTGCTCGGCTGGGGGCTGAGCGGGCTGGTGGCGCTGCAGCTCAACGATCGCGCCATCTATGAGCGGCTGGGTGTGCCCGTCGAGGTGCTCGGACCGGGGCTGCATCTGCGTCTGCCCTGGCCGCTCGGGGTGATGCGCCGGATCGAGCGCGGTACGCTGCACGATATTCCGGTGACGCTGACCGTGCCCGGCCCGGCCGCAGCCGATACCGCGATCGCCGCGCCGCCGGCCACGGCGGAGGCGCCGGCGCCGCCGAGCGCGGACCGGCTGTGGGATCAGGTCCACCCCTCGGAGGCGACCTACCTCGTCGCCAGCCCGGCCGCCGGCAACGGGCGGCTGGGGTTCCAGGCCATCGTCGCCGATCTGCGCGTGGTCTATCGCGTCGGCCTCGGCGACGATGCGGCCCGGGCTTCCGCCTATCGGGTCGAGACGCCGGAACGGCTCCTGCGCGGCCTCTCCAGCCGGCTGCTCGCGCGCTATTTCGCCGCCCACACCCTGCCCGCAGTGCTCGGCGAGAATCGCGCCGGGTTCACCGCCGAGTTCCGCGCCGCGCTGCAGGCGGAGCTGGACGCACTCGGCACCGGGCTCGAGGTGATGGCGGTGATCGTCGAGGCGATCCACCCGCCGCAGGCCGCCGCCGGCGCCTATCACGCGGTGCAGGCGGCCGAGATCAAGGCCCGCCTCGTCGTCGCCGAGGAACACGGCGCGCTGGCCAAGCGGCTCGAAGCGGCACGCACCGAGGCGGTCACCACCCAGGACGAGGCCACGGCCGCCGCCGCCGAGCGGATCCGGGAGGCGGAGGCCGAGCAGACCCTGTTCGCCGCCGACCACGCCGCATGGAGCGCCGCGCCGACCCCCTTCCTGCTCGATCGCCGGCTGCAGCGCCTGCAGACCGCCCTCGGCCGCGCCCGGCTGCTGCTGCTCGATCACCGGCTGGCCGGGGCGGGGCCGACGCTGGACCTGCGCGACTACGCCGCCCCCGCTCCCTGACGCCCCGCTCCGGATCCGCCCATGTCGCTCCTGCACGGCCACCATCATCACCATCACCACGATCATCACGGCCATCACGGCGATGATCACGGCCATGCGCATGGCGGCGACGGGGCGCTGCCGCCGGACGGGCCGGTCTCGCCGGCAGCGCGTCGGCTGGGCGCTTCGGTGCGGTTCGCCGTTGCCTTCCTCGTCGTGCTCGTCGCCGTACTCGCCGCCTGCCTGGTGCTGGTCAGCCCGGGCGAGGCGGTGGTGGTCACCCGGTTCGGCAACCCGGTCCGCGTCATCACCGCTCCCGGCCTCGCGCTGCGCATCCCCGCCCCGGTGGAAAACACGATCCGGGTCGATCTCCGTCTGCGTACGACCTCGAGTGGGCTCCAGGATGTCGGCACGCGCGACGGGCTGCGCATCCTGGTCCAGGCCTATCTCGCCTGGCAGGTGCCGGACGAGCCCGACGCCATCCGCCAGTTCCTGCGCACCGTGCGCAACCAGCCCGACGAGGCCGCCGAGCAGCTGCGCAGCTTCATCCGCTCGACCCTCGAAATCACCGCCAGCGGGTTCGACCTCGCCAACCTGGTGAACGCCGACCCGGCCAAGGTCCAGCTCGACGCGTTCGAGCGCCGGCTGCGCGAGCGGCTGGAGGAGCAGGTGCGGCACGCCTACGGCATCACCATCCGCCAGGTCGGCATCGAGAGCCTGACGCTGCCGGCCGAGACGCTGGCCGCCACGGTGGCGCGGATGCGCGCCGAGCGGCAGACGGTGGCGACCGAGCGCCTCGCCCAGGGCGAGCGTCAGGCCGCGGAAATCCGCGCCAACGCCGACCGCGACGCGCGCATCCTGGTGGCCAAGGCGCGCACCGACGCGGCCGGGATCGAGGCCACCTCGCGCGCCGAGGCCGCCGGCATCGCCGCCCGCGCCTATGCCAGCGCGCCGGATCTCTACACGCTGCTGCGCAGCTTCGACGCGCTCGACCAGATCATCGGCGCCAATGCGCGCCTGATCCTGCGCACCGACGCCGCTCCCTTCCGCCTGCTGGTGGACGGGCCGACGAAGGAGGCGGAGCCAGCGGCGGCCAAGCCATGAGCGCGCCCGATCGGCTTCCCGAAGGGCCGCTCGCCCAGTCGGTCCGCCTCGCCTTCCGCTTCCTGTTCCTGCTGGTGCTCGGCCTCGCCGCGGCCTGGGCCGGCTCGAACATCCGCCGCGTGCCGTCCGACAGCCGCGCCGTGGTGCTGCGGCTCGGCGCCATCGTCCGGCTGCAGGGCGCCGGGCTGGTGCTGGCCTGGCCGCGGCCGATCGAGCAGGTGCTGCTGATCCCCGCCGTGGACCGGCAGATCGAATTGCGTATCACCGGGTTCGACGAGCACGGCTTCATGATGGCCGGCCGGCCACCGGAGTTCCAGATCAGCACCGACGCGCGCGGCAATGCGGGGTTTCTGCTCACCGGGGATGGCGGCGTCGTGCATCTGCAGGCCTCCGTGTTCTACCAGATCAGCGACCCGCTCGCCTTCGTCGTCGCCGAGGCGCATGTGCGTCCGGCACTGGAGCGGATCTTCATCGCCAGCGCCGCCGCCGTCTGCGCCGCGCGCGATCTCGACGAGATCCTGGTGGCGCGGCCGGAGGAAACGGGGATGTCCGGCGGGCGCGAGCGGCTGCGCGCGGACCTGGTGCGGGCGATGAACCAGCGCCTGGCCGCGCTCGCCGCCGCCGGTGCATCAGAGCGGCGTTCCGGCGCCGGGCTCGGCGTCACCGTCAGCCGCATCGACCTCGCCGCCGCCCTGCCCAGCAACGCCAAGGCGGCGTTCGACCGGGTGCTGACGGTGACGCAGACCGCCAACCAGCTCATCGCCGAGGCCCGCAGCTTCGCCACCACGAGTGCCGCGAAAGCGGAGCAGCAGGCGCATCGGATCGTCGCCGACGCCGAGGCCGCGGCGGCCGAGCGCCGCTCCGATGCGCGGGCGCGGGCGGCGCGCATCGCCGCGTTGGCGCCGCAGCTCAAGGGCGAACTCGGCCAGGTGCTGCTGACCCGGCTCTACGCCGATCGCGTCGGCGCGGTGTTGCGCCGCGCGGGCGAGGTGGACAGCGTCGAGCCCGGCGCCGCCGACCATCTCTATCTGCCCGGCCCGTCCCTGCCCGCACCCTCCGCCGCGCCCGCGGGAGAGAGCAAAGGAACGCGACCATGAGCGCCGCGCTCGCCGAAACCGGGTTGCTGAGCCAGGGCGAGCGGCGCTCGCTGGCGCTGCGCTTGACCCTGTCGCTGATCACTGCCGGGCTGCTGATCCTGTCCACGGTGCTGCGGCTGGCGGCGCCGGACCAGCTCGACATCGCCGAACTCGTCGCCGGCTTCGCCGCCCTCCTCGTTGCCGTGCCGGCGCTGCAGGCGGCCTGGTACAGCCTACGCCACCCGGATCTGCACGGCGTCACCGACCAGCTCGTGGCCCTCGCCCTCATCGCCGCCTGGGCCGAGGGCGACCTCACCACCGCCGCACTGCTGCCGCTGGTGATGACCGTCGGGCACGTGCTGGAGGAGCGATCCCTGCTCGGTTCGCAGGAGGCGATCCGTGCCCTGGGGCGGCTGACCAAGGGCAAGGCCCGCCGGCTCGGCGCCGATGGCCGCGCCGAGGAGGTGGACGCGCAGGCGCTGCGCCCCGGCGACCGCATCGCGCTCCGGCCAGGCGAGCGCATCCCGGCCGATGGCCTGATCCGCACCGGGGTGGCCAGCATCGACACCGCCTCGATCACCGGGGAATCGGTGCCGGCCGAGCTCGGCCCGGGGGGCGCGGTGTTCGGCGGGTCGCTCAATCTCGACGGCGTGCTCGAGGTGGAGGTGACGCGCGTCGGCGGCCAGACCACGCTGGGCCGGGTGATCGCGCTGATGCAGCAGGCCGAGCAGGCCAAGCCGCCGGTCACCCGCCTGCTGGAGCACCATGCCGGGCGCTATACCATTCTGGTGCTGCTGGCCGCCTTCGGCGTCTGGTTCGCCTCCGGCAGCACGGCCGGGATGCTGGCGGTGCTGGTCGCCTCCTGCCCCTGCGCGCTGGTGCTGGCGGCGCCGGCGACCTCGATCGCCGCGATCGCGGTCGCCGGGCGCCACGGCATCCTGGTCAAGGGCGCCGCCTTCCTCGAAGATCTCGCCAGCGTCGATGCCGTGATCCTGGACAAGACCGGCACGGTGACGCTCGGCCAGCTGCGCCTGGCGGAAGCGCGGGCGGCGCCGGGGGTCGATGTCGATGCGCTGAAATCCGTCGCCGGCGCGCTCGGCGCGGCGAGCAACCACCCGGTCAGCCGCGCGCTGGCGCCGCTCGCCCCGCTGGGCGCGATCCTGCCGCTCGAGGATGTCAAGGAAGCGCGCGGGCTCGGCGTCGTCGGCCGGCTCGGCAACGAGATCGTCGTGCTCGGCCGGCCAGAGCTGCTGGCCGAGCACGGCGTCACCGCCCCGCCGCCGCCGGCCCATGACGGCCCGATCGCCGGCGTCGGCCGCGGCGAGAGCTTTCTCGGCTGGATGCTGCTCGCCGACGAGCCGCGCGCCGAGGCGCGGGCCGCGATCGCCGACCTGAAGGGACTCGGGCTGCGGCGGCAGTTGCTGCTGACCGGCGACCGTGCGTCGGTGGCCCGCTCGATCGCGGCGCGGCTCGGCGTGCCGGAAGTGCGCGCGGAGGCGCTGCCGGAGGAAAAGCTGGAATGCGTGCTGGCCGAGACGCGGGCCGGCTACCGGCCGCTGGTGGTCGGTGACGGCATCAACGACGCGCTCGCGCTGAAGGCGGGCGCGGTCGGGGTGGCGATGGGGGCGCAGGGAACCGATGTCGCGCTGGCCTCGGCCGACGTCGTGCTGATGAGCAACGATCTCCGCCGCCTTGCCACCTGCGTGCGGCTCAGCCGGCGCTGCCGTGGCACCATCCACACCAATGTTGCGGTTGGGCTGGGCTGGACGGTGGTGGTGATCGGCCTGGCCGCGACCGGGCTGCTCGGCCCCTCAGGGGCGCTGATCGCGGCAGTGCTGCACAATGTCGGCACGCTGGCGGTGATGGGCAACGCCGGGCGGCTGTTGAAATTCCACGAGGCGTAGCGGCTGACGGCGCGCAGCCCCAGCCGGCGCGCAGCCCCAGCCGGTGCGCACCGCCCGGGGCCGGCGAGGTCAGTCGGCGGCGAGCGGCATGGCGCGCGGGCTCATCGCCTTGCCGACATGGTCCTCCAGCGCCGCGGCGACCGCCTCGGCATGCTGGGCGAAAACATGATCGGCCCCGGCAAAGACCCGGTAATCGACGCGCACGCCTTTCTGGGTGTTGAGCTTCTCGACGAGCTTCTTGACCGAGGGCTCGGGCACCAGCTCGTCGGCGTCGCCATGGATCATCAGCCCGCCACAGGGGCAGGGCGCGAGAAAGCCGAAATCATAATGGCTTGCCGGCGGAGCGACGCTGACCCAGCCGGAGACTTCCGGCCGGCGCATCAGCAACTGCATGCCGACGAAGGCGCCGAACGAGTAGCCGGCGATCCACAGCCCGCCGGCGCTCGGGTTCACCGCCTGCAGCCAGTCGAGCGCGCCGGCGGCATCGCCGATCTCGCCGATGCCACCGTCATAGCGGCCCTGGCTGCGGCCGACCCCACGAAAATTGAAGCGCAGGACGGAGAAGCCGAGTCGCTGGAACGATTGGTACATCGTGTAGGTGATGCGGTTGTTCATCGTCCCGCCATGCAGCGGGTGCGGATGCAGCACCAATGCCAGCGGCGCGCCGCTCTGCTTGGAATGATGGTAGCGACCTTCGAGCCGCCCATCCGGGCCGGCGAACATGACTTCAGGCATCGCGTTCCAGTTTCCGTTTTCTGCTCGCGCCCGGACCGGTCCGGACGCATCGATCACTCGTCACCGTCGGCCACTCATCACGCTCAGCCGGTGGCCCCGGCCATCCCTCTTGCTTCCCTCGGGGCTTCCCCCGTGCTTCCCCTGGGGGCTTCCCCTGGGGGCTTCCCCTGGCGCCCCGCTCCGTTCCGCGCGGCGCCGGCCCGTCTCTCCCCTTTTGCAGGACTTGCGGCGTGCCCATCTGCCAGACACGATACGCAATGACCCCGCACGATACGCCTTGCCCCGGAAGGAGACTGCCAAGCCGTGACCCTCGGAAGGCCGATCGTTCGAATTGTCAGAGGGCACCGTGTCGCTGCGAGACCAGGTGCGCCTCGTTCGTCTCTCCTTTGCTGCCGCCCTGACCCGACACACGGGATGGTCGGAAGCCTCCCGCCGGTGCCGTCAATATAGGGCGGACCTCCGCCGTTTGATAATGGAAATGTCGCATGGCCTTCATGTTTTTGCGTGAAACCATCCAGGCCTATCGCGAGAAGGATCCGGCCGCGCGGTCCGATCTTGAAGTTCTGCTTTGCTATCCTGGATTGCACGCGATTGTGTGGCATCGCCTGGCGCATTGGCTGTGGCGCCACAAAATCCGGCTGCTCGGGCGATTTCTGGCCCATCTCGGCCGCATGCTCACCGGAATCGAAATCCATCCCGGCGCCTGCATCGGCCGGCGCGTGATCATCGACCACGGCATGGGCGTCGTGATCGGCGAGACCGCCGAGGTCGGGGACGATGTCTACATGTACCATCAGGTCACGCTCGGCGGCACCAGCTCCGAGCGGGGCAAGCGCCACCCGACGATCGGGCGCAATGTCATCATCGGCGCCGGCGCCAAGGTCCTCGGCGCCATCACTATCGGCGATAATGCCCGAATCGGCGCCAACTCCGTCGTCGTCCAGCCGGTGCCGGCCGGCGTCACCGTCGCCGGCATTCCCGCCCGCCCGATCGAGCGCAAGCGCGAGCGCGCCAATTTCGTCCCCTACGGCACCCCGATCGAGGCGGCGATCGACCCGCTGCTGCGCGATCTGGAGAGCCTGCGCGCCGAGCTCACCGAGGTCGAAGCGCGCCTCGGCGCCATCGCCGCCGAGCACCGGACGAGCCCGGTGCAGCC
>DAIDKZ010000026.1 GCA_027449745.1 Acetobacteraceae bacterium | reverse complement strand
GGTCGTCAGCGACGCGCCGCCGCCGGAGACGGTGGGCGGCGATGCCGATGGCGCCGACGAGATGCGCGAGCGCCGGATTCCGCCGCGCTTCCTGCGCAACTACAAGATCCAGGAAGTCATCCACCGGCGCCAGATTCTTCTGGTGCAGGTGATCAAGGAGGAGCGCAGCAACAAGGGCGCCGCGCTCACCACCTACATCTCCCTCGCCGGCCGGTTCTGCGTGCTGATGCCGAACTCGCCGCGGGGCGGCGGCATCTCGCGCAAGATCACCTCCGCCGCCGATCGCAGGCGGCTGAAGGACATCGTCGGCGAGTTCGAGATCCCCGATACCATGGGCCTCATCGTGCGCACCGCCGGCGCCAACCGGCCGAAGCCCGAGATCAAGCGCGACTGCGAATATCTCCTGCGCCTGTGGGACGACATTCGCGAGACGACGATGCGGTCGGTGGCCCCGGCGCTGATCTACGAGGAAGCCTCTCTCATCAAGCGCGCCATCCGCGATGTCTATTCGCGCGATCTCGACGAGGTCGTCGTCGATGGCGAAGCCGGGTTCCAGGCGGCGCACGAGTTCATGCGCATGCTGATGCCGACGCATGCCCGCAAGGTGATCGCCTGGCGCGACGACAGCCCCGGCGGACAGTCACTCTTCGCCCGCCACCAGGTCGAGGCGCAGCTCGATGCGATGCTGTCGCCGACCGTGCCGCTGCGCTCCGGCGGGTATCTGGTCATCAACCAGGCCGAAGCGCTGGTCGCGATCGACGTCAATTCCGGCCGCTCGACGCGCGAGCGCAACATCGAAGACACCGCGCTGCGCACGAACATGGAGGCGGCGGAGGAAGTGGCGCGGCAGCTGCGGCTGCGCGACCTCGCCGGGCTGATCGTCATCGACTTCATCGACATGGAGTCGAAGAAGCACAACGCGATGGTCGAGCGCCGGCTGAAGGAGGCGCTGAAAGGCGACCGCGCCCGCATCCAGATCGGCCATATCAGCCATTTCGGCCTGCTGGAGATGAGCCGCCAGCGGCTGCGGCCCTCGCTCGCCGAGACCAGCCTCGTCACCTGCCCGCATTGCGGCGGCCTCGGCCATGTGCGCTCGACCGAGAATGCGGCCCTGCACGTGCTGCGGAGCATCGACGAGGAAGGCGCCAAGCGGCGCGCCGGCGAGATTCTGGTCCATGTCGCCGGCGCCGTCGCCTTCTACATCCTGAACCACAAGCGCGACCGGCTGGGCGAGATCGAGCAGCGCAGCGGCATGCGCGTGAGCTTCGCCGCCGATGACAGCCTGCGCCCGCCGCAGATCCGCATCGAGCGCCTGCGCGCGCCGTCGGCGATCGAAGCGCCGGCAGCGGTGACCCCGGATTTCGCCCCGGAGCTGCCGGTGGAACCGGAGCACGAGATCGCCGAGGAGCCCGTGCTCGCCGAGGCGGCGCCGGTTCCGGCCGCAGCCGGCGAGGACAGCGCGGCCGGCGAGGATGCCGAACGCCGCCGTCGCCGTCGCCGTCGGCGGCGGCGCGGGGGACGGCGCGAGGAGGGCGCGCCCGAGACGGCCATCGAAGGCGCCAGCGGGGACGCCATTGGGGACGCCATTGGGGACGCCCTCGGAGCTGCGGGCGACGGCGTGGCGCATGACGCGGCCGAGGCGCCGATGTCGGAGACCGTGGCCGATGGTGCCGAGGCGCCCGCCGCTGAGCCCATCGATACCCTGGCGATCGCCGCCTCGGCAGCGCCCGACGAAGCCGTGGCGGCCGAGGCCACCGCGCCGCGCAAGCGGACGCGACGCGGCGGACGGCGCCGGTCGGGCGCGGCCACCGAGCCTGCCATCGGCATCGCCGACGAACCGCCGGCCGCGTCCTATACCGGCCCGACCCCGGCCAATCCGTTCGGCGGCGTGGCCTTCGACATCTATGCAGCGATCGATCAGGCCCTGGAAGGCGAGCTCTCGCCCCCGCCCGCGGCGCCGCCGCCGCCTCCAGCGCCGCGGCGCCGGTCGGCACCGAAGCCCGAGCCCGCGGCCGCGCCGATCTCCGAACCGATCGCCATTCCGATCCACGCGGTCGCCGCGCCCGATGCCGGGACGGCCACGCTCGCCGAAGCGGTCATCACCCCCCCGCCCGCCGAGCCGGTCCCGGTGCCGGAGATCGCAGCCGCGAACCCGGCGCCAGAGGCTGCCGAGCCAGAGGCTGCCGAGCCAGAGACGGCCGAGCCAGAGACAGCGGAACCCGAAGCGGCCGAGCCGGCGATCCGCCCGATCGTCATCGGCCGCGATCCGGTGAGCGTGGAGAAGAAGCGCGGCTGGTGGCGCCGTTGAGCCGTCCCCGAAACCCGACCCCTCCTGAGCCAAGAGGCATCGCCGTGTTCCCCTCCGGCCCGTCCCGTGCCAACGCCTACACTGGCAACCCGCTCGACCGGGCGGTTCTCCGGCGCGAGGACGCAGGCTGGATCGAGACCGCACTGGAGCATGCCGACAGCCTGTTCGTCCCCGTCTGGCGCGGCCGCAGCTTGCTGCGCGGCCTCGCCGAGGGGCAGCCGGAAGCCGTCTTTGTCGCCGCCGCGGCCGCCGCCCCGAGCCGCGCCGCCGGCGGACCGTGGGCCTTTCTCGGGCTGCTGGGCGAGCGCGCCGTCTTCGCCGTCGACCTGAGCGCGGCCGAGGAGCCGCTGCCGCTGCTGCCCGAAGGGCTTGGCGCCTTCGAGGATCTGCGCGGCGTCGCCGGCACGCTCACCGCCGACGACGCCGCCATCCTCGCCCACGCCCGCGGGCTGATGCACTGGCGCACCCGGCATCGGTTCTGCGGCGTCTGCGGCGGCCCCTGCACGCCGCGCAGCGCCGGCCACGTGATGGTCTGCGATTCCTGCCAGACGCAGCACTTCCCTCGCACGGATCCGGCGGTGATCATGCTCGTCGTCCGCGGCGGGCGGGCCCTGCTCGGGCACTCGCACCGGTTTCCGCGCGCCAACATGTATTCCACCCTCGCCGGCTTCGTCGAACCTGGCGAGAATCTCGAGGAAGCCGTGGCGCGCGAGGTGTTCGAGGAGTCCGGCGTGCGCGTCGGGCGCGTGGTCTATCATTCGAGCCAGCCATGGCCGTTCCCGGCCTCGATCATGCTCGGCTTCTACGCCGAGGGTCTCAGTGACGAGATTCGCATCGACCCGGAGGAGCTGCGCGATGCGCGCTGGTTCAGCCGCGCCGAGATCCGCAACCACAAGGACCACGGCTTCCTGCTGCCGCGCGGCGACTCGATCGCGCGGCGGCTGATCGAGGACTGGATGGCCGCCGAGTAGCCGCCCGGCCGGGCCGGATCAGGCCGCAGGCACGCCGGTCGAGGTCGAATACTGGAAGTGCAGCGCCTGGCCCGGGTGGACGATCGGATGGATGGCGTGTGCGGCCATCGCCGCCTCCGAGAATCCCTGCAGGATCAGCTTCAGCTTGCCCGGATAGGTGGCGACATCGCCGATGGCGAAGACGCCCGGCAGGCTGGTCTGGCAGGTCGCCGGCTCGACATGGACATGGTGCATGGCGAGGTCGAGGCCCCAGCCGGCGATCGGACCGAGATCGGTGGAGAGCCCGAAGAATGGGAGCAGCCGGTCGGCGGCGAGCAGGCGGCGCTCGCCGTCCAGGCTGGCCACCTCCACGGCTTCCAGCGCGCCCTCGGCGCCGTGCAGCGCCGCGAGCTGGTAGGGGATGACGAGTTCCACCTCACCGCGCGCCGCCGCCGCGTCGAGCTGGGCCGCGCTTTCCGGGGCAGCTCGGAACCGCGGGCGGCGATGGACGACGAGAATTTCGGCCGCGATGCCACGCAAGGCCAGCGCCCAATCGACCGCCGAATCGCCCCCGCCCGCGATCACCACGCGCCGGCCGCGAAAATCCTCGCGCCTGCGGACATAGTACTGCACCGCGCCGCTCGCCTCATAGGCGGCGAGGTCGGCGAGCGGCGGGCGGTTCGGCCCGAAGGCCCCGGCGCCGGCGGCGACGATCACAGCCTTCGCCCGCACCATATCCCCCGCATCGGTACCGAGTTCGAACGCGCCGGCCGCGCCGGCCAGCCGCTCGACGCGCCGCCCGAGCAGGCGCGGCACCTTGAAGGGCGCGATCTGCTCCTCCAGCCGCTCGATCAGCACCCCGGCCTCGACCAGCGGAAAGCCGGGAATGTCGTAGATCGGCTTCTCCGGATAGAGCGCCGTGCATTGCCCGCCCACTGCATCCAGCGCGTCGATCAGAACGCAGCCGAGGCGCAGCATGCCGCATTCGAACGCCGCGAACAGGCCGACCGGGCCGGCGCCGATGATGGCGACATCGGTCTCGATGAGGGTGCGCAAACTGTCCTGATCCATGGCGCCAACCTAGCCGGGCAGCCGCCGGCGTCAAAGCGGGATCGGCACCCGGACGCGGCCTGCGTCCTGCGTCCGGCCGCTACAGCGGCAGCGCGCCCTGCCCCGGCGGCGTGGTGCCGCGTTCGGCCCTGGCGGCGACCTCGCCATCGGCGAAGCGCAGGCGCAGCCGCGCACCCTGCGCCACATCGGCAGCGCGCGTGAGCAGCCTGCCGCCGCCATCGAGGACCAGCGCGTAGCCGCGGGCCAGCACCGCCTCGTGGGAGACCGAGGCGAGCCGGGCGCCGAGCCCGTCCAGCCGGGCGCCGGCCTCGCGCAGGCGCGCGATGAGCGGTGCCGGGCCGAGGCGCGCCATCGCCGGTGCGGCGCGCTGGCGGCGAACCTGGATGGTGTGGCGCAGGGCGGCGCCGAGGCGCTGACCGAGCAGGGCGAGCGCCGCCGCCCGCGCGTCGAACAGCGCCCGCGGCGCCGGCAGGCGCGCAGCGAGACGATCGAGCCCGGCGCGCCGCGCCACGACCAGGTTGGGAAGCGCCAGCGCCAGGCGCTCGGACCGGTCATCGAGCCGCTGGCGTGAGGTGCCGAGGAGCGCGGGCAGATCCGGCAGCGCGCGCGCGGCGGCGGTCAGACGCAGGCGCCGGTCCTTGAGGAGCGCGTTCGCCGCGGCGGCGAGGCGGGCGGCGCGGTGCTGCAGATCGGCGAGGAGCTCCGCCCGCACCGGCACTGCCAGCTCGGCCGCGGCCGTCGGCGTCGGCGCGCGGCGGTCGGCGGCGTGGTCGATCAGCGTCGTGTCGGTCTCGTGACCGACCGCGGAAATCAGCGGGATGGTGCAGGCGGCGGCGGCGCGCACCACCGCCTCGTCGTTGAAGGCCATCAGGTCTTCCAGGCTGCCGCCGCCACGCGCGACGATCAGCACGTCCGGCCGCGGCACCGCGCCGAGCTCCGGCAGCGCCGAGAACCCGTCGATGGCGGCCGCGATTCGCTCGGCCGCGCCCTCACCCTGGACGGGCACCGGCCAGAGCAGAATCGGGCGCGGGAACCGGCGCGCGATGGTGGTGCGGATGTCCTGGATCACCGCGCCCTGCTCGGAACTGACGACCCCGATCACGCGCGGCAGCACCGGCAGGGCGCGCCGGCGCTCGAACAGTCCTTCCGCCGCGAGCTTCAGACGCAGCGCCTCGATGCGCGCGAGCAGGGCGCCGACGCCGGCATATTCGAGGCGCTCGACGATGAGCTGATAGCTGGAGCGCTCGCCATAGGCCGAGATCCGCCCGGTGGCGATGACCTCGATGCCGTTCTCCGGCGCCAGCCCGAGCCGCGGCACCGCAGAGCGCCACGCCACGGCGGCCAGCTTGCCGCCCTCGTCCTTGAGCGAGAAATAGATGTGACCCGAGGGGTAGCGCTTCACCTCGGTGAGCTCGCCGCGCACGCGGACGCGGGCAAAGGCCGTCTCCAGCGTGCGCTTCACCGCGCCGGCGATCTCGGAGACGGTGAATTCGGGCAGATTGCCGGGCAAAGGCGGGGACTGGGCGTCGTTCATGCCGCCAGCCTATGCTATGCGCGGGGCCGGCAGAACAGGGGGTCGCATGCGGGTGCTGGTGGTCGGATCGGGCGGGCGGGAACACGCGCTGTGCTGGGCGCTCTCGGCCAGCCCGCTGCTGACCAGGCTCTGGTGCGCTCCGGGCAATCCCGGCACCGCGACGCTGGCCGAGAATCTGCCGATCGGCGCCAGCGACATCGCCGCGCTGGTCGCCTTCGCGCGCGAGAGCCATGTGGACCTGGTGCTGCCCGGGCCGGAGGCGCCGCTGGTCGCGGGGCTCGCCGACGCGCTGGCTGCCGCCGGCATCCGCTGCTGCGGCCCCTCCGCGGCGGCGGCGCGGCTCGAGGGCAGCAAGAGCTTCGCCAAGGAGATCGCCGATGCCGCCGGCATCCCGACGGCACGCTGGGAGCGCTTCGAGGACGTGGCCGGGGCGGTCGAATTCGTCCGCCGCCGCGGCGCGCCGATCGTCATCAAGGCCGACGGGCTGGCCGCCGGCAAGGGCGTGGTGGTGGCGGAGACCGAGGCCGAGGCCGAGGCGGCGATCGCCGCGTTCCTGGCCGAGCGCACGTTGGGCGAGGCTGGCGCCAGCCTGGTCATCGAGGAGTGCCTGGTCGGCGAGGAGGTCTCGCTGTTCGCCCTCTGCGACGGCACCGAGGCGGTGTTTCTCGGCGCGGCGCAGGACCATAAGCGGGTCGGCGAGGGCGATACCGGGCCGAACACCGGCGGCATGGGCGCCTATTCGCCGCCGCCCGCCTTCACCCCAGCGCTCGCGGATGCGGCCATGGCGCGCATCATCCGCCCCGCGCTCGTCGAAATGGCGGCGCGCGGCACGCCCTTCCGCGGCATCCTGTTCGCCGGGCTGATGCTTACCGCCGACGGACCGAAACTCATCGAGTTCAATGTCCGCTTCGGCGATCCGGAATGCCAAGCCCTGCTGCCGCGCCTGCGCTCGGACCTGCTGGCGGCGCTGCTCGCCGCCTGCGACGGGGAACTGGCGGATTTCGATCTGCGCTGGTCGGACGGCACCGCGATCGCCGTGGTGGTCGCGGCGCGCGGCTATCCCGGCACGCCCGTGCGCGGCGGCCTCATCGGCGGGCTCGAACGCGCTGCTGCCATCGAAGGCGTGCAGGTCTTCCATGCCGGCACCGACCGCCGCGACGGAAAGTTGGTCGCCAATGGCGGGCGGGTGCTGACGGTGACGGCGACCGGCGACGACCTCGCCGCCGCCCGCGCCGCCGCCTATGCTGCGATCGCCGAGATCCACTGGCCGGACGGGTTCTGCCGGCGCGACATCGGCTGGCGCGCCTTGAAGGGGACGAACGAATGAGCGGCAAACTCGCCGGCTGGACGGCGCTGGTCACCGGGGCATCCAGCGGCCTCGGGGCGGATTTCGCCCGGCTTCTGGCCGCAGATGGGGCCGGGCTCGTGCTCGTCGCGCGCCGCGCCGAGGCGCTGGCGCAGCTCGCCGAGGAGATCCGCACCCGCTACGGCACCGGCGTCGAAGTGCTGCCGGCCGATCTGGCCGACCCCGCCGCGCGCGCCGCGCTGCCGGCACGCCTGGCCGCGGCCCGGCTCGACGTGGATCTTCTGGTCAACAATGCCGGGTTCGGCGTGTTCGGCAATTTCGCCGGCTCCGACTGGAGCCGGGTCGCGCAGATGCTGGAGGTCGATGTCGTCGCGCTGACCCATCTGACGCATCTGTTCCTGCCGGGAATGCGCGCGCGCCGGCGCGGCCGCGTGCTGCTCGTCGCCTCCACCGCCGCCTTCCAGCCGACGCCGAACTACGCCGTCTATGCCGCGAGCAAGGCCTATGTGCTGTCCTTCGGCGTGGCGCTGAACGAGGAACTACGCGGCAGCGGCGTGAGCGTGACGACACTCTCGCCGGGCGTGACGCGGACCGAGTTCCATCTCGTATCCGGGCAACGCAACAACCGCTTCGTCGAACGCACGGCGATGAGCAGCGAGGCGGTCGCCCGCATCGGCATTCGTGCGCTGCTCGCCGGGCGGGCGGGCGTGGTCGCCGGCGTCGGCAATGCGGCGCTGGCCGCGAGCACCCGGCTCGCACCCCGCAGCGTCGCCGCCGCCCTGGCCGCGCGGATCATGCGCGAGTAGCGATCGGGCATTGGCAACGGCGAGGACGCGGCTCGCCGCGACGGAGGAGAGCATCATGCGGCTGCACGGCTATTATCGGTCCTCGGCGTCGTTCCGCGTACGCATCGCGCTGAACCTGAAAGGCGTCGCGTTCGAGCAGCAGACCCACCATCTGCGTCGCGGCGAACAGCGCGCGCCGGCGTTTCTCGCGCTCAATCCGCAAGGCTTCGTGCCCGCGCTGGAGGATGGCGGCGCCGTGCTCACGCAATCGCTGGCGATCATCGAATATCTCGACGAGACCCTGCCGGACCCGCCGCTGCTGCCGGCCACGCCGCTGGCCCGCGCGCGGGTGCGCGCGCTGGCCCAGATCGTCGCCTGCGACATTCATCCGATCGACAATCTGCGCGTGCTGCGCTACCTGCGCCAGCCGCTCGGGCACGATGAGGCGACGGTGCAGACCTGGTACAATCACTGGATCGCCGAAGGCTTCGCCGCCCTGGAAGCGATGCTGGCGGCAAGCGCCGAGACCGGCCGTTTCTGCCACGGCGATGCGCCGGGGCTGGCCGATATCTGTCTGGTGCCGCAGGTGGTGAACGCGGCGAACTTCAAGCTCGACATGGCGCCCTACCCCACCGTCCGGCGCGTCTTCGACGCGGCGATGGCGCTGCCGGCGTTCGCGCGCGCGCTGCCGGCCAACCAGCCCGATGCCGAATGACCGGCCGGCCATGGGACCCATGCGATGAGCGATGACGAGGACTGGGAAATTCCCGACCAGCTGCAGCCCGACCCGGCGGACTACCGCTTCGAGCTGGCGCGCGCCCTGGACTGCGTGGTCGGCGTGCGCACGCTGGTGCCGTCCGACGCCTTCACCGCCGGCGCGCTCGGCACCGAGCGCAGCGGCAACGGCGTCGTCATCCGCGCCGACGGGCTGGTGCTGACGATCGGCTATCTCATCGCCGAGGCGGAGACGATCTGGCTCACCAGCCGCAAGGGCGCGGTGCCCGGCCACGCCCTCGCCTACGACCATGAAACCGGGTTCGGCCTGATCCAGCCGCTGGGACGGCTGGGGCTGCCCTGGCTGGACGCGGGCGATGCGGCGGGGCTGCAGGTTGGCGATGCGGCGATCCTGGCCGCGGCGGGCGGGCCGCGCCACGCCGTGGAGACGCGCATCGTCGCCCGCCAGGATTTTGCCGGCTACTGGGAATATCTGCTGGAGGACGCGATCTTCACCGCCCCCGCGCATCCGTTCTGGGGCGGTTCGGCGCTGATCGGCGAGGACGGGCGCCTGCTCGGCGTCGGGTCGCTGATCGTGCAGCGCGCCGACGGCAAGGGGCGACGGCTGGATATGAACATGGTGGTGCCGATCGACCGCCTCGCGCCGGTGATCGACGAGCTCGCGACCTATGGGCGCCGCGCCAAGCCACCGCGGCCGTGGCTCGGGCTCTATGCCGGCGAGAGCGACGACGCCGTCGTCGTCGGCGGGCTCGCCGAGACCGGGCCGGCCGCGCGTGCCGGCATCGAGGTCGGCGACCGCGTGCTGGCCGTGGAGGGCGAGACCATCACCGATCTCGCCAGCGTGTGGCGGCGGGTCTGGGCGGTAGGCGCGGCGGGCAGCGTGGTCCGGCTGGCGGTGCAGCGCGGCGAGCAGCGCCGCGAGTTCGCCATCGAATCCGCCGACCGTTCCCGCTTCCTCCGGGCGCCGCGCCTGCACTGACGCGGCCCGGCGGCGGGCCGCTCAATAGGCGATGCTGTAGCGCTGCCGGAGATGCGCCGGCGCCTCCAGTTCGTCGAGCGCGGCGATCGCATAGTCTTCCATCGAAATGCAGCTGCGGCCCTCGGCGTCGGTGAGCAGCGCGTCGCCGCCTAGGCGGAAGCGACCGGTGCGCTCGCCTGGTTCGAACTCGGCCGCAGGCGAGAGGTAGGACCAATCCAGATCGCCGATCGCGCGCAGGTCTTCGAGGAAACGCTTGGCACCCTCGGCCTCGGGCCGGTAGGGCTCGGGAAAGTCCGGCAGATCGAGGAGCGGCCGGCCGGGCGCGAACTCCAGGCTCGCCGCCCCGCCGACGACGAACAACCGGTTCACGCCGGCCCGATGCAGGGCAGCGGCGAGCAGTTCAGCGAACAGATCGCGCAGGAATGCCGCCACCACCACCGCGTCGTAGCCGCGCACGAGGTCAGGCAGCCGGTCGTACATCCGCGCATCGCCCTGGACCAGCGCCACGCCCTCCGGAACCAGGCCCAGGCCAGCGTTGCGCACCAGGCCGCCGACGGTGTGGCCGCGGGCGAGCGCTTCGGCGGCGATCCGTGACCCGGCCCGACCGGTGATGCCAATGATGACGATGCGCACCGGCCCTCCCCGCCGCTACTCGGCGGCGACGCGCACGCCGCGCCCGGCGGCGGCGGCAACCTCCGCCTGCGCGACACGGTATTCGCGTCCGAGCCGCGCCACCAGGTCCGCCGCGCCGAGCACCTCCTTCACCGCGCCGATCCCCTGGCCCGACCCCCAGACATCGCGCCACGCCTTCGCCTTCGAGCTGCCGGACGAGAAATTCATCTTCGACGGGTCCGAGGTCGGCAGGTCGTCCGGGTCGAGGCCGGCGCGGACGATGGAGCCGCGCAGATAATTGCCGTGCACGCCGGTGAAGAGGTTCGTATAAACGATGTCGGCTGCGGTCGAGTCCACGATCATCTGCTTGTAGGCGGCATCGGCGTTGGCCTCGCGCGTGGCGATGAAGGCCGAGCCGATATAGGCGAGGTCGGCGCCCATCACCTGCGCCGCGAGCACCGCCCGGCCGGTGGCGATGGCCCCGGACAGGACCAGCGGCCCGTGCCACCAGGCGCGGATTTCCTGGATCAGCGCAAAGGGCGAGATGGTGCCGGCATGCCCGCCGGCGCCGGCGGCGACCGCGATCAGCCCGTCCGCGCCCTTCTCGATCGCCTTGTGCGCGAACCGGTCGTTGATCACGTCGTGGAGGACGATGCCGCCGTAGGAATGCACCGCCTGGTTCACCTCCTCGCGCGCGCCGAGCGAGGTGATGACGACGGGCACCTTGTGGCGCACGCAGGCCTCGAGGTCGTGATCGAGGCGCAGGTTGGATTTGTGGACGATCTGATTGACCGCGAACGGGGCCGAGGGTGCCTCGGGGTGGGCGGCATCGTGGGCCGCGAGCGCGGCCTTGATCTCGGCCAGCCACTCGTCCAGCCGGCTGTCGGGGCGCGCGTTCAGCGCGGGGAAACTGCCGATGATGCCGGCGGTGCACTGCGCGATGACCAGCGCCGGGCAGGAGATGATGAACAGCGGCGAGCCGATCGCCGGCAGGCGCAGTCGGCTCTCAAGGCTCGCGGGCAGGGTCATGACAGGGCTCCTGGCGGTCGCTCGGGACGATTACGGACCCTGATCGTCCGTTCGGCGCGCTCCGGCGTCAACCCATTCGCGCCGCTTTTCGTGGCGCCCTTGGATGGCGGCAAGCAGCTCGTCGCCTTGAACACGACCGTGATCGCCTATCGCGTTCCGGCCGACCCGGCGAACGATGACACGGTGCGCAAAGCCTTCGGACCGAACCGCAGGATCATCGTCGACGAGAACGAGGCGCGCGTAATATCGGCGGCTGGGGCAGCGCCAAACTGTCACCGTCGCTACCGATGACACGGCCAGGGGGCTCCGTTAGTCTCCGGCGGTCCGCCTCCCGCGGAAGCGCCAGCCCGAGGCTGCAGATCTGGCCTCGATCGCCGGCGGAGGGGTCGTGCGGGACCGGCCGGGTTACTCCGCAAGCAAAGAGGTCGCCGCATGGCAGCCCTTCCCGACCCGACCCGGCTGCCCGTGCGGCGATTGCCCAATCTGTGGGACGCCGTAGCGGTCGCCTGCGTGTTCGCGGCCCTGGCGGCGCTCGGCCATGTCGCCCGCGGCACGCTGGTGCCGCTCGACGCGGCCGATGCGCTGGCGGTCAGCCTCGATCCGGCCCATCTGCCGCTCTATGCCGCGCGCACGACGCTGCGCATGCTGGCCGCGCTGGCGGCCTCGCTGATCTTCACCTTCACCTATGCCACCTGGGCGGCGAAGAGTCCGCGGGCGGCGCGGCTGCTGATCCCGTTGCTCGACATTCTGCAATCGGTGCCGATCCTCGGGTTTCTCTCCTTCACCGTCGTCTTCTTCATGAGCCTGTTCCCGGGCAAGGTGCTCGGCGCCGAACTGGCGGCGATATTCGCCGTCTTCACCAGCCAGGCCTGGAACATGGCGTTCAGCCTCTACCAGTCGCTGACGACCATCCCGAGCGAACTCGACGAGGCGGCGACCAGCTTCCGGCTCACCGCGTGGCAGCGATTCTGGCGGCTGGAAGTGCCGTTCGCCGTGCCGGGGCTGGTCTGGAACACGATGCTCTCGATGTCGGGCGGCTGGTTCTTCGTCGTCGCCTCGGAGGCGGTGTCGGTCGGCGATACCACCTGGAAGCTCCCCGGCATCGGCTCCTATGTCGCGCTGGCGCTGGAGAAGCGCGATATCGCCGCGGTGCTGTGGGCGATTCTGGCGATGGGCCTGGTGATCCTGGCCTACGACCAGCTTCTGTTCCGCCCGCTCGTCGCCTGGTCGGGCAAATTCCGCTACGAGACCGCCGTCGCCTCCGCCGAGGCCGAAGATCCCTGGCTGCTGGTGCTGCTGCGCCAGACGCGCGTGCTGCGCATCGCGGCCGAAGCGTTTGGCGCCGCGGTGACGCGCCTCGGCGGATTGCGGCTGCTGCCGGTGCGGGCGCGGGCGCGCGGCGGGGCCGGCAGGGACACGCTCTGGCTGATCATCGCGCTGATCGCCGTCATCATCGGCCTCGGCTGGACCGCACGGTTTCTCCGCCCGATCCTGTCCCCGGCCGAGATCGCGACCTGCGTCGAGCTTGGCCTCTTGACCCTGGCGCGGGTTCTGGTGGTGGTCGCGCTGTCCTGCCTGCTCTGGGTACCGGTCGGCGTCCGCATCGGGCTGCACCCGGTATGGGCGCGACGGGTCCAGCCGGCGGCGCAGTTCATGGCGGCGTTCCCGGCCAATCTGCTGTTTCCCCTGGTGGTGATGCTGATCGTGCGGTTCGATCTGCTGGCGGATGTCTGGCTGACGCCGCTGATGCTGCTCGGCACCCAGTGGTACATCCTGTTCAACGTCATCGCCGGTGCCGCCGCGCTTCCCGCCGACCTCAAGGAAGTGGCGGCGAATTTCGGCCTGCGCGGCTGGCTGTGGTGGCGGCGGCTGATCCTGCCGGGCATCCTGCCCTATCTCATCACCGGCACCATCACCGCCTCCGGGGCCGCGTGGAATGCCTCGATCGTCACCGAGGTCGCCTCCTGGGGCTCGACGAAGCTGGTCGCGCATGGGCTCGGCGCTTACATCGCCGCGGCGTCCGACGCCGGCGACATGCGCAAGCTCGTTCTCGGCATCGCCGTGATGTCGGCCTTCGTCGTCCTGTTCAATCGCGCCCTGTGGCGCCCGCTCTACGACTACACCTCCCGCCGCGCCACGTTCTGAGGAAGCGCCCGATGGATGCCGTCGCCGACCCGCTGCTCGCCGTCCGTCAATGCCGGCAGACCTACCACAAGGACAGCGCCGCCGATCTGCTCGTGCTCGACAATGTCGAGCTGGCGCTGCATTCCGGCGAGATCGTCGGCCTGCTCGGCCGCTCCGGCTCGGGGAAATCGACCTTGCTGCGCATCGTTGCCGGGCTGCTCGCACCGAGCGCGGGCGAGGTTTTGTGGCGGGGCGCACCACTGGCGGGCCCGGCCGCGGGCATCGCCATGGTGTTTCAGAATTTCGCGCTGTTTCCCTGGCTCACGGTGCAGGGCAATGTCGAGCTCGGGCTGGAGGCGCAGGGGATCGGCCGCGCCGAGCGGGAACGACGGGCGGAGGAGGCGATCGACCTCATCGGCCTCGGCGGCTTCGAGAGCGCCTATCCGAAGGAGCTTTCCGGCGGCATGCGCCAGCGCGTCGGGCTGGCCCGCGCGCTGGTGGTGCATCCGGACCTGCTGCTGCTGGACGAGCCGTTCAGCGCGCTGGACGTGCTCACGGCCGAGACACTGCGCACCGACCTCATCGAGCTGTGGTCCGAAGGCCGGATGCCGGTGAAGGCCTTGCTGATGGTGACGCACAATATCGAGGAGGCGGTGCTGATGTGCGACCGCATCCTCGTGTTCTCCGCCAACCCCGGGCGCATCGCTCACGAGATTCGCATCGGCTTTCCTCACCCGCGCGATCGCCACGCTGCCGATTTCCGTGCCCTGGTCGACGATATCTACGCGCTGATGACACGCCGCGGGCCGCCGGCGCCCGTCCCCGCGCCGGCGCTGGGCCAGGTGTTGCATCCCGTTTCGACCAATCTGCTCTCCGGTCTCATGGAGGCACTCGCCGGCCCGCCCTATGACGGGCGGGCCGATCTGCCCATGCTCGCCGCGGTGCTGCAGATGGAGGTGGACGAGTTGCTGGTGCTGGGCGAGGCGCTGCATGTGCTCGGCTTCGCCGAGCTGGCGGAGGGCGACCTCAAGCTCACCGAGTCCGGCCGCCGCTTCGCCGATGCCCAGCGCGAGACGCGCAAGACGCTGTTCACCACCGCCCTGCTCGCGCACGTCCCGCTCGCCGCCGAGATCCGCAAGGCGCTGGACGCCGCGCCCGCCCGGCGCGTCTCGGCGGCGACGTTTCTCGAAGAGATGGAATCGCACATGTCCGCGGAGTACGCCGCCGACACGCTGCGCACCGTCGTCTCCTGGGGTCGCTACGCCGAACTCTACAGCTATGACGAGGAAGAGGAGCAGTTCAGCCTGGAGCAGCCGGACTGATCCGCCGCCGGTTCACGGCCGCATCTCCAGCCGGCCCGGCGCAGGCCGCAGCCGTGTCTGCGCCTGCGCCGCGAAGTCGCACAACAGCCGGCGCGTATCCCGCGGGTCGATGAGCTCCTCGACCCAGAACGCCTCCGCCGTGCGCATGGGCGAACGCAGCTGTTCGAGCCGCGCCTCGATCTGCGTGAGCTTCGCCACCCGGTCCTCCGCCGCATCGAGATCCGCCCGGTAGGCGGCCTCGATGCCGCCCTCGAGCGGCAGCGACCCCCAGAAGGCGGAGAGCCAGGCATGGCGCTGGGCATAGCGCCCGGCCGGCTGATGCACCGCGCCGGCGACGCCGAACGCGTTGCGCACGATCACCGAGCACCACGGCACCGTGCTCTGGTTCACCGCCGCCATCGCCCGCACGCCGTGGCGGATGGTCGCCGTCCGCTCCGCCTCCGGGCCGATCTGGAAGCCCGGACAATCGACGAGATAGACCACCGGCAGATGGAACGTCTCGGCCAGATCAACGAAGCGAACGACCTTCTGGCAGGCATCGGCCGTCCAGCAGCCGGCGTGGAAACAGGGATCGCTGGCCAGCACCGCGACCGGGTAGCCATCCAGTCGCGCCAGGGCGGTGATGACCGAGCGGCCGAAGAACCTGCCGGTCTCGAACACCGAGCCGCGATCGAAGACCGCGTCGAGGATCGGGCGCATCATGTAGGCGGCGCGCCGATCGCGCGGGATCGCGGCCAGCAGCATCTCCTCGCGCCGCGCCGGATCGTCGTGCGGCACCGCGTGCGGCGGCAACTCGTGCACCGAGGCGGGGAGGTAGGAGAGAAAGCGCCGCGCCGCCGCGAAGGCCGCTTCCTCGCTGTCCACCGCGTGATCGACGGCGCCGCAGCCGGTCTGGATTTCCCACCCCCCGAGCGCTTCCTTGTCCAGCGTCTCGCGTTCGTGCGAGCCGCCGAGGCGTGCCACCACCGGCGGGCCGGCGACGAACACGGCCGAGGATTTCGTCATCACCGAGAAATGGCTCGCCGCCAGCCGTGCCGCGCCGAGCCCGGCGACCGAGCCGAGGCCAAGCGCGACCACCGGAACCGCGGCGAGATTCGCCGTCGTGTAGTGGAACACCAGCGTGCTGCGGCCGAGCCCGCCGGGCAGATTAGCCCGTCCCGTGGTCTCGATCGTCTTCACCGAGCCGCCGCCGCCCGAGCCCTCGATGACGCGCAGGATGGGCACGCGCATCTCGGCCGCCATCTGCTCGGCGAGCAGCGTCTTCTCAGGAATGGTGGCGTCCGCCGAGCCGCCGCGCACGGTGAAATCGTCGCCCGTGACGACTACCGGCCGCCCCTCGACGCGGCCGCGGCCGACCACGCAGTTGGCGGGCACGAACTCGGCCAGCGCGCCGTCCTCGCCATAGGTCGCGCGGCCGGCAATGGCCCCGATCTCGTGGAAGCTGCCCGGATCGAGCAGGCGGGCGATGCGCTCGCGCACCGTCAGCCGCCCGCCCTCGTGCTGGCGGCGCACCTTCTCCGCCCCGCCCATCGCCCGGGCCAGCCGTTCGCGGGCGCGAAGCTCCTCGAGCTCGGGCTGCCAGCTCATCGCCCTCTCACGCCATGGTGGCGTTGAAGGCGCCGCCGTCGAGCAGCAGATTCTGCCCGACGATGAAGCCGGACGAG
Source organism: Acetobacteraceae bacterium (assembly GCA_027449745.1). Taxonomy (GTDB): domain Bacteria; phylum Pseudomonadota; class Alphaproteobacteria; order Acetobacterales; family Acetobacteraceae; genus JAJZVV01. The sequence goes on along the minus strand of DAIDKZ010000026.1, from coordinate 7,032 downwards.
GCGGCGCAGAGGAAGGCGCAGGCCTCGCCGAACTCTGCCGGATCACCGACGCGCCCGGCGGGCGAGGATTTCGCCCGCTCGGCGATCATCTCATCGACACTGCGCCCGGCCTTCGCCGCCGCTTCGGCCGAGTTGGCGCGCAGGCGGTCGGTGAGGAACGGCCCGGGGAGGAGATTGTTGATGGTGACATTGTGCTTCGCCACCTGACGGGCCAGCCCGGCGACCGCGCCGGTGAGGCCGGCGCGGGCACCATTGGACAGGCCGAGCGTGGCGATCGGCGACTTCACCGCCGCCGAGGTGATATTGACGATGCGACCGAAGCGGCGCGCGCACATGCCGTCGAGCACGGCGCGGATCAGGGCCAGGGGGGTCAGCATGTTCGATTCCAGCGCCCGGATCCAGTCGTCGTGGCCGAACGACAGGAAATCACCCGGCGGCGGGCCGCCGGCGTTGTTGACCAGGATGTCCGGCGCAGGACAGGCGGCGAGCGCCGCGGCGCGTCCGGCCTCGGTGGTGATATCACCGGCAACTGCCGTCACCGTGGCACCGGTGGCGGCATGGATCTCAGCCGCGGTCTGTTCGAGCGCCGCCGCATTCCGCGCCGTGATCACCACCGCGACGCCCTCGCGCGCCAACGCCGTGGCGCAGGCCCGGCCGAGCCCCTTGCTCGCCGCACAGACGATCGCGCTCTTGCCCTTCAGCCCCAGGTCCATGACGTCTCTCCCTATATTTTCTACGCGCCGACCTCGACATTTTCTACGCGCCGACCTCGACCGTCGCCAGCAATTGCCGCACCGCGTCCGGGATCGGAACCGGGCGCATGCTAGCGCGATCGACATAGACATGCACGAAATGCCCCTCCGCGGCGGCGAGCTCAGCGCCCTCGCGGAACACGGCGAGTTCGTAGCGAACCGAGCTGCGGCCGATCTTCGCGACCCGGAGACCGACCTCGAGCCGATCCGGAAACGCAACCGACTCGTGGTAGCGGCAGCCGGTCTCCACGACGATGCCGATCGTCGCGCTGTGCACGATGTCCAGCACGCCGTTGGTGATCAGGAAATGGTTGGCGGCGGTGTCGAAATACGAGGTGTACTCGACATTGTTGACGTGGCCGTAGATGTCGTTGTCCTTCCAGCGCGTGGTGATGGCGTGGAAGACGCGATACTCGGCGCGTCGGCCGCGATGAGGTTTGGTCATCGGTCAACCCAGTCCGAAATAGGCCCGGTTCAGCGCATCCTCCTGATGCAGCGCCGCGACCGTGCCCGCGAAGCCGATGCGTCCGCTATCGAGCGTGTAGACGCGGTCGGCCAGATCGAGAAAAGCCACGTTCTGCTCGGCGATCAGCAGCGCCAGGCCGGAGCCGCGGAAGCGACGCAGCACTGCGATCACCTCGGCGACGAACAGCGGCGACAATCCCGCCGAGGGCTCGTCCATCACCAGCAGCAGCGGATCCGCGGCGAGCGCCTTGGCGATACCCAGCATCTTGCGCTGGCCACCCGAGAGGCTGGAGGCGAGCGCACGGCGCTTGTCGGCAAGGGCGGGGAAGGTTTCGAACAATTCAGCCAGCCGCGCGCGCAGCTGCGCCGGCGGAGCGAACTGCCCGCCGATGCGCAGATTCTCCTCGATGGTGAGGCCGGGAAACACGCCCAGCTCGGACATGTAGGCCATGCGCCGACGGACCCGTTGATCGGGCCGCAGCCGCGTGATGTCCTCGTGCCTGAACTGGATCCGCCCACTCCACGCCGGCAGGAGCCCTATCAGAACCTTGAGAAGCGTCGTCTTGCCGGCCCCGTTGGCGCCCAGCAGCACCACAGTCTCCGCCGCCTCCACGGCGAGACCGGCGCCCCACAGGACCTGCACTTTGCCATAGCCGGACGACACATCGTCGGCGCGGAGCAGTTCAGCCGCCATGCGCCGCCCCGCCGAGAAACACGCGCACGACCTCGGCGTCCCGCACCGCTCCGGCGAGCGTGCCATCGAAAATCTCGCGCCCGGCATTCATCACGATCACGCGGTCCGTGACCCGCTCGAGAAATCCCATCAGGTGCTCGACGACCAGCAGCGCCATGCCCTCGGCCGCGAGCGCCCGCAGCCGTTCGGCCATCAGCAGCAACTCAGCCGGATTGAGCCCGGCAGCGATCTCGTCGACCAGCAGCAGGCGCGGCCCCGTGGCCAGCGCGCGGGCGAGATCCAGCAGCTTCTGTTGGGCGCTGTTGAGATCTTCTGCGCGTCGCGCGGCCTCAGCCGCCAGGCCGAGCCGTTCGAGCACGACATCGACCGTGGGGGCCGCTTCGCTGGCGCGGCCATACGTCGCAGCGATCTCGACATTCTCGCGCACGGTGAGGGACAAGAAGGGCCGCGGGGACTGGAAGGTCCGATTGATCCCGCTGCGCGCCAGCAGGTGCGGCTTGCGCCCACCCACGTTCCGTCCGGCGAACAGCACGCTGCCCTCGTCTGGCGGGTAGAGACCTGAGATGACGTTGATGCAGGTGGTCTTGCCCGAGCCGTTGGGGCCGACAAGCCCCAGCACCTCGCCGCGATCGATGTGGAAGCTGACGCCATCGAGCGCCCGGAAACCACCGAAGCGCTTGCCGAGGCGTTCGACACGAAGCAGCGGTTCAGGGGACACGGAACCCCCGCCGCGTGACCAGGGACGCGAGCCCATCGGGCAGGAACAGCACGAGGAGCACGATCAGCACGCCGTAGATGAGCTGGAAATATTGCGGAACGGTGATGCCGATGACGTTGTACAGCCCGTAGAGCAGCAACACGCCGAGGATGGGCCCGAGCTGAGTGGCCGCGCCGCCGAACAGCGTGAAGACGATGGCGAAGATGCTGAAGCTGAGATCGAAGGCGGTCTCCGGGTAGAACACCGAGATGTGCCAGGCGAATACGCCGCCCGCGAGCCCGGCGATGAGCGCGGACAGGAGCCAGGCGATCGTCCGCCCGCGGACCACGGCGACGCCTGCCATCGCTGCGCTCACCGGGTCTTCGCGAATCGCCTGCAGGGCCAGCCCGAAGCGCGCATTGCGCAGCCAGGCGACGAGGATCAGCGTTGCGGCCAGGATGATCAGCGCCACGCCATAGCTCAGCGCCGGCGCGAACACCGAGGACAGCGTCACGCCATAGGGGCCTTTGGTGATGTCCTGCAGGGCCGGGTTGGAAATGACCTGATACACCGCCTGCGCGGCAGCGAGGTTGGCAATCGCGAAATAGGCTCCGGAGAGGCGCAGGAGCGGTGTCAGCACGACCCCGAGCGCCAGGGCCGCCACGCCGGCGCAGGCCATCGCCGGCAGCGGGGTGGCATCGAGATGCATCACGGCCAACGCAAACCCGTAGGCGCCGGCTCCGAAAAACCCGACATAGCCAAAAGGCAGGTAGCCCGTGAATCCATAGATGGCGTTCAGTCCCTGCGCCAGGATCAGGAACATGATGAAATTGAACAGCAACAGCTCGTTGCTGTAGACCAGCGGGGCCAGCGCCAATGCCGCCAGCAGCGGCAGCGCGACGGTGACGAATTCGCGCACCCCTCTACGCACGGCGCACCTGTCGGCCGAGGAGCCCGGTGGGCCGGACGAGCAGCACGGCGATGAGGAGCAGATTGGGAAGAAGATTGGCCCAGGCGCTCATGTAGGTCTGCATCAGCATCAGCGCCACACCATAGATCAGCCCGCCGAGCATGGTGCCGCGCGGGTCGCCGAGACTGCCGATCACGATCACGGCGAATGCCGCGAGATTGACGTCACCACCCATCGCCGGCGTGGCGCTGCCGAGCATGAAGGGCGAGAACACGCCGGCCAAGCCTGCCAAGGCCACGCCAATGGCGAAGGCGAGTGCGGAGACACGGTGCACGTCGATCCCGCTGGCCAGCGCCTCGTCGCGGCTGACCATGACCGCCCGCGTCAGCGTCCCGACACGCGAGCGATAGAGATAGAGATAGACGAGGGCGACGGCCAGGAGGCTGACGGCGGCGGAGACGATCCAGGCGACCGGCAGGGTCTGGCCGAGAACATGCAACGGCCCGCGGCCGAGCACGCGCCCGGGGATCGAACGTTCGGAGGTGCCGAACGCGATGGTCGCAAGCGCCTCGATGATCTGCTGAACGCCGAAGAACAGGATGATCGAGAGCATCTCCGAATCCCGCGCCGCCAGCAGGCGCGGCACGACGAGATAATAGACCGGCAGACCGAGTAGTGCGAACGCTGCCAGCACGATCACCGAGGAGATCAGCGGGTGCAGGCCGATCAGCGCGAACAGCCAGAATGCGGCGAAGGCGCCCAGCATGACCACGTCGCCATGCGCGAGATTGACGATGCGCATGACGCCGAAGATCAGGTTCAGCCCGAGCCCCACCAGCGTGAAATAGCAGCCGAACACCAGCCCCGAGAGGATCGCGTGGGCCAGCATGGCGCGTGCGACGCGGCGATCGCTACTTGGTGCCGAAGATCGGCTTGCCGTTGGCCATCGCCGGGGGATAGACGACGGTGAAGTGGATGCCGTCCTTGCCCTCCGGCGCGATCTGGCCGATCGGCGTCAGTTCGCCGATCTGCGCGCCCTGCTCGTTCAGTTCGAACGTGCCGATCAAGGTCTTGAGCTTGCCCGAGAGCGAGAAGACGGCCTTCCGCACGTCGAGCTGCGCCAGGCTGTTGGTGCAGGCCAGAGTCTGGCCGAGCACGAGCCCGGTGACATAGCCGGCGATGGCGTTCCAGCCGAACTCGACGCCGCTCTTGGCATAGGATTTTTCCCAGCTGTCACGGAACTGTTCGAGCGTCATGCCGACCTCGGGCGGATAGCTGTAGGCCAGCGCCGTGACGTAGGAGAACACGCCTGAGAGCCCGGCCTGGCCGGCATTCTTCAGCAGCGTCGAGGTTTCGATCCCGGGATAGAGCGTGAATACCATCGGGAACTTCGTGCCCGACTCCTGCAGATTACGCAGGAAGGCGATGTCGTTGCCGACATAGCCGAGTTCGAGCACCACGTCGGGTTTGGCAGCCGCGATGTTGTCGATCAGCACCGCGTAATTGGAGGTACTGGTCGGCACGCCCTGGTCGAAAACGATCTGCACCGGCGAGCCCGGCGCCTTCAGCGCCGCGCGGATCGCGGCCGCCTGGGTGCCGGTGAAATCATTGGTCGAATAGAGTATGGCGACCCGCGTAAGGCCCGCGGCGGCGACATCGCTCTTGAGAAATTCCCAGAGGAATCGCGGCCAGACCGTCGAGACCGGATCCGCGAGCAGGGCGATGTAGGGATTGTCCTTGCTGAAGAACGCCGCACCGGTTCCCGTCGGGTCGAACAGGAACATCTTGTGCTCGCGCGCGATCGGCACCGAAACCGCGGTGAGGACAGACCCTGAATCGGCGATCAGCAGATCGATCTTGTCCTGGGTGATGAGCTGGTTGGTGAGCGTCGCCGCGGTGCCGGGGTTGCTCTGGTCGTCATAGGAGATGAGCCGCAGCGGCAGCTTCCTGCCGAACGGCTTCACCATCACCCCGCCCCCGGCATTCATCTGTTCGACCCAGAGCTTGAGGCCCAGATAGACGGGCATCGAGATCGAGGCATAGGGGCCGGAGCTGGCATGGAGATGGCCGATCCGGATTTCCGCCGGTGCCGCCGGCTCGCCGGGTTGCGGCGCGGTCGCCTGCGCGGTCTGGGCCTTGTCGAGATAGCCATCGAAACAGCCGCCCAGCCGCTCATCGGCGGGTCGGGATTGCTGGGCCCACGCGCCGCGTGCGCCGGCCACACACGCAATGGCGAGCAAGCAGACGACGATCCGACGGAGCATCGCGCCCCTCCCCTTTACCTGCTGCCAGCGTCTCTGGTTCCAGCGCGCGGACGTTATGGCGCGCGAAGCCGTCGGGTCAACCCGCGCGCTCACCGTCCCTGGTAGCGCGGCTTGCGCTTCTCGTTGAACGCCTGCACGCCCTCGCGTCGGTCCTCGGTCCCGATCAGGCGGTCATAGGCCTCGATCTCGAACTGGGTGCCGCGGGTGAGGTCCATCTGCAACCCGTGATGGATCGACTTCTTCGCCTGCCGTACCGAAAGCGGCGCGTTGGCGGCGATCACCCGCGCCGTCGCCAGGGCCGCCTCCATGAGCGCGTCCGGCGCGCAGACACGGTTGACGATGCCCCACGCCAGCGCCTCGTCGGCACCGAAAGCCTGCCCGGTGAGGATGATTTCCTTCGCTCGCCGCTCCCCCGCGGCACGGGGCAGGAACTGGGTGCCACCGGCGCCGGGCATGATGCCGAGCGTGACCTCGGTCAGCGCGAAGCGCGCGGTGGCGGCGGCGTAGGCGAAGTCGCAGGTGAGCGCGAGTTCCAGCCCGCCGCCATAGGCCGCACCATTGACCGCGGCGATCACCGGAACCGGGCAGGCGACCAGCGCGTCCCGGCCACGCTCGAACACGAGGTGCTGGGCACGCCAATCCGCATCGCTCATGCCCCGGCGCTGCTTGAGGTCGCCGCCGGCGCAGAAGGCGCGCGCCCCGGCGCCGGTCAGCACCACGCAGCGCGCGGCATCCGGGTTCGCCACCAGGGATGTCCAGAAACCGAGCAGATCGCGCCCCATCTGCGTGTTCATCGCGTTGCCGACCTCGGGCCGGTTCAGCGTCACCCGCAGGATCGCCGCGTCGATCGCCTCGATCTGGAGGGTCTCGTAGTGGTGGGTCATCGGGCGCCGCCCCTTCATACCGGATGCGGCCGCCTGCCGCGCCGCAGCGTTGACCGTCCCGGCGGCAAAGGCAACCAGCCCGAAGCGCCGCGCCGGTGCGGCCCATTCCGCTTGCGGGTTTCTGCCTCGGTAACGAGGCTGATTTTGTGGGCCGATTCAGTCAACGCCCGGAAGCGGGCGTTGGCATCGGCCCCCTAGAGCACGGTCCGACCTGATGGAATCATCTGGTCGAACCGTGCTCTAGAAACATATGACTCTAGAGGCCGCGGAGCTGGACGTCGCCAACTTCGATGTCGCCCGTCAGCTGGGACGGGCCTACGCCGACCCCGGCCGCCATGTGTTCCTTATCAAGTACTCGCGGTGGAT